>PBQQ01000033.1 GCA_002725095.1 Gammaproteobacteria bacterium
AAACAATGATGACTCCGGTTGCAAGGATTCCATATAACGACATATCGCCACCGATTCGCCAATGCAGGTGCGGTCCGCCAGTTGCAACATCGGCACCCGACCGCCCGGGTTCTTAGCTAGGTATTCTGCTGACAGGTTTTCCGCTGCACGGATGTCGACCGATATCCGATCACATTCGAGACCTTTTTCAGCCATAAAAATGTGCACGCGACGCGCGTTCGGAGAAGGTGATTCATACAATTTCATGATGTCCCCCAGAAACTGTGTTTGTGACACCCGCACCATACAGCATTGATCTTCGCCATAGGCACTAGGATGATGGAGAGGCTCAGCAACAGGAGAGAACGGATGACAACTACAGCTCGGGTGGTGGTATTGCCACAACAGAGTTCAGAACTAAAAATTGAAACTCTGGAGCTACCGGAACCAAGTGCCGAGCAGGTCGTGGTCAAACAGTTTGCCTCTGGGATTTGCCATTCACAACTGCATCAAATTCATGCACCACGCCAGAGCCCTGTCGTTTTGGGCCACGAGTCAACTGGCGTGGTGAGCCAAGTCGGAAGCGCTGTTAAACACGTGGCGCCGGGCGATATGGTCATGGTGACCTGGGTACCGAGGAACATACAAAGCGAGACCAAGCCACCGGTGGCGGCGCAGCTAGAAGTCAGTGAGGGCCTCGCGAAGTCACAAAACGTCTTTACCTGGGCTGATCACACCATCGCTGACCAACAATACGTAGTGAAGGTCGATCCAAACGTCGACAAAGACGTTACCGCCATAATCGGCTGTGCGGTGATGACCGGTGCCGGTGCCGTAATCAATACTGCGAAGGTACAAAAAGGCGAGAGCGTGGCGATTTTCGGTGTCGGCGGCGTGGGGCTGTCGGCGGTCGTTGGCGCCCGTATGGCCGGTGCTGATCCAATTATTGCGGTAGATCTTGACGACCAGAAACTTGCTTTTGCCAAACAGTTCGGCGCTACCCACGGTATCAATGCGGGCGACGAGGACCCGGTCGCAGCCATCCACGCACTGACCACAAAACCCGACCAGTTTGACATCCAACGCCATCCTATTGCGGGTGCGGACTACGCGTTCGACTGTATCGGTATTCGCCAAACCATGGAGCAGATTGTGCCGGCTTGCCGGGGCGGCTACTTCGGCGCTCGCGAGGGTGGCACCGCTGTACTGGTCGGGGTCCCCACAACGCCGGTCGAATTGAACGCCGTGGACATATTGATCAACGAAAAGCGTTTTGTTGGCAGTATTGGCGGATCGTGCGCGCCAGACCACGATTTCCCAAAGTTCCTTGAATGGCAAAGTAACGGCGATCTGGATCTCGACGCTATGGTTACCGCTCGGTATAGCATCGATCAGATAAATGAGGCCGTTAAGGCCTTAGAACAAGGAAAAATCAGCGGCCGAGCTATCCTTGAATTCGATCATTGACCCACACGGTTAACAATCCCATGAGCGAAACCGAATTCACACCGCCAAAACTATTGCCACCCCACTACGCCGTGATCGGCGCCGCCGCGATTATTTATCTGGGTTTATATGTAAGGGACCCAGTCGATCTTGGTGCGTGGCGCTATCTGGGGCTGCTAGATATCGCCTTCGCGGCAGCGCTTATGCTCTATGCCGTTCGACAGTTTGCTCGAGCAAAAACCAATATCGTGCCGCTCACCAAATCATCGGCACTGGTGACAAACGGCGTTTTTCGTTTCAGCCGTAACCCAATGTACTTGGGCATGATTGTGGCGCTCGGAGGGCTAGCTGTCTTGATGAGCAGCGGCTACGCCTGGCTGATCGTCATGATGTTCGCACTCATTGTCCGCTACAGCTTCGTGCGCCGCGAAGAGGCGTTAATGCATAAAACCTTTGGCCACGCCTACCACGAATACCAACAGCGCACGCGACGCTGGGTTTAGTCCAGTTCCAGCGCGCTCGCGAGCAGCGCAATCGCCGCTTCAGCAAAGTGCCGCATATTGCTCTGCCGGTCGTTATGGCCTGTGATAACCGTGGTCGCGAGCGAGTTCGGCCCAGAAACGGCAATCACACTGGTGCCTGCTGCAACACCGTACGGCGCACCCGTGGGCCCCGCAATGCCCAGTTCTGCGATACCCCAAGTGCTGTCCATTTGCGCTTGGGCTATCTGCGCAAAACGCATAGCCATGGCTTCGGACATCGGTTCGAGATCTGCGACGGTGTGGCGATTCATATCTAACCACTGTCTGCGGCTTGGCAATGAATAGGGCACTGTTGCGCCCTTAAAGTAGGCAGAGGCTCCTGGCACAGCCAGCAACATGGCGCCGATTAGACCACCCGTTGACGTTTCGCTGACGGTGATGCTTTCCCCTCGGCTGATTAGCACTGGACCCACAACCGACGCCGCGTTTAATAAATCATTATTCTCTGTCGTCACTTTGATACCTCCTGACAACCCCGACCTAACAACAGGTCGACGAAATGCGCGCGCTGCTCAGGCCCCAACTGGCGCGAGGCCCACCAACCAACATGATCACTTGGATTCGTAACGTCCACAGTTATACCCCACATGGCATCGATGGAATCCGGCACCATGCTGTAACGCATATCGATAATTCTGCCAAACTTGTCCAGAGCCAAGTAATCATCCGAAAACCAGCGAAAGCGCTCTATGTCTTGAGCGTGCTGGCTGTCCACCGCGAGCTTAGAAAAGCTCTTGTTTTTATCGAAGCGAGCGATGCTTGAACCCTTGCACCAGTGAGTTGTCAGACCCACACGCACCGCATCAACATAATAAACGCCCTGATTTTCATAAATCGATTTAAACAGCATGACATTACCAAAGCTCGGCTTTACCGATAGCCGCTCGGGCGTATGTCCACGCGCTTGCGCTTGCCTCTCAGCAATAGCCGTAGCGCGTTCCTGTTGAATCCAACCGGTCGCCAGATAACCCAGCGCCCAAGCCATGGCTACGATGCCCAAGATACGTTTGCCCAGCATTGCAGCAGTAACCACCAGCGCTAACAACGGCAGCGTAAACAACGGATCAACAATAGAAGAGTTATTCCACGCAATGCGCACATCACTAAAGGGCCAGAGCAATTGCGTGCCATAGGACGTACATGCGTCTAACAAACCGTGGGTGGCATAGCCGGCTAGACAGGCAAGATACGTTTGCCGCCAAGACAACGATTTACGCGCAATACGATACAACGGCCAGGCCACCAACAACGCACCGAGCGGAATAAACACTAAGGAGTGGCTGAACTGGCGGTGGTACTCAAGAAACAACAACGGGTCCGTACCTGACTGAATGAGCACGTCTAAGTCGGGCGCCATACCCGCGAGCGCGCCGAGCCACGCCACGGTAAATAGCTGCTTTTTGCGATCCTGAGTAGCCGTCGCCAGCGCTGCGCCCAGCGCGCCTTGGCTAACCGGATCCATAAATACCCTCTTGGTTTGTCGCTACATCCATGACTTCGGACGCGCCTCCACTAAATATAAGGCGTAATCCGCCAACTGCTGTGCCGTTTGTACCGGCAGATAGGGCAAAGTAACCACCCTCGACGCCAATGCCAAACGTAAATGCGCAACCCGTCGGCGTCGCATTAAGGGCGTCTGCGTAGTCTTTACACGCTGCACCTTTGACAAAGGCACGACCACATAAGAACGCCCTATTAGCCCGCTGCGGAGGATCAAATGGTCTTGATGCACCGCCACACCCAGTATCTGCCAGCCGCGGTAGGCTGCCCAACCTAACCACGCCAGAACCGTACTCGGAACCAACAAAACCCATTGAGAAAAATTCATTACCGTTACCGGCACCGTTATAAGAAACATCAACGCCAACCAATACAAGCGCTTACGCAGATACAGAGCACTCACTCGACCGTAGGACTCGGCCTCGAGCGATGCCTGCGAAAAGTCGAGGGCAGATTCTACTAGGCTTTGACTTTGCGTCATGGTCACCGCGGGCACCAACAATTTTTGCTCGCCGTCCGCGCCACCTTGACCATGGCTGATTTGTTCAAATTTCACATTAAATCGGCAGAAATACCTCGCAATCCAATTTTGCTGTACGACCACGGATTGGATGCGCCGTTGCCGCACAGTTAACTCTCGTCGACTGAGCGCACCGTGGCCGACGGTAAAACCTTCTGGAACCCGATGCAGCTGGAAATTCGCATAAATGAATAATGACGCCAGCACCGACAAGCCCAGCATCAGAATAAGACCAATAGCGGATAGCAGTAATCCAACGAGAAAAATCTGCGCGCCCGTGGACTCCAAAACACTCTCCGGCATTAGCGCGAGTATCGATTCCGCGCCAATTTTTAACGATTGCGGCACTTGGCTGTAGACACCCAGCAACCCCGCCAAAACCAACCACGCTTGATTGCTGCTAAGACCATGCAGGACCAAATCTCGAAAACTGCGCTCGATCAATAGGGGGGCGGCCGGTGTATCTGGCTCGGGATGCAGACCTTGGGCTTCTGACCGAGCTTGCGCTATCCGCTGACGCAACGGTTCTGCCAGTGCATCATCCAAAGCCGCCAAGGTGACCTCCTCTTCGCTAGAGCCAGCACTTTCTATAGCCAACGACACCAACCCTAGAGGCTTAAAGTAAAACGGCCTAAGTACAGCGACGTTCTGAATGCGGGAAAACTCCAAATCCAGCTGTGCGCGTTGAAAAATGCCGTGCTTCACGATCAGGCCAGAACCAGACCATTGGTACTCAAAACGACGGACGACTAGCCAAGAATGACCAACAATGACCAACAGGCCCGCGCTCAACAGCAAGGCTGGCACCCACAGACTGTCCGCGCGCAGGGTAGCGATCAATATCGGGGCGAGGGCGTAAGCATTAGTGACGATTTGGCGAAGGCTGCGAAACGAGAAATACACCACCGCCCAGTTAGAAAGTTTAGACCACTCTGCGTCACCCACCCCATCCGATTCCAGCAAAGACTTAGCCCTCGGTCGATTGAACATCGAGCAAGCGTTGTCGAATACGCTCAGCCGTGGACGAATTTAGGCCTGGGATTTTAAACGTCTCGGTTCCGGTGCCAGCGCTGAAAATGCGCAACCCTGCCAAATCCAAATACTTATCAACTGGGCCTCTAGTCAGTTCAATGTGTTGCAGTCGCACGAACGGCTGGACGATCTGACCTTGCCAAAAGATGCCCCTGCGCAAGGCAATATCATGATCCCTAAGCGCATAACCGCAACGTCGGCAGGACCAATAAGTGAGTAACGGCAGAATCGGCAGCAACAGCAGTGCAAAGAGACCATAACGCCATGTCTCGGGTAACAACCACCAGACGACCGCGGACGCCACTAAGCCTGTAAGGGTGGTCCAAACTGTGGCAAGAACAAAGCGCGCTACAGCGTACCGCCGTTCCAGAGGCACAAAGTTTATGGACTCTGTGGCCGGTAGCTCGGTAATGTCTACGTCAATATTGCTGAACAAAGCCGATCTCCAATGAGTCTCGGTGACACAGTGTGCCGCTAAGCGAGGCGCCAGGACCCAATCTGCGCCAGGCAGGTAAATCAGTGGTTCGGCGTTCCATCCGATGCACACTCAGCGAGCGGGGCAAATTCCTTGCCAACCACTAAATCATACTCCGAGCAGGGATCAAAAGGTTGGTAGGTCTGCGTTCGCCCAAGCAGAGCAATGCCGATGTAACCGCGCATTTGCAATTCGCCTTTGCGATCAACCTTCATCGTCGATGAATACGTATTTCCCGATCTTGGGTCGTAAATCTGGCCCTGCCAACGGCCGTCCTGAACACGATAATTCGTAAGCATATTTAGACCCATAATGAATCTTTCACGCAGCAGCGGATCCGGATTTTGATCATCTCGCCGCGGTGTGCCTAATGGCCATGAAACTTCCTCTCCCTCTAGATAATTTAGCTCACCAGGCCGAAACGCTATTATTCTAGCCTGCAGGGTCGCGTCGTCTCGCTGGATCCACAAAATCGAACCTTCGTCGCGCCACAGCCCAACTACATCGTTGATGTCGGCCGCCGATACAGATGGCGCGGCGATCAGAAAACAGCACATCGCAGCCCTTATGAAAATGCTCTTCAAAACACGCATCGCTCATGTTTCCCTAATTTGCTGTAGAAAACTTACTGCCAAAAGAGCTGCCAGCAACGTCTACTCGACTGATGGTGCGTAAAATCGGATAAACGGCAACCCAAAAACCTATTCGCTTGGGCCTCTATGGCATCGGATAGTCCAAGCGGCCTAATACCCGCTCGAACATTGCACCTGCGGTGAGCAGTCCAGATTCGTTAAATCGTCCAGCGATGAGCTGCAGCGATTGCGGCAGTCCGTTCGCGTCTATACCCGCCGGTATGTTCAGAGTCGGATGACCGGAATAATCAAAAGGTGCGGTAAAGGACAAGAAGGGAGCGGAACCGGGATCCAACCTACCGGCGTCCATTTGCGCGGCTGACGGCACGGCACAAGGCATGGCTGGAGCCAACAACACATCCACTTGCGTAAACAGCGCATCAAGTTCACTGCGGAATTGATCGCGCATATTCTGCAAGTGCGCATACTCATCCGCTTTAACAGCCCGACCAAGCTCAAGCAACGATATCAATCCCGGCCCATAACGATCTGCTTGTTCCGGGTACAAGTGCGTATGGGCGCGCAAACATTCAACTGCACAGGTTTTACCCCAGTCTTCTGCAAGTTCGCGATAGCCCTCCGGCATTATTACCTTATGCACATTGACCATAGGTCCCGCTTCGGCGACGGCATCGGTAAGCACCCGTGTCACCGACGCCGGCACACCCGCACTGATATAGGTTTCATCAATACCCACAGTGATCGGGTTATGCGGTGGCTTCAGGTGCGGCAAATAAGATGCAACAGGCTCTTCAGCACTGTTGGGATCTTGCGCATCAAACCCGGCAATTGCGTCCAAAACACGCGCAGCATCCTCAACACAACGGGTCATAGGACCAATATGATCCAAACTATTAGCAAGCGGAAACGCCCCGTGCAAACTTACTCTTCCATAGGTCGGTTTCAAACCCACCAGCCCGTTGCACGCCGAGGGAAAACGAATGCTGCCACCCGTATCTGAACCCAGCGCTGCGTAAGCAAGACCGGCGGCTACCGCCACGCCGGACCCAGAGGAAGAGACACCGCTCCACGCGTCTTGCGACCACGGATTAACAGGCGCTGCTATCAATGGATGGTGGCTACCATAGGCGCCCTCGGTGAGTTGGGTCTTACCGATGATCACGGCGCCAGCAGCACGCAACCGCGTAACTACAGTGGCGTCAAAGTCTGGCTTGAAATCGCGCATGACNTCAGTGCCNCTTGCAGTCTCAACATTTTTTGTAAACAACAAGTCCTTGATTGCAATGGGCACACCGTGCAATACGCCCAGCGGCGCNCCATTCTGGCGCGCCTCGTCACAGGCTNGGGCCTCCGCTAANGCACTATCCGCGAGCATCCGCGCGTAACTCNGGTATTTNCCGTCATGCGCTTCGCAGCGNGCAAGCATAGTGCGCGTCACATCTAAACTTGATAANGCNCCACTNTTNAANTGCCGACACACAGNAGACAGCGACTGGACATGCAGCGGCGGTTGACTCATATCACTTTTACCTCTGGGTTTTCGTAGGCTCAATCAGCGGTCGTGGAAGAACGGATGGGTAACGGTGTATCTGCGCGCAGCGATTTATACAAAGACAGCGTCAACAGCACGATTACGGCAAATAACGGAACAGAGACCAGCGTGACCGCTGACTGCAACGGCTTTAGACCGCCCAAATACACCAATGTAATTGGTAACAAACCGAGCAAAAACGCCCAGAACACTCTATGCCATCGAGCCGGGTGAGCCGTTGGGGGCAGTTCGTCAGTGGCTGCAGCNGCCAAGGTATAAGAAGACGAGTCATAACTCGTCGCAGCAAAAATCAAACAGACAATCGTAAACAGCAGCAACACCAATTTGGGCCATGGCAGCGTGGTCAATACCCCGACTATCGCGGTCGGAGGACCCGAGCTGTTCATCGTTTCAAGCACGGGGTAAATGCCATTGAGTTCCAGATAGAGTGCGTAATTCCCCAAAACGGCGAAAAACACCACACTGCCTAGNGTGCCGTAGCCAATACACCCAAGAATCATCTGTCGTAGGGTTCTACCGCGCGATATTTTACAGATAAACATTCCCATGTACGGACCCAACGCCAGCCACCAGGCCCAATAAAACACGGTCCACGATTCAACAAAACTCGACGTTTTCGCCGCATCGGCCCAGGTGCTCATGCGCAGGAAATTCTGCAGCATGTGTCCCACGGCTTCAAAGCCCAACTCAACGATAAAAAGCGTCGGCCCCATCAAGACAATAAAAAACAAGAGCACGAACGCCAGGGCCACGTTCCAATCGCTAAGTCGCTTGATGCCTTTTTCCAAACCGAACCAAACGCTGGTGGCAAACGTGGCCGTAACAACAAAGATCACGACCAAATCAAGAGAGAATCCCCAGGCCGCTCGATCCAGACCAAACAATTCAGTTACACACATGCCGATCAACGGCACGGCCAAACCAATGCCGGTGCTGCAGGCGCCNACTAACCCNATCACAAATATTAAATCGATCACTAGTCCCAGCGGACCATTTGCTTGGCGTCCAATAATTGGCGCGCACGCTTCGCTCAGACGCAGAGATTTTGCGCCGCGCACATAGTAGCTATAGCTGATCGCCACTCCCGGCAGGCAATAGAGCGCCCAACCCATGAGTCCCCAATGAAATATCGGATAGCTCACGGCCCAATTGAGCGCCTCCGGTGTGCCCGGCACCACGGAAAATGGCGGACTCTCATAATAATGCGCCCACTCCACAGTGCCCCAATACAAAATGCTGGTGCCAATGCCACCGCAAAATAACATTGCCGACCAACTGAAGGTGGAGAAGTCGGGGCTTGTATCGCCGAGTTTGATGTCGCCATACCTGCTGAAGGCTAGAAAAAGAAGAAACAGCAACGTCGCAACAGAGCCCATTAGGTAAAGAATTCCAAAATTATGGGTCAGGTAGTCGAAGGCATTGCCTAACATCCGCTGCCCCTCTTCGGGGTAAATCGCCAGCGGTAAACACAAAGACACAATGATAATCACACTGCCAAAGAACACAGGGCGATCCAAACCATTGCCAAGGCCCTGTTGAGGTTCTTGTTTGAATTCCGATTGAGATTCTTGCATGTTGTTTCGCTTAGGCTGCTTTGCGCTCTACACTAAAGGGCCGTAAAGGTGGAATGCAAGTTGACACCGAAGCGACAACCATAGATCTAAACTTGGGAGAGCAGCATAAGCGACCTTGCCGACACTTTAGAGTTCCGCCATATGGGGTACGGCCTAGTAGCCCGCTTTTGGCCTGCTGCTCAGCCGCGTGCTCGAGCCAGTGTACTGATCGCACACGGCATGGGCGAACANAGCGGCCGCTACCAACCTCTGGCNCANGCCCTCAATAAGGCCGGCTATCATGTGCTTGCGCCCGATCTGCGAGGTCACGGNCGCAGTCGCCCAGANTACTGCGAGCCCGGNGATATGGGCTACGACGGCTGGCAANGTAGCCTTTTAGATCTGCNATTTTTGCAGAAATGGCTNNCGCNGACNCATGCCCGACCGGTCATACTTATCGGCCACAGCATGGGTGCCATGCTCGCNCAGCAGTATCTTGGTTACTTTGGCTATACCTTAGCGGCTTGTTTGCTCAGTGGCTCTACCGGTGCATTGCCTGCTGTATCTACGGTTGGCGGAGAATTACTGGCTAGCCTAGACAGCCAGCGACTGGGGCCCCATTCACCAAGTCCGATCCTCCGAGATAATCTGTTTTCGGCCAACAACAAACGTTTCCAAAATCTTCCAGACGAACCAGATCAGCAAGGTTTCAACTGGCTGAGTCGCGATACCGAACATGTCGCTGCGTATGTGGCTGACCCTCTTTGTGGCGCTGTGCTGTGCAGCCGCAGTTTGGCAGATATGTTCAGTGGTCTACGTCGCAGCAGTCGCGCAAGCCACATTGCATGCATTCCCAAAGGTCTGCCCGTGCGTTTTATCAGCGGCGCAGACGATCCGGTACACAATAACGGGCGCGGCATTCGCCGTTTGGTGCGGCGCTATGAAAAAGCACGGCTTAATGTGTCCAGCAAGCTCTACCCGGGTGGGCGCCACGAATTGTTCAACGAAACCAATCGTGGGCAAGTGTTCGATGAACTGTTGCTATGGCTAGAGGAGATAAACCGTGCCTGAAAATAAGCCAACCCCATTGTGGGATGACGCCATTACGCTGTGCCGTGACCTGCAGCGCGGCACCGTCAGCGCGGTGGATTTAATGCGCAACGTGTACGCAAGAATTGAAGCCATAAACCCAACCGTCAACGCTCTGGTGAATCTGCTTGATGAGCGAGAGGCATTGGCATTGGCCGCCGCCGCTGACCAAGTGCCGATCGCTGAGCGCGGGCCGCTGCATGGCTTACCCATGGCCCCAAAGGACGCAGTCGCCGTTCGCGGTTTTCCTACGACGTGGGGCTTCAAACCCTTCGCGACCAGAATCGAAGAGCAAGACAGCGCCCTAGCTCAGCGCATGCGTGATGCGGGCGCCCTCTTTATCGGCCACAGCAACATGCCCGAATTTGGTTTGGGGTCTAATACCTTCAACGCGCTGTTCGGCTCCACGTTAAACCCCTACGATCTCGGTAAAACCGCAGGCGGCAGCAGCGGCGGCGCTGCGGTGGCATTGGCCACAGACATGTTGCCGTTGGCGGATGGCAGTGACATGGGCGGCTCACTGCGCAATCCCGCCAGTTTTTGCAACGTGGTTGGGCTACGTCCCTCGATCGGGCGTACGCCAATGAGTCGCGGTTTTGGCTGGTACGGTCGGTTGGTGACGTCCGGCCCAATGGCAAAGACAGTGGCAGATACCACTCTGTTATTCTCGATTTTGGCGGGACCTGACGCCAGCGACCCACTGACACTGCCAGAGTCTGGTGAACAGTTCCTTGATGCCCTTGTGCCTGCCCAACTCGACAACAATCACCCTATTAAAGTGGCCGTTAGCGAAGATCTGGGGACGCTGCCAATCGATCCTGAGGTCCGCTCGGTTATACAAAATACCGCTAAAGTCTTCAGCGATCTCGGCGCCGAAGTCGTCTTAGACCACCCCAATCTGGCCGGCGCGATGGAGGTTTTCCAAACCCAGCGAGCGGCCGGTTTACGCACTCTGGGGCGCAGCCTAGATTTCACTCTTCCACGATGGCGCGATGACGCCAAAGACACGGCCATATGGAATATCGAACGAGGTTTTGCGCTGACCCCTGACCAGTTGCTGGATTCAGAACTGCAGCGCACAAAAATCTACGCTGAGGTCGCAGAATTTTTCCAGAACTACGATGTTTTAGCCTTACCCGCAGCCCAAGTACCGCCCTTCTCCATTGATCAGGAGTGGGTTACTCAGATCGACGGTGTCGACTTGGAAACCTATATCGACTGGATGGCGGTTTGCTGCATGATTACTGTGACTGGCTTACCCACCTTGTCCATTCCAGCGGGTTTCAGCTCTGATGGTCTGCCGATCGGGGTGCAACTGGTGGGCAAACCCAGAGGTGACCTAGCGTTGCTCAAAATCGCCCATTGGTTTGAGCAGTCCACGCAGTTTTATACCCAGCAACCGCGTATAATCTAGCGCCTGCACTATTCTTCAACGCTATGACAACAACGCCTACGGAACTACCGAAACTTTACTCCATGCACTCCATTGGCGTTGCAACCTTCTTTTGCTCGCTGCTCGCCGGCGGCTATCTGCTGTATGCGAATTACAAAGCGTTGGGCATGCGCAAGCTGGCGTATTACACACTGGCCGCCAGCGTTTTGGTATTTGTATTTCTTATGGTAGCGATGTCCATTTATATCGACGGCACCGCCAGCGCCCCCGACGAGCTGCCACAACTTTCGATCACCTTAAGCCTGATCGCTGCGGTGGCCCAGGCCATTATTGCTGTCCTCGCGACCCAATCACTGCAGGGTGCAATGTTTGCTACGTTCAACGAGATGCAAGGACCGTATCATTCCACTTGGCATGCTTTTTTTGTCGGCCTGTGTGCCGCATTCGTCTTGTCTTTGCCTCTAACTCCCTTTGTCGCAGCGCTTGCGCACTTCTAGCAGGGTAACCGGGTGAACGTCAGTGTGATTCGCCACTGGCCATCGCGGTACCCAAAACTCGTTTTTGGAAATCCTCTGTCGAATTAATGCGCGGGTAATCGTTCTCCGGCACATCCACTTCAAGAAATTCACACAGCGGTGCCCAGCCATCGCCAGGCTCAATGACCAGCAACTTACCTCGCGGCACACTGTTAATTACCTCTTGGTTGTGTCGCTCGAAACAGTTTATGACATGCCGTTTATTCTCCATGCGCATACCAAACACACCGTCCCAGATCACCTCATAAACCATTTTAATACGATCTTGGGCCTGGCTTTCGACGCTGCCGTGCTGATCTGCATCTGCGAGATCCATGCGTCCCTGCTCTGAAGACAACCAAATAGTATGCATAACACTCGCGTACCACTGCTCTGCATCACGTCGAGTCAAAATTACTTTAGCGTCTGGAAACGCCTTTAATTGCTGACGCCAGAAGTTGCACGACGGCCAGTCGACGGCAGCCTGGTAGCCGGAAAAAAGCGTTTCCCAATCTACATTCTGACCTGCCGCCGCGGCACGCCACACCTCGATATGATGAGGCACCAGAGGCATTTCCATCATGTGATAACACTTATCGAAACCTAAGCGCTCTAAGGCCAACTTTAACGAAAACGTACCTGTGCGCCCAAACCCGGCTCCAATTACTTTAAGACCCATGCTGTCCTCAATGGCTGCTCAGCCAACTTAGAATTTGAAATTGCTGACTCAAGTCAGTAAACCACAACTGAACGAATACTCTCCCCCGCATGCATAACATCAAAACCCGCATTAATTTCATCTAAATTGAAGGTATGGGTAATCAGGTCATCGATATTGATCTTGCCGTCCATATACCAGTCGACGATCTGCGGAACATCTGTTCGGCCCTTTGCGCCGCCAAAGGCCGTGCCGCGCCAAACCCTGCCCGTTACTAACTGAAACGGCCGCGTTGCGATCTCTCGGCCGGCAGCAGCCACTCCTATGATGATGCTCTCACCCCACCCCTTATGACAGCACTCGAGCGCTTGACGCATAACATCGGTATTACCAATGCATTCGAATGAGTAGTCCACACCGCCGTCTGTCAGTTCGACGATGGCTTCAACCACACCATCAACGTCCGTCGGGTTGATGAAATCGGTCATGCCAAACTGTTCCGCAAGCGTTCGCCGCTGCGGATTTAAATCAACGCCAATAATGCGCTCCGCACCGGCCAGTCTTGCGCCTTGTACAACATTCAGGCCGATCCCACCGAGACCGAATACAGCCACGCTGGCGCCAGCCTCGACTTTCGCAGTGTTCATTACCGCACCAAGCCCAGTGGTTACGCCACATCCGATGTAGCACACCTTGTCAAAAGGCGCATCCTCGCGGATCTTAGCTAACGCGATTTCCGGGACTACGGTGAAATTAGCAAAAGTCGAGGTGCCCATATAATGAAACAACGGCTCGCCGTTTAACGAAAATCTTGAACTGCCATCCGGCATCAACCCCTGACCTTGAGTATCGCGAATAGCACCACATAAGTTAGTTTTGCCAGACAAACAAAATTTGCACTGGCGGCATTCCGGCGTATACAGCGGGATCACATGATCGCCCGGCTTGAGGGTCGAAACACCCGCACCGACCTCCCTCACAATACCCGCCCCTTCGTGACCGAGAATCGCCGGAAAGAGACCTTCAGGGTCGGCGCCAGAAAGCGTATAGGCATCGGTATGACAAATTCCTGTCGCCTTCATCTCGACAAGGACCTCACCCGCCGCTGGCGCCGCCAAATCTACGGTCTCTATACTGAGTGGCTGGCCCGCCGCAAACGCAACCGCCGCTTTCGTTGTAATCATAATTTCCCCTGATTCCAGCTGTTATTTTATATCGACTAAATACTGCAGCTTACCCTGTCCACCATTCTGGGTTCGCAGAATCTTTACGCAAAGCCGCTAGCGGGTTCAGGCTATGGACCACAACAGCCTTTGCACTTGAGTCAATTACACCTGATAGACTTGTCAGATGACAATGGCAGTTCTCCATTTCTTCCGCATTATTCGGCGCAAAACGACATGCGCTTAGGCTTACGCATACGTCGCGGGCTGCGAGACTGGCGCAGTGTCGTCCCACTCGCGGGGCTTATGGGCAGCTACCAACGCAGCGATTTTGGGCACGATGTTATGGCAGGCCTTATTGTCGGCATGGTCACCATCCCGCAAGCCGTTGCCTACGCGCTTTTGGCCGGCGTGCCGCCGCAATCAGGCCTATATGCGTGTCTATTGCCTATGGTTATCTACACCGTATTTGGCAGCTCTAAACAGCTGGTGGTCGGCCCTGTGGCGGTGGCGGCCCTGCTCGTCACAGCAACGGTAAGCGAGCTCGCGCCGCGCTACAGCGAAGCCTATCTCGGCATAACGACGCTGCTGTGTTTGCAAGTTGGGTTGCTTTTGGGTGCTTTGCGCATCACTAAAATGGGCGGTTTAGTGACGCTGCTGAGTCATCCAGTGATAAACGGCTTTGTAAATGCCGCTGCGATTTTGATCATCATTAGCCAATTGCCCGGCCTCACCGGCATTACCGTCTACGACAATACAAACCCGAGCGCAGCAATAACAGGGTTATTGCAACATCTAACGCGGATGAACCCATACGCCGTCGCCTTTGGTGCCAGTGCTTTACTACTGTTATTGGTCAGCCGCCCGTTGATCGGCGGACTGCTGCACGCTTTGGGCATAAAGGCCGCCCATCAACACCCGTTGACCCGCGTCGGTCCGATGCTTTGTGCAATGGCCGCCACGCTTATCGTTACCACATTTAACTTGGACGGCAGTCTGGCAACGGTTGGTGTGATTCCAACGGGCTTACCGCAGTTAACTGTTCCGCCGATGACCGTGAATCTTTGGCTCGAGTTGTTACCGGCTGCGTTGATTATTGCGGTAGTTTCTTATGTTGAGAGTTATTCGATCGGCACCACGCTCGCCACCCGATCCAACGACCGCATAAACGCTAATCAGGAATTACTGGCGTTGGGACTCGCCAACATCGGCGCGGGCTTCACCGGGGCCTATCCAGTGGCGGGGTCGTTTTCGCGCTCCAGCGTCAACTTTGCTGCCGGCGCTCGCACCCCCGCCAGCTCATTGGTTTGTGCCGTTGTTGTCGTTCTGACTTTGATCTTTGCTGCCAACTTATTTATCAGCCTGCCTAACGCTGTATTGGCAGCGATCGTGATGACTTCGGTATTTGGGCTCATCGACTTTAGCAAAATTCGCTCCAACTGGACCATTTACCGAGACGACTCCATCACGGAAATAGCCACCATTGCCTTAGTTCTGGGGCTTGGCGTTGAACTGGGTCTATTGGCTGGTGTGGCTGTATCGATCGGTTTTTTCATCCGCAATTCCAGTCAACCAAACATTACACAGGTCGGTCGACTTGGAGAAAGCGAACAATTCAGATCCGTTAAGCGCTACGCAGTGCAACTGCATGAGCAGATTCTCGCGCTACGTATCGACGAGAATATCTATTTCGCGAACGCCGGAAAAATTGAAGAAAAGCTGCTGCGACGAGTCGCCGGCCGCCACGGTACTAAACATTTATTATTAGTCTGCAACGCCGTCAACCGCATCGATGCAACCGGTCTTTCTATGCTATTGCGCATCAATCAGCAGCTGCAACGCTCGGGCGTCCAACTGCATTTCAGCGACATTAAAGGGCCCTTAATGGCGCAGCTTGAAAAAACCGAATTACCTGCGGTCATCAGTGGCGAGATCTTTTTTACCACCGACCAGGCCTTCAAGACGCTGACCGGCAGCCAGCACGAATCGTCATGTTAACCATTGACCGCTATCTAACAGGACGCAGCCTGAGGGCCATCGCACTGGTGGCCGCCAGTTTGACCAGCATGATGTTGCTGTTCGCCTTGTTCGACGAGTTGGCGGAAGGCGCTGAGCGTTACGGCTTGGACGACGCGCTGAATTATCTATGGCGAACCCTACCTCGACGCCTCGACGACTTGCTCTTATACAGTGTATTTATTGGTTATTTGGCGGCCCTCGGACAACTGGCAGAACAAGGTGAATTGACTGCGTTGCGCGCCGCAGGCACATCCCCCGCTCGCCTCATCCTAGGTCTTACCCCGTCCCTATTGCTGTGCCTAAGCCTAAGCTTTGCGCTTAGCGAATACCTCGCACCGAAAGCTGAGCAGGCGGCAGAGGTGGCTAAGCTGAACGCNCAATACGGGCGCGATGCGATGCANCGTAAAGGCGGTTTTTGGATCCGTGATGATCGACTCTACATGCACATCCAAACAATGTCTGACGATAACGGAGGCACCCTGTGGGGCGTGCGCCAGTATTGGCTGGATCCAAACCAAAAACTGGCGCGCAGTTTAGACGCCGAGTTTGCAACCTTTGACGCTGGGAACCGCCAGTGGATCTTGTACAACGTCAACGAGTCCCTGCTGTCAGAGCAGGCGACGACCGTTAAACATTTCACACAGTCCGTTTGGGCCAATGCCATAACTCCGCAACTGCTGACCAATCAGGCCTTTCTAGNGCCAAAGAAAATGTCACTGCTTGGCCTCAGTGATCAGATTAATTTTTTACATCAACAACAATTGCAGGCGACCCAATATCAATTAGCTATGTGGTCAAGAGTACTTAAGCCACTGAGCTATTTCGGCATGGCGCTGTTAGCTTTGGCGATAGTCCTTGGGCCGATGCGGGGCACCGGCCTCGGTCCACGCTTAGCGCTGGGTATGCTCGTCGGCTTAACTTTCAAATATTTGCAGGATCTGTTCGCGCCAATGGCTGTGGTTTTCGCCCTGCCCGCGGCGCTCGCGGTAGCCTTGCCGATCAGCGCTTATGNGTTGAGTGGTTGGCTGCTTATTCGTCGTTACGCGTGACCTCATCGACCAAATCAGCAACCCGCATCTCGCCCTCGCGAGTCTGACCACCCATAGCCATAAACTTGCGCATGGCAATCTGCGCCTCGTCGGTGCGTAACAGACGCGAGAACAAATAAGCCTCTTCCGATAGCCCCTGAGCCAACGGCAGCTCCGCGGCGTTCACAGACGCTTTTGCTAAACGCACAGCGGGTTGTGGAAAGCGCGCAATACGCTGGGCTAAAGTATCGACCGCCTGGTCAATATCCGAAGCCGCATAGATCCGATTCAGATAGCCCCACCGCTCTGCCGTCTCGGCGTCGAGGTCTTCACCGCCAAGAACGATCTCCATAGCACGACCGCGGCCAACCAGCCGCGGCAACCGCTGAGTACCGCTACCCCCTGGCAATATCCCCAAGGGCACCTCCATTTGATTAACAACGGTTTTGCCAATGACGCCGAAGCGCATGTCCATACTCGCGACTAATTCACTGCCGCCACCGCCGACACGACCTTCAATCTGCGCAATGGTTACTTTATCCATATTGCGTAGCCGCTCGCACATCAAATGGAACGGATTGGATTCCGCGCTGCGCTCTGCGTCACCTTCAATGGGGAATTGTAAAATCGCCTCAACATCGAAATGCGCTAGNAAAAAGTCTGGATTTGCACTCTTAAAGACTACGACCGATAAGTCTGGATTACGTTGTAGATCTTCCACCAACTGCATGAGTTCNGCATACAGAGGCAGAGTAATAATATTAATTGGTGGGTTATCGATGACTACTGTCGCGACCCTAGACGTGATCNCAACGGTTAATAAATTAAAATCCATTTTCATAAAGATTTCCTCGTGGTTTTCCTTTATTTGCGCCATGCCCCTGCGCATACTCCCACCATGAACGATACTATGATTTCCAGCCGCCAACGCGGCTACACCCTATTCCTTCTGGTCATAGTTTTTACCGCCAGTCATGTCGATAGACAGATCGTGGCAATCTTACAGGAGCCTATTAAACAAGCCTTCCAAATCAGCGATACGCAACTTGGGCTGCTCACCGGTTTTATGTTTGCGTTATTTTACGCGACCCTGGGCATGCCCATGGCCATGTGGGCCGATCGCCATAATCGTCGTAACTTAATTGCGTTTTCTATTTCTTTATGGAGCGCTATGACCGTTTTTTGCGGCATGGCGGGGCAGTTCTGGCAACTGCTGCTGGCTCGCATTGGTGTGGGCGTGGGCGAAGCAGGATCAAACCCCCCCTCTCATTCGATTATTTCAGACTTGTACAAACCCGAGGAACGCGCGACTGCTATGGCGATCTTCGGGCTTGGCGTGAACTTTGGAATCATGCTCGGCTATTTAATCGGTGGCTGGGTCAATGAATGGATAGGCTGGCGCTGGGCATTTGTTGTTGCCGGCGTTCCCGGTTTAATTATCGCATTGATCGTGCGCATGACGATGGTCGAGCCACCGAGGGGCTATGCCGACGGTTTGGCAGAAAAGCCCTCTGCTCCGCCTTTTTGGTCGGTAGTCCGCTACATGCTTAACAGCCCAGCGACCCGGCAATTGGTCATCGCCAACAGCTTAATTTCTATGGCCGGCTATGCGGCCATAGCCTGGGCGCCCGTTTATTTCCAGCGAGTGCATGGCTTCAGCACTGCNGAGTCCGGAACGTTTCTCGCTCTCGCTATAGGCATTGGCGGCGGCCTTGGCACATTCTTTGGCGGCTTCTTTGCTGATCGATGGGCGCGCATTTCTGAAGGTTGGCGGGCATGGATCGTGTGTTTAACCACGGCCGTCTACTTACCATCGGCAGTCCTCTGTTATCTAACCGCGGATCCGATTTGGGCAATCGTCTGGTTTATAGGACCAGCCGCATTAGGTGGCGTCTATATCGGCACCAACTTCGCGATCTTACAATCCCTCGCGCCAGTCGAAATGCGCGCTGTCATGGCCGCAATCAACTTGTTCATTCTTAACATCATTGGGTTGGGCTTGGGGCCCGTCGGCGTNGGCTTTATCAGCGATCTAGCCGCCCCTGAATACGGGGTAGAAAGTATTCGCTATGGATTGCTAGCGACGCTGATTGTAATGGCTTGGGGGGCGCTACACGAAGGCCGGGTCGGCGTATTGCTGCATCGAAACCCTTCCAACGCGCACGACACTTAACGAGGTACTCTGGCGATGCGGCTCTCGCGCCGCATCGGCCGGATTATTTAAAAGCCGCTTAGCCTACCTCGCTTATATCGCTGATAATTTTACCTACAAGGCCATATTCCACCGACTCTTCAGCGCTCATCCAATAATCACGTTGAGTGTCTTCACCGACACGATCAATGCTCTGGCCTGTGCGCTCAGCAATAATGCCGTTAATGCGTTCTCGTGTTTTGAGGATCTCGCGAGCATGGATCTCTATGTCGGCGGCATCACCGCCGAAACCGCCACTGGGTTGATGAATTAAAAATCGCGTATTCGGCAACGCGAACCGATTGTCTTTGTCCGCTGCTAGATAAATATGCGTTGCAATACTGCCCACCCAGCCTGTGCCGATAATTCGCACT
Source organism: Gammaproteobacteria bacterium (assembly GCA_002725095.1). GTDB lineage: Bacteria > Pseudomonadota > Gammaproteobacteria > Pseudomonadales > Azotimanducaceae > UBA4421. The sequence goes on from PBQQ01000033.1 coordinate 19,623, forward strand.
TCCGGCTTAATGTAGCGGATAAGGTCAAAAATCGTGTCGCCTGACTCAACGTGCCCACCCGGGGAGCCAATGTAGAGTGTGATAGGGTCGTCTGATTCAAACGCCAAAGCCAATAGCTTTTCAGCCATCCGGCGGGCAACGTCTTGGTTGATCTCACCAAACAGCGTCAAGGTGCGATTCTGCAACAATACGTGTTCGAGTCGATTAAAGTTTTTTGCTGCATCCGCGATCGATTGATCGTCCTGCTCCGCGTCTAACCGCTGCATAGCCTTACTCCATGTTTGCACCGAACCGCACCGGTAACATTGCTTTTATAATCTCAGAGCTGTGATCCAGCGTCGTCGGTAGAGATTGCCCACCTGATCGTGTAGCTTGAAGTGCTTATCCTATGGACGAAGGGGGAAATTTCAATGCCATTAGCCACTGAATACCAAGCGATGTTTGAACAACTCGCTGCTGCNGGCCCGGCACCCAGTGTCCGCGACCTACCCGTTGCGGATGGACGCGATCTGTATCGGGCGGCTCGCGCTGTGAATCCGGACCTCCCTATTCACAAGGTCAGCGACGCTTCGCTGCCCGGGCCTGGCGGTGATATTGCTCTACGCATCTACCAACCCAGCGGCGNCGGCCCTTTTGGCGTTTTAGTATACTTTCATGGTGGCGGCTGGGTGATCGGAGATCTCGACACTGCGGACGCCGTNTGTCGGGAAATAGCCACTTTGGCCGATTTAGTGGTTGTCTCTGTCGATTACCGACTGGCCCCCGANCACATTTATCCCGCCGCCGTTGAAGACAGCTATGCCGCTTTAAAATGGGTACAAGAAAATGTCCAAGCCCTACACGGCAATGGCAAGATCGGCGTATGTGGCGAGAGCGCTGGCGGCAATCTAGCCGCGGTAGTTGCTCAGCAAAACCGCGACCANGCAGGNCCACNCATCGCATTTCAATGTCTGCTTTATCCCGTAACGGACGCCGAAATGAGTCGTGCCTCCTACAGCGAAAATAGCAGCGGCTATTTGCTCGAAACGGCCACAATGGAATGGTTTTGGGACACGTACTGCCCAGACCCAGAACAACGCCTAACAGCTGACGCCAGCCCTCTGCGCGCGCCCAACCTAGAGCGCTTGCCACCGGCGCTGGTAGTTACCGCTGAATTCGATCCATTGCGTGATGAAGGCAACGCCTATGCAAATGCTTTAGAGGCCGCTGGAAACGACGTCGAACTGATGTGCTGCGACGGCCTAGTGCACGACTTCTTCAGCACGGCAGCGGTTTTCGCCTGTTCAAGAGAACCTTTTGAACAAACGATCGCCGCCCTGCGCGAACATTTAAATTCCTAGATCAATAGCCAGACTGTTAGGCTTGCGCCGCATCATTGGAGGATTCTCATGCTTTTTGCAATCATCGCTAAAGACCATCCCGACAGTATCGAACTGCGAGCAAACACCCGCCCAAATCACCTTGAATATTTAGGCAGCAATGACGTGCGTTATGCCGGGCCTATTCTGAGCGACGATGGAGAACAGCCAATCGGCTCCATTGTAATTATTGATGCTGAAAATCTATCCGCGGCCAGAAACTTCGCTGCGGGCGACCCCTATACCATCGCCGGTCTATTTGCTGAAGTAACCGTGCATCCCTTTAAACAAGTCATCTCGGAGTAACGATTATGAATACCGCAATTGTCAGCGGCGTAGGACCGCTCGACGGACTCGGCGCACAGTTAGGGCTACGGTTCGCCAAAGAGGGACTACATGTACTGGTGGCAGGACGCACCGAAGACAAACTCGAGGCCGTAGTGGCCGAAATTAACGCTCAAGGCGGCAGCGCAGAGTGGGTTCTCGCTGACGCAACAGACGAGGCCGCAACAGAGGATTTATTTGCACGAGCCGGTGACCGCCTCGAATTAGCGCTCTACAACACAGGTAACAATACGCCTGGCCGAATNATTGATATGAGTGCCGATTTCTTCGCTAACAGCTGGCGGGTGTGTTGCTTCGGCGGCTTCTTATTTGGCCGCGAAGCAGTAAAAAGATTCGCAGCACAGAAAACCGGCGGTACGCTCTTGTTCACCGGCGCCAGCGCCTCGCTGCGCGGTCGCGCTAACTTTGGCGCCTTTAATTCATCAAAAGGCGCCTTGCGAAATTTAGCCCAAGCAATGGCCAAAGAATACGCAGAGGACGGCGTGCACGTTGGTCATGTAGTCGTCGATGGACCCATCGCCGGAGAAAAAATAAAACGTGGGCTTCCAGAATACGCAGAAAAATTAGGTGAGGAAGGTATGATCAATATCGACGGCATTGTCGATGGCTTTGTGTATCTGTACCGCCAACCACGGCAAGCTTGGACTTTTGAGTTGGACNTTCGAACCTCAAAAGAAAAGTGGTAAACCGCCGCCTGAGCAGCGGTTGTGCACTAAACGACCGTCCTGTTACGTATCGACTCGAGCGTTCGCGTAACCGGACAGCACCACCACGCCATCTTGGTTAGTGGTCTCTACACTCAAGGTCACGACGCCGTCAGTAACGTCATCAACGGTCGCGGTCGCGTTGAGCGTGTCGCCCGGCCACACCTGACTTGTGAAACGAACCCCATATTTCGTAACACGGCCATCACCCACGTAATTAGTAACCATGCGACCCGTCATACCCATGGTGAGCATGCCATGCGCAAATACTGATGGATAACCCGCCACTTCTTTGGTGAACTTTTCATCGGTATGCACTGGGTTATAGTCACCCGAGGATCCCGCATACATAACAATTTGCGTGCGTTTTAAGTCTTCAACCAAACACTCGGTGTAGGTATCGCCCACATTAAGATCTTTTGCTGCTAATGCCATGATGTTCNCCTATTGATCTACCGGACGTTCGGTGCGAACGCCGACGCCACGCGCAGTAATGACCAGTTCCCCGTTTTGATCGCGGTATTCGGTGATCGTTTCCGAAAACACCAATTTACCCGAGCGCTTACCTTCCTTTTCCCAGGTCTTACCGGGTTTTACCTCGGCTGTAAGCACATCGCCAGGACCTACATGTCGGTGGTATTCGAAATGCTGCTCGGCATGTAGACCGCCACCGCCGCCGCCACCGCCGCCACTGCTGGCTTCACGTTTGATGCCGGTTGCTTCCTTACCCGATCCGAACCAATCTTCGTCCATCTTCGGGCGCAGAAAATAATCTGGATCGAACTGCGCGCTAGATTGCGCAAAAGTAAGTGGCGCGATCACACGACCGGGTTCGGTCGTTGCCGCATAACCTTCGTCATAATAAATCTGATTATCATCTGCGATGGAACGAGCAAACATCATGATATGACTGCCTTCCACCGGAAATTTGTTCACTGCCATGAGTGCCCCCTTCCTGTTAAACGAACACCGAGTAATAACGCGAGTGACGGATTAAATCAATACACCAAAGCACTTTCGAATACTTATTTACCTTTGAATTCAGGTTTTCTTTTGTCTAAAAACGCGCTGATCCCTTCTTGCTTATCTTCAGTTTGCACAAGCGCGCCTTGTGCGTACTTCTCAAACATCAGAGCGCCGGCCAAACTTGCTTCCATGCCAAAATGCACCATGGCTTTCATCGTGCGCGGTACAAAAGGCGCAAACGACGCTAGGTGCTCGGCCATGCGCTGAGCTTCAACCAACAGGTCAGACGCATCCACAATGCGCGTAATTAACCCGATCTGCAGAGCGCGCTCGGCGTCTATCGCTTCACCCATTAACATCATTTCCATACCCCAACCACGCCCCACAATGCGTGGCAACCGCGCTGTAGCTCCGCCGCCAGGAATAATGCCAAGTTTGCCTTCAGGAGTGGCGAATCGNGAACCAGGCGAGGCGATACGCAGGTCGCAGCCCAATGCCACCTCCAATCCTCCGCCCATGCATATGCCGTCTATAGCCGCGATAGTTGGCTTTGGCGTCCGCTCAAGTTTTTCCGCCAATCCCTGAACAATGGGCTCTAACGCTTTTTTGAAATCACGGTCAACGACTTCGCCCAAATCCGATCCCGCGGCAAACGCTTTACCACCGGCACCGGTAATTGTTATCACTCGAACCTCATCGTCTGCCGCAGCCGCATCTACAGCCGCATGTAGATCGTCCAGCGTCGCCAGAGAAATGGCGTTATGTTTTTCCGGTCGGTTTATGGTGACCAGCGCCATCGGGCCCATGACGGAATATAGGACGTTGTCCAACTCAAGCGTATTTTGCATCAATGTGCCTTGCTTCTTACGAGCCGGTATCGTTTATGAAATAAAGCAATGGTGCAAGCGGATCAGCGGGTTCAAGCAGACACTTACCGAGGAAAAAAAAACCGCCGGTCTGGAGAGGAAACCGGCGGTTTAGGGAGGCTCTGCTGCTTGGTGGTCGAAATTTCCGACCCAGAACCTCTAGGAGAAACCGTTTTGCGAAATCGCCAAAAGATTCCAACNGNCNCCACTATGGCCAATCGACGTTTCGAAAAAATTACGTCAAAAGCCATTTTTGTTACAATTTGTATCAACTTTTGCGTCAGCTGAGATCCCGTGCACTACTCGACTCTGGCGCGCTTGGGACAAAAGATAACGTGAATCTTGCGCCTGTTAATCCAGCACTGTCGTCTAACTTTGACTCACTTGCATTTAACGCTGGCGCTCGCATGGCCGCGTCGCTGACCTCGATCGCCCAACCATGGGTTTGGCACAGTTGATCGACAATGGCCAACCCGAGCCCGCTGCCTCCAGTAGCAGCACTGCGAGACCCATCGAGACGAAAAAACGGCTGAAAGATTTGGCTGCGCTGGTGCTCTGGTATACCAGGACCATTATCCGCAACCACCACTGCGTTGGCGTGAACGGTTAAAGCGNCCCGCCCACCGTGCTTGATGCCATTGGCGATCAAATTAATGAGTACACGGCTGAATGCATTGGGTGCAAGAATGACGCGATGCTCTCGAGANACCTTAGCCTTCAGCGCAATATCTTGTTCAAAGGTGCTGAGAATATCTTCGACAAACGCCACCAGTTCGAACTCCTGATCTTTTTCGCTTGCGCCCTTGGCAAAGCGCAACGCATCGCTGATCAGTTCGTCCATTGTTTCTAAGTTATGTTCAAAGCGTCGGATTAACCCCCCATCAATAGTCTCCGGTAGCAGCGCGAGCGCTAATCGCATGCGCGTGAGCGGTGTACGCAAGTCATGGGAAATCCCCGCCATAAGCGTCGTACGATTTGCCAGCAACACGGATATCTCAGACGCCATAGTGTTGAAATTACGCGCCAACGACACCAACTCCCGCGGACCGGTTTCTGCTAACGGTTCAATACTCTCTACACCACGAAAACGTTCAGCCTGTTTTGCGACCTTAACCAACGGCCGGGTAACGCGCTGCACCACAAATAAGGAGGTAAAGAAGACAATAGCGGCACCTAGACCGACAATGATGATGGCAACGTACAGAGGTTGAGTGTCCCGACGGTCAGGTGCGACGCCAATTTGCAGNCGATATTCGGCCATTGGCACTTCCACCCATATGAGATCATCACCCTCCAATAACACCACGTCGATGCCCAAACGGTTTTGCAATTTCTGCTGCAAGAGCACTATGGGCGTCTGCACACCCTCGTACATTGGAAGTTGCTGCAAGGCCGAACTGATAATCAAGTCATGNTTTTGTGCCAGTTCGAGCTCAAAATAAGGGCGCGCAGCAGGCGGCAACTCCACCCAAGTTTGTGCTGATAAAACTAATAACGCCGCCTCGTCGTCCGCTGAACGTTCAGCAATTGGATCAATGACAAAGGCATACAACGCTATGGTTGAGATCACCGCGATAAGCATTGAACTCACACCGAGCGTGAGGTTGGTGCGCGCCAGCAAAGAGGCCGGCGCACGCAACGGCAAAAATTCAGTCATCCGGGTTGGGGCAGAACATATAACCCTTGCCCCAGATCGTTTTGATTAACAACGGATGAGCGGGGTCAGCTTCGAGTTTTGAGCGCAACCGTGTTACCCGCACATCAATTGATCGATCAAAAGGAGATCGTTCTGCTCCCGTCAGCAAATCCAAAATGCGATCGCGATGCAGCACTTTATTCGGATGCGAGACCAGAATCGCCAAGAGGTCGAATTCTCCAGANGTCAGCGAAACACCGACACCATTTTGCGTCAGCCGATGCGACGCTAGATCCAGACTGAAGTCGCCAAATTGAACTTTTGCGGGCAACGATTCCTGGCTCACCTCACCACGTCCGCTACGACGCAATACCGCGCGCACGCGTGCCAATAATTCACGGGGATTAAACGGCTTCGACAAATAGTCATCTGCACCTACTTCCAAGCCGACAATCCGATCAACATCATCACCCTGAGCCGAGACAATAATAATGGGTAAATCTTCACGCTTTTTCAGGCGCTGAGCGATCGACAAGCCGTGCTCNCCTGGCAGCATAAGATCCAGAATGAGNAGATCAACCTGATGTTGATTGAGATAGGTGTCCATACTGTCGCCGCAATCTACCGTGGCAACATCAAATCCCTGTTGCTGCAAATACGCCTGGGTTAATTCTCTCAGCTCCGGATCATCATCGACGACCAGCAGATGTGCATGCTCAGCGTCCATATCAGCGTTTCGGGGGCTCAGCAATCGGCACGCTCTTGCCCGTGTCTGGTTGTATTGCAACAGCCGCAGGATCAGCGGCCGTGCTGCGACGCTGCTCGAATCCAGTGCCAAAGCGAATTTTAGTCCGCATAACNCGNNGTGGCGGCACGACGTTAGAGGGCCNAACAACATCTGCACCACCCGCCTCTTGCTTAGACGTTTGGTTTAACGGNCCGNGTGCNGAATTGGCNGCCGTAATGGTGGTCTGNCGAGTGACTTGGCGTCCTCGCGGGGTGATTTTTATCGTCTCGGTCTCTGTCACTAGGCTACCATCGGGTCGCCGTACAGTGCGCCCATAGCTCTGTCGTGCCATAACTTCATTAAGATCCAAATTGTTTTTCGACCGAGCGTCATCATTTTTCGCAGCCGCTCCTGATGACTCTGGCGTTTTCGCCAATTTCATTCTAGATCGAATCTCAGACAACAAAAGGCGTCTTTGGGTCGGCGATAATGACGCCCAATTTTTAACCATATGAGTGAGTTCAGCATCGCTATTGTCGCGGTAGTTCATGTCCCCTANCACAGCCGCTGACCCGACGGACGCCGGTTGTTCCGCATGCACCGCGCAGCCGAAGATCACTAAAAACAACCAAGTCATCGTATACCCAACATTACGATGAACGGCATTCAAATTTTGCACTGCATGAGTGTGTAAAGTGCGATTTAACAAAAGCCTGCTACCTANNAACAATAATGACAGCGTCTATTGGGCACACGCATTTTGAGAATGCTGTGTTACCTGCAAATTTCTTCCGAGTTTCATTTTGTATCAGGCGCGATAGCCCATGCAAGAAGGGATGTGCACGATCCCCTAGCAACCTAGGGGATCGACAACAAAGGTCGTAACGGCCTGGATTATGCGACTTCGAACAATCCAGCAGCGCCCTGGCCACCACCGATACACATCGTGACCACNCCGTACTTCTGATTACGACGCTTGAGCTCGCGCAGAATCAGACCCGTCTGACGCGAACCCGTCATACCAAAGGGATGGCCAATCGCGATGCTTCCACCCAAAACATTGTATTTTTCATTATCAATGTTCAGCGCGTCTCGACAGTACAAACACTGCGACGCAAACGCTTCGTTCAGTTCCCANAGGTCAATATCGTCAATGCTCAGTCCNGCATTCTTTAGCAAACGAGGAATAGCAAACACTGGCCCAATACCCATTTCATCAGGCTCACAGCCCGCAATGGTAAAGCCACGGTAGACGCCTATTGGGGTCAAACCGAGCGCCGCCGCACGATCTGCACTCATGAGCATCGTCATTGAAGCGCCGTCGGACAACTGCGACGCATTACCAGCGGTAACCGAGCCGTCATCTTCGAATGCAGGCGCCAGCGACGCTAGGCCCTCGAGCGTCGTATTTGCACGGTTACATTCGTCCTTGTCGACCCATACTTCTTCGTGGCTTTCTTCGCCTGTTTCTTTGTTCACCTTCAGCATAGTGGCAGTCATACCCACAATCTCTTCAGCGATCTTGCCGGATTCAACCGCAGCGGCATAACGCTGCTGGCTTTGCAGTGCGTATGCGTCCTGCATTTCACGAGTCACTTGGTAACGCCGCGCGACAACCTCTGCGGTATTACCCATAGCCATAAAGATTTCTGGCTTTTCTTCGATCAGACGCTGATTTTGGTTCGCCTTGCCTGGCTCCTGGCGAGTGCGCATTGAGATGGAGTCGACACCACCAGCAATAGCCACTTCAGTCTGTCCTGACGCGATTTGATTGGCAGCAATCGCAATCGCCTGCAAACCAGATGAACAGAACCGATTAATACTTACACCCGCCGCAGTAATCGGCAGCTTAGATAAGACAACGGCCAACCGTGCAATGTTGCCGTCCTGCTCACCCGCATGGGTCGCAGCACCCACTACCACGTCTTCNACTTCGTCCGCCCCAACATTAGGGTTACGGTCGAGTAATGAATCAATACAGTGCGCTAACATATCGTCAGAGCGCGTTAAGTTAAAGCTACCACGGAAGGCCTTTGTTAAACCTGTCCGAACACTATCGACGATTACAACGTCTCGCATAGTCACATCCTCTTTCTTTCAATTTACAACCGCATTTGTTTGCGAGGCTAAAGCAACAGCAGACAAACGGCGTCTTTGGAAGAGATTGCGACCCGTTTAGAAGTCCGTTTAGGTAAGCACGATCTCATCCCCCAAGACCGGCAATAGTAACCACAAGCCCATAGCTCTGCCAGTCTCGGTTGAATCCGGCATATCTTCCTACAAAAGACTCAACCAGGGATTCAACTTATTGCTCAGNGGCGTTAGCATCAACACAACGCCTNAGGGCGCGATTGAACTTCAGCTACTACTGGGAGAACTAATGACCGACTTTTACACCATGACCATGAACGATATTCACGGCGAGCCAACACCGTTGCACAAATTTTCTGACACCGCCTGTTTGGTGGTAAACGTCGCCAGCCGCTGAGGCCTGACCTCGCAGTACGCCGGGTTGCGTACTCTACAAGAAAATTACGCGGATCGTGGTTTCAGCGTGTTGGCCTTCCCNTGCAACCAGTTTGGTGGCCAAGAGCCCGGCAGCAACGAAGACGTGTTTGCGTTTGCCGTCGACAAATATCAAGCAAACTTCCCCATGTTCGAGAAAATCGAAGTCAATGGATCCGAGGCATGCGAGTTGTACCAGTGGCTTAAAGCCGCTAAAGCAGACGAGGAAGGCGGCAGCGATATTCCATGGAACTTTACTAAGTTCCTNATAGATAANTCTGGACAGGTNGTGGCGCGTTTTAGCCCACAGACATCACCGGAAGAACTCAATGATGCCATTGAGGCCTTGTTGTAACCAAAGTATCCCAGTTCGAGGACTAGCACAGTGAGCAACGTGATATTAGACGGTTTGTGTTTCGGCGAAGGCCCAAGGTGGCGCGACGGCCACCTGTGGATGTCGGATATGCACGACCAAAAAGTGCTCAAAGTCGCCCCGTCCGGAGACGTTGAGGTGGTGGTACAACTCGCCGACGACCAGCCGTCAGGCCTTGGGTGGCTGCCCAACGGCGACCTGTTGATCGTCGCCATGTCGAGCCGCAGATTGCTGCGTTTCGACGGCAGCGAAATCAGCGTCCACGCAGATCTGAGCGAATTAGCAAGCGGGCTGTGTAACGACATGGTGGTGGACAAGGTCGGGCGCGCCTATGTTGGTAATTTTGGCTTCGATTTACATAACGGCGCCGCACGGCGCAACGCCGAACTTATCTTAGTTGAGCCAGACGGCAGCGCGCGCTGTGTAGACGATGAGGTTCTGTTCCCCAATGGCACAGTGATCACTCCGGATGATGCCACCTTGATCGTCGCAGAGACCTTTGCCGGCCAACTCACTGCTTTCGACCTAAACAGTCAGGGCGATCTGAGTAATCGNAGGGTCTGGGCACAGTTGCCTGAAGGGGCGGTGCCTGACGGTATCTGCCTAGATGCGGCTGGCGGCATATGGAGCGCATCGCCCAGTACCAATAACTGCATTCGTCAGATCGAGGGCGGTGAAGTGACCCACGAAATCACNCTGGAACGCGGCGCGTTTGCCTGCATGATCGGTGGCGATCAGNTGTACATTCTAACCTCAACAAGCTCTCAGCCCGACCAATGCAAAGCCAATCGCGATGCCCGAGTTGAAGTTTATCCAGCGCCCTACCCGGCAGCTGGACGCCCATAACCCGAGTCAGCAGAGCACTATGAGCACGATCTTCGAAAACTACACACCACCNTGGTTAACCGACGAACTTAGCCTACTCAAGGATGCTGCGGCAAAGTTCTTTGCGACCGAACTGGCGCCACAAAACGAGCGCTGGATTGAACAAGGTCAAGCCGATCGCGACGCGTGGAACAAGATGGGAGCGGCGGGTTTCCTGTGCGCAGAAATTCCCACTCAATACGGCGGTGGCGGCGGTGACTACCGCCACGAAACTGTCATTATGGAAGANCAGCTTAGNGCNGGGCTAAATGGCTTGGGCAGTCAAGTTCACAGCCAAATTGTGGCGCCTTACTTCCTGCACTACGGCACCGAAGAGCAAAAGCAACGCTGGCTACCAAAAATGGCCAGTGGTGAAATGGTCGGTGCTATCGCAATGACTGAACCCAATACGGGTTCAGATCTGCAAAACATCCGCACCACCGCAATTCGCGAAGGTGACGAATACGTTATAAATGGCGCTAAAACGTACATCAGCAACGGTCAGCTATGCGATCTGGTAATTGTGGTCGCAAAAACTGACCCGGAAAAAGGAGCCAAAGGCATTTCGCTGATCGTGGTCGAAACCGACACGCCAGGGTTCCAACGCGGTCGCAATCTAAAGAAGATGGGGCAGCAAGCCGCCGACACTTCCGAGATGTTTTTCAGCGATTGCCGAGTTCCCGCGACTAATCGACTCGGCGCAGCGGAAGGTGCAGGCTTCGTCCAATTAATGACCCAATTGCCGCAAGAGCGTTTGAACATCGCACAAGCGGCGGTAGTGGACATGGAACGGGCGCTGGCAATGACCATTGATTTTGTTAAAGAGCGTAAAGCGTTTGGTCAGCGTGTACTGGACTTCCAAAACACCAAATTCAAACTTGCTGAATGTAAAACTGAAGCTCTCATCGCGAGAACGTTCGTGGATCAATGCGTGATAAAACATCTGGCTGGCGAATTAGATGCGGCCACCGCCTCTATGGCCAAGTACTGGACCACCGACAAACANAACCAAATTATTGACATCTGCCTGCAACTGCATGGTGGCGCAGGCTATATGGATGAATACCCGATTTCGCGCATGTATCGTGACGCACGGGTGCAGACGATTTACGGCGGCACCAATGAAATTATGAAAGAACTGATCAGTCGCACGCTCTGATTGGTTACTTGGAACCTTTTTGCATTACGAGACACGTTCTATGATTTGCCAACTGACTTCGACGATCCGCGACTACGCAAAACTACTGGCCGTCGGCGCAATATGCGCAGGACCGCTAAACGCACATGCTGACTGGCTGTTGGTCAACAAAGATTCACAGCTCAACTTTATATCCATCAAAGTGGCGCATATCGCNGAGCAACANAGTTTNNANACCCTAAGCGGTGCCGTAAAAGAAGACGGTAGCGCCCANTTGAGCATAGATCTTGCCAGTGTGAAAACGGGTATCGAAATCCGCGATCAACGCATGCGCGATTTGTTGTTTAAGGTTGCGGATTTTCCGCGCGCTGACTTCAATACTGTCATGGACCTAGACGCAGCGACCGCGTTAGCGGTAGGCGAGCGGACAGAATTATCGGTTCGCGGCACACTGCGGNTGCAGGACATTTCTGCAGATCTCGAAACCGAGGTTACCGCGGTAAAACTTGCCGACAACCGCGTAATGGTCACGACAAATAAGCCCGTACTTCTAAATGCTTCGCCGNTGGGACTTGCAGACGGGGTCGAACAGTTGCGCGCGATCGCCAAGTTACCCGGTATAAGTTTGGCAGTTCCTGTGACGTTTCAATTGCTGTTTGAAAAGACGCCCTAGCCCAACCGCCGCTGCATCACTATGCGCATCTATTGGGCTTTTTATTGGCCCCTAGCGCTCACAGCCATTGGCACGGTTTTGTCAGTGCAATTCCAAAACGCCACCCTCGCGCGCTACCCAGAAGCCGTCACCGAACTGGCTATCTTGGCGCTGTCTCTTGGGGTATTCAGTTTCTTCAATGCCAGTCAGCAATTCATCGCCCAATTGTCCAACGTCTACGCGCGCAGCGAGCAGGGCAGCCGACGCGCCTGGCGGTTCGTGGTTGTCGCGAGCTTAATGATTACCACGCCGCTGTTTTTGCTGGCCACCGTGCCAACCGGCGCGCGGCTCATCGAGTTGATTTTCAGCATCCAACCGGCGGTAGTGGATCGCGTCAGAGAGTACTTACTCTTGCTGTGCCCACTGATTTTTCTAAACGGTCAACGCCACTACTTCACCGGATTGCTCGCTCAGGCACGCTTAACCGGCTGGATCACGGTGTTCAATTTCATTTATCTGGCTACCGTGATCGCCGCGTTGGNAAGTGGGTTCGCGCTGGGTGGTCGAGCGGCCTGGGTCGTTGTAGGCGCCGAAACGTTCGCTGTTTGCTTGCTGATCACACTACTCCTGTTCGCCCATCACTATTTTTACACCCTGCCTGAAACGCCCGAGCACACTGACGTCCAGTACCAAGAGTTGGTCAAATTTTTCGTCCCTGTTTCTACGACCGGAGTGATGTTTGCGCTATCACGGCCGATTTTATTTGCCTTTGTTGCGCGGATGCCTGACGGCCTGCTCGCCATTGCCGCACTGCGGGTCGCCTTTGATTTCAGCATGATCTTTCAGCAAGCGGCAAATCAGTTCCGNCACTTCTTCATTACCTTTGGCTTTACTGATCTGAAAANCAAAATTCGTTTTATGGTCGCAGTGTGTGGCGGCCTGACGGGCTGTATGTTGTTGTTCAGTCTAACCAACCTAGCTGATTTGATCTGGAACAAATCCATGGGGTTGTCCACCGAACTCACAGACCTCGCCATCGACGTCACCTTGATCATGTGCCTCATGCCAGCGATTATCATCTATCGCAATTACTATCATGGTCGACTGATGACCGAGCGACAAACCAGTGGCATGGCCTACGCCAGCATCATTCGAGTTATTGGCATCTACGCGGCTGCGCAAACTCTGTTTTATCTGCAATGGCTGAACCACATCAGCGCTGCATTTGTGCTGATCTTGGGTTTTATCATTGAAGCCTACTTTGCACGCCGAGCCGTACATCTTGTTGATAGGCCGTCATGAGTAAACAGTTCGGCTTTAATTAACCACCGATACCGAGCGGTGGCTTATACTGTTGGGTACAAAATAAAGCCCATGGAATCTCGGAGTTATGCACGGCCCAACCTCGCACAGTTATTTTTCCCAACGCCTACGACTGCACTATGTCGATTGGGGCAACCCAGACGCACCCCCTATGATACTGATTCACGGTGGCCGAGATCATTGCCGAAACTGGGATTGGGTGGCTGACCAGTTTCGCGACGATTACCACATCATCGCCCCAGATCTGCGAGGCCACGGCGACAGCCAATGGATGGTCGGCGGCGCATACAGCCAAATCGACTATGTGTACGATATCGCGCAACTGCTGCTGCAAAAGCAGATGTCACCGGTCACCATTATTGGCCACTCGCTCGGCGGTTCAATATCCCTGCTNTACACCGCTTTGCACCCAAAAAATGTCAAAAAACTAGTGGCCATCGAAGGCATGGGACCGCCTCCTTCGATGATTGCAGAACGCTTCAATCAACCTACCGAAAAACGGCTACATAACTGGTTTTCAGATCTTCGCAAGTCATCGGGCCGCATCGTCAAACGCTATCCAACACTGGAAGACGCCTTCCAGCGCATGCAAACCGAAAACCCTCATCTTTCTGAGGAACAAGCGCGACACTTAACGATTCATGGCAGCAACCAAAACGAAGACGGCACGTTCAGCTGGAAATTCGACAACTACGTGCGCAATTTTTCACCCATCGGTGTTCCCTTTGACCAAACTGCTGAGCTCTACGCCAACATAACTTGTCCAACATTATTAATTCGCGGATTGGAATCTTGGGCCTCCGACCCGGTAGCTGACGGCCGAACCAAAGCCTTCAAATGCCCAGTTGAAGTCGTCGCTTTTGCTAATGCAGGCCACTGGGTCCATCACGATCAGTTAGATAGTTTTGTCGAACGAGTAAGGGACTTCCTCACCGACGACCATGCAAATGGCTAAAGTTGCACTATGATCGAGCGCGCCCAACGCCTGCACACTTCCCACTGGCAAGGCGTGGTCTATCTCACGGGTGGGGGCAGCCCGCTGCTGAGTGATCTGCTGGCNATTCCCGGCGCGTCGAATACCGTATTGGAGGCCGCAGTGCCCTACGCTGCACAAGCCTTGTCGGAGCTGCTCGGCCATGCTCCGGAGCAGGCCGCTTCTGCACAAACCGCCCGCGGGTTATCGATGCGCGCGTATCAGCGCGCGCGCGATCTCGGCGCCAAGCAGGCGTTCGGCATTGGTTTGTCTGCAAGCCTGTCGAGCAATGAACAGAAAAAAGGCCAAACTCGAGCCCACTGGGCTATACAAACCGAGTCAAAAAGCGCCAGCTTTAGCCTGTATTTAGACAAAGCAGATCCACGCGCCGACCAAGAACAGCGGCTGAACGAAGCGATTTGGGCGACCATTGAACTGAACTTATTAGATAATGATCAACACCCAGCGCGAAGCTCTTTCCACACCAGCGAATACGCGGCTTCAGCATCGTGGCAACCACTGCTTGCAGCACCAGCCTACGCGACCTGCACAGAGCAACACGATGGCCGGTTACTGCTGCCAGGTTCATTCAATCCCGTTCACACAGGTCACCAAGAAATGTTGGCGGTTGCAGAAAAGATCACGGGGCTAAGTGGCGCATTTGAGATGACTCTGCGCAACGCAGATAAACCGGATTTGGACTATCTCACCGTCCACGAGCGCCTGAAAGCACTCGAGCACACTCCGGTCTGGCTCACAAATCTGAGCAACTTCGAGCAAAAAGCCGAGCGATTTGCAAATGCGATATTCGTCCTCGGCACAGATACGCTGAGCCGCATTGCAGAACCTAGATTTTATGCCAACGATGACGCGCGCATGCACAATGCCTTCGCCAACATGACCAAGCACGGCACCCGCTTTCTGGTTTTCGGCCGCCGTCTAGCAGAGGACTTTGTAGAATTATCCGATCTGGATCTGCCCGCCGAACTTGCGTCCTTGTGCCAGCCCGTGCCTGCCGAACAGTTCAGAAACGATACATCCTCTTCAAGTATTCGTGCGCAGCAGACATCAGATCTGTAGAGCAATATCGGGGTTGCTACTGATACTCAGGGTTGGGCACGATCTTCTTCCATTTACCCTTGCGAAAACGCCAAATCAGCAGCGTGCCCTTCAAAACATAATCACCAACCAACGCCGCATACACCCAAAACACCGGAAGTTTCAAATACACCGCCACAGCAGCAAGGCCGCAACGCATCACCAGCAACCCCAAGACTGTAGCAATCAACGGGAATCGGGTATCCCCCGCACCCCGCAACGAACCGCCGATGGCGAATTCCACCGCCAGTAACGGCATCATTGCACCCAGCAAGTATATAAACTGAACCGTATATTCAATGGTCTTGACGTCATCACCAATGAAATAAGCCGCCAGCTGTTGAGCAAACGCCACAATTATCAACCCAAGCGAACCCATGGACGCCACCGCTAACCACAGTGAGCGCCAGCCACTGCGACTCGCCGCCTCCGGATCTTTTGCCCCCAAATGCTGACCCACCAGTGTCGATCCGGCGATGGAAAAACCAAACCCTACGGTCATGCACACCGCTAGAATGTTTACACCAATGTTGTACGCCGCAAAGGCCTCAGTGCCATAGGCATTACCAATAAGCATAAGAAAAATGAAAAAACCCAGCTGAAAGACGCCCTGCTCTAACGCTGCGGGGTAACCGATATCCAGCAAAGCGCGCAAGCGTGCGCGGCGCCACCATCCGCTCGTGACATGGCGCACGCGGAACTTTTGTCGCACCCATAACACCAACAACACCGCAGAACCGGCACTAAACGATATTCCAGCGGCAATCGCCGCACCCGCGACACCCATCGCCGGCATACCCCAATAACCAAAAATGAAGACATACAACAACGGCAGGTTAAGAAGATTCACACCGCCGCTGATCCACAACGGCGACCACGCATCACCCGATGCCCTAAGTGCTGCGCTCAAAACAAACATGGCAGCAAA
Organism: Gammaproteobacteria bacterium; assembly: GCA_002725095.1. Taxonomy (GTDB): domain Bacteria; phylum Pseudomonadota; class Gammaproteobacteria; order Pseudomonadales; family Azotimanducaceae; genus UBA4421. The sequence goes on from PBQQ01000033.1 coordinate 36,079, forward strand.
CGCTAGGTTAAACATCGACAGCCAGCGAATATTTTGCGCAGCCAGCTCCAAGGTGATTGGATCCAAGCCAAACACCGAAGCCACCGGTGACGCAAGGAAAAAGCCTAAAAAAGCGATCGCGAATGAAAACGCCGCCGCCAAAACCAGAGACGCCATAGTCACCCGGCTGGCCTCATCGTAGTCGCCAGCGCCCCATGCGCGCGCCACCAGCGCCGTTGTGCCGGCACTGATCGCCATCAAAATAGCCTGCATAGCAAAGAAGATCCGTTGCCCTGCACCTAATGCAGCCAGTGCCTGAGGGCCTAACTCACCGACGAATTTAGTTTGCACCATACCCACAATGGTGTAACTGAGGTTACCTAGGATCGACGGCAGCGCGAGTTGCCAAATAGAAGGTCGGGCCATCGCCGCGGCATCGGATGAAAAATCGGTCGGATCCACAGGGCTGTCGGGGGGGTGTTTTTGTTCTTGTGAATTCACAGCGTTGCCAACCGGAGTGCGTTCACTAGTTTACTACTAACCCTCGCTTCTGTCGGCACGAAGATCCGTTCGCTGCGACACCAACGGTTGCTTCAAAGCGAGCGAGTCCGGACAATACGAGCAGATTTAAGGGGAACGATATGAATTTAGGAAAACTAGGCGTTTGGTATTTCTTTGACGGCATCAGTACCGATCAGGCTACTGCCGCCGCACAACGCATCGAAGCAATGGGTTACGGCACCCTCTGGCTGCCAGAAACTGTGGGCAAGGACCCTCTGACTACCGCGAGCTGGTTTTTAGCCAACACCAAAACACTTAATCTCGCGACCGGCATAGTCAACATCTACAACCGCGAACCCGGGGTAATGCTGGCGGCGCAGCGAACGCTCGCAGAACAATCCGCAGGTCGCTTTGCGCTGGCCATGGGCGTGTCCCATAAACCACTGGTCGAGGGCGTTCGCGGACTCGAGTACGGGCCACCGGTCGCAACGATGCGAAGTTATTTAGAGAAAATGAGTGCCTCTATCTACAACGGACCTGCGCCCGCCGAGACACCGATCACCTTAATTGCAGCTTTAGGACCAAAAATGCTGGAGCTGGCAAGAGAGCAGACCGATGGCGCGCACCCCTACTTCACATCACCCGAGCACACGGCTATGGCACGCGGAATTCTCGGCCAAGGTCCGAAATTGTGCGTAGAACAAAAAGTCATACTCGAAACCGATGCTGCCAAAGCGCGTGAGCTGGCACGGCCAGTGGCTAAGATCTACCAACGATTGCCCAACTACCGCAACAACTGGTTGCGTATGGGAATGACCGAACAGGACATCGACGATCTCAGCGATCGGTTCATCGACGCGACCTTTGCTTGGGGCAATGCGGACGCAATCAAAGCAAGGGTGCAAGAGCATATGGACGCTGGTGCTGACCATGTGTGCATACAACCAGTGAATCCAAACGGCCAGTTCGGTGAACTACACTGGGAGTGTTTAGAAGCGGTTACGAGCTGAGCTTGCAAACCCCTAGGTCGGGCGAGCGTGACCCGACCTAGGTACCGTGCAGATTCAACGAAGTAAATTGGTTGTACGTGAGAGCGCTTGCTCCGCGCCGTAAACTAACTCATCGAAAATCTCTTTCGCTGGTCTGACCGCCTTAATCATGCCGATGCCTTGCCCTGCAAACCCAGGATTGACATCGCCACGACCATCACGATTTGCGGCGGCCATAACCGGACCTGAAATCATTCCCTGATAAGGCATGGGCAGCGGCTCAACATCTTCACGCAACCAATGTTCGGTCCACTTCGAGCGAATTATGCGAGCGGGTTTTCCAGTCACAGTTCGTGACACTGAGGTCCCTTCTTCGGTGGAATCTACAATCGCTTGCTTTTGGAAATCAAAGATATTCGCTTCCTCAGACGCTAAAAACGCCGAACCGACCCACACACCCTCTGCTCCGAGCATGAGCGCGGCGGCAACGCCCCGACCATCGCTGATGCCACCAGCGCCGAGCACCGGTGTGTCGCCAACGGCGTCAACAACCTGCGGAATCAATGCCATGGTGCCAACAGGCGAATTATGCCCACCACCGTCGTGCCCTTGAGCAACAATGATATCCAGCCCTGAAGACTTCACTTGAATAGCATGACGTACAGCCCCAACAACGGCCATAACCTTAGTACCGTTAGCACGCAGCTCTGTCATCCATGGCCCTGGGTTACCTAACCCTGAGGCGTATACCGGCACCCGCTCCTGAATTATGACTTCCATCTGCGCTTCAAAAAATTCGGCGGTGAACAACGGCGGGCCGTCTCGTTCCTCTTTCTGAGCCAAATCTATCTCGACCGGATCGAGGCCCTCTTTAGCCATAAATTCCGCCGCAAAATCTTTGCGTTCGGGCAGCAAGTCAGCAGGCGTAGGCCCTTCCATGTCATCGTAGTTGGCGCGCCGCACCGACGCCGGTAACAGCGTATCAACGCCGAACGGCCGGTCTGTCAGCTCACGGGTTTCGCGAATCCACTGCCGCAATTGATTGGGGCCACAACCGGCCGCCCCAAGTACCCCAAGACCACCGGCGTTCGATACAGCCGCCGCCAAAGCCGGGCAACTGGCACCACCCATGCCGGCCAACACAATAGGTTTTTCAATTTCCAAAATTTCGCATACGCGACTGTTTAGGTTCATAACGTCTCTCCAAATACTCCAAAATCACTCCGCCAATACAATAACGGCGGAGCATCCCCGTTGACTAGGCTAAAATCTTTGACCTCGCCAACAGCAATGGTGTGATCGCCTGCGTCATGTTCGTCATAAAGTAGACAATCCACGTAAGCGAGCCCGCCACTAATAATCGGCGCACCGGTCAGACCGCTACGCCAGTCTATACCCGCAAACTTGTCCGCGCCGGTTTGCGCCATGGCCATACAAATCGACAATTGATCGGCGACCAAAATATTTATGCAAAAGCTCCCCGTTGCACGAATGCGCGGCCAGCTGGCCGACGACTTGGCAGGACATACCGCTATCAACGGCGGATCAAGCGACAACGACACAAAAGATTGGGCGGCAAAACCCACTGGCGATCCGTCATCAAGGCCGGTGACAATCGTTACCCCAGTGCAGAAATTCCCCATAGCCTGCCGAAAATCAGCACTGTTGAAACCCGCGGCCGTCGCCTCAGTCATCGTGCATCCTTTTTTTGCTGATGACGTACTATAACGCAGATGGCCCTACCTCAGGACTAATGGTCAGCGCCAAACACTACACCGTGCCTTGCATTTTTAAACCACAGTCGCAGTATGGACAATCCACAAGCACAATCGAGTGACTCTTATGGAATTGATTATCCTACTTGTCGTCGTCGCGGTATTGGCCTTTTGGGTCGTATCCATTTACAACAGATTGGTGGCGCTGAAGAACCGCCACGAAAACGGTTTTTCGCAGATCGAAGTTCAACTGAAACGTCGCTACGACCTAATCCCAAACCTTGTTGAAACGGCTAAAGCCTATATGGCCCACGAACGCGAAACGCTCGAGGCGGTTATCGCTGCGCGCAATCAAGCTATGGCGGGTTTGGAAGCGGCCGCTGGTAATCCTGGCGACGGCGCTGCGATGAAAGAGTTGGCCGGTGCCGAGGGCATGCTCGCGAACGCTATGGGTCGATTGAACGTCGTGATGGAGGCCTACCCTGATCTTAAAGCCAACACCAATATGATGCAGTTGACCGAAGAACTGACCACCACAGAAAACAAAGTGGCCTTTTCGCGCCAGGCTTTTAACGACCAAGTGACAGAATACAATACCTACCGTGCGTCGTTTCCCTCGATATTATTTGCCAGTCTATTCGGCCATCCTACAGACGCCGAGCTGTTAGAATTCGAGGACTCCGCAGAAATCCAAGCTGCGCCCAAGGTATCGTTTTAACCCTGCATGAATTTTTTTCAGGCTCAAGATCAGGCGCGGAGCAAGACCCGACTCCTGACCTTCTTATTTTTCGCAGCCGTGGTGTCATTGGTGATACTCACCAATCTATTAGCAGCCGTTGCTTTGGGGTTTGGTCTGGGTCCTGAAACGCTAGCGGCGCAACCAGCTGAGACATGGCTATTGATCAGCACCGGCGTAGTCGGGGTCATCGCCGTAGCCAGCCTGTTCAAATTCTTGACCCTTCGCGGTGGCGGCAGAGTTATTGCTGAATCCTTAGGTGGTCTGCCTATCCACCAAACCACTCCAAACCCGCAAGAACGCCAACTGCTAAACGTGGTAGAGGAAATGGCCATTGCCGCAGGCCTACCGGTGCCACCGGTGTACTTAATTCCAGAGCCCAGCATCAATGCCTTTGCCGCAGGTTACAGCCAAGACGATGCCGTCATAGGCATCAATCAAGGCACGCTGGACTTACTCAACCGCGAGGAACTGCAAGGCGTTGTCGCCCACGAATTCAGTCATATTCTAAACGGCGATATGCGCATCAACATCCGCCTCATCGCGTTACTCAGCGGCATTCTTTTTATCGGCATGATCGGCTATGGCCTATTGCGAGGGTCCGCTTTCAGTCGCAGCAAAGAGCGGGGGCAGCAGATGGCGCTCGCCTTAGGGCTTATTGTTGTTGGTTTTGGGGGCACATTTTTTGGCAATCTGATTAAGGCGGCGGTGAGTCGGCAACGAGAATTTCTCGCCGACGCTTCCGCCGTCCAATTTACCCGCTCCAGCAGTGGGATCGCTAACGCGCTTAAAAAAATAGGCGGCCACGCAGCGGGTTCACAAATACAAGCGAAAGCCGCTGACGAGTCCAGCCACATGTTCTTTGGCGAAATCAAATCGTTTAGCCGAATGATGGCCACTCACCCACCGCTGGAAGAACGCATCCGGGCATTGGAACCTCAATGGCAGGGCAGCATCAACGATGGCGGCAGCGGCCGCGCTCAAGAAGGAACCGTTGGCTTTGCCGGCACCAGCGGGCCGGCACCCAATACTCCGCAAACCGTTGTTGGCCAGATTGGCCAAGGACAAATCGGCGCCGCCAAGACTCTGTTGCAAGGCTGCGACGTAACCCTGGCTAAGGCGGCTCATGATCCCTACGAGGCGCGTGGGTTGATTTACGCCATGCTGATAGATGCAAACCCAGAGATAGCTAAGCCGCAGCTAAAGAAAATCCGCGCCCAGGCAGAACCAGGCGTGCCAGAGCAGACAGAGCACCTACTGCCGCTGGTGCAGGCGAGCACGCGCAGCCAGTTACTGCTGCTGCTGGAAATGGCCATGCCCACATTAAAAGAGCTGTCGCTGGCGCAATACAAACGTTTTAGCGCCAACGCGGCGGAGCTGATTGTTTTTGATCAACGGGTGGATGTATTCGAATGGGTTTTACACCGGGTTATGACCAAGGAGTTGTACGCCCACTTTGAGCGACCTCACCGCTCCATTGGCCGTGTCGGTTCTTTTCGTGGCCTGCAATCAGAATTGCAAAATCTATTGTCTACTATCGCTTACCGAAGCGCTTCAGCTCAGGAGAGTTATCGCACAGGCGCTGCGCTTTTGGACCTAGAGGTGTCATTGTCCGCGTTAGCGATGTTCGACCACCAGCAAATGAACAACGCCCTCGGGCGATTGCGCGAATTGCAGCCCAAGCTGAAACAGCAATTACTCGAGGCCTGCGCGGCCGTCGCTCTGGCTGACGGAAGTTTGCATCCAGATCAGCATGCTCTGTTGCATGGCATCGCTGCGACTCTAGACTGTCCGCTCCCGCTCGTTGGTCAAGGTGATATCGCTGCATGAGCAAGGATGACATTTTCGTCACCAAACAGAATCATATCGCGGACTTCGTCTTCGATGAGCAGGTGGTTGCCGTATTCCCCGATATGATTCGCCGCTCGGTGCCCGGCTACGAAACAGTCATCCCCATGACCGGTCTAATGGCCGCCCGGCACCTAACAGACGGCGATAGCGCCTATGACTTAGGGTGTTCGTTGGGCGCCACCACGCTCGCTATTTTGCAGCAGACGGACTTAGCCGATGTGAACGTCATTGGGGTCGACAATGCGCCCGCTATGATTGAGAAAGCACGGTTACAGACAACCGATCCGCGCGCGCGTTTCGAGTGCGCCGACCTCATTGAGTTTGACGTCACCGACGCTAAAGTGGTGATCCTTAATTTTGTCATGCAGTTCTTACCACCCGCTGCGCGCCGACCTTTGTTGCAACGCTTATGCGCACAGATGCGCGCTGACGGCTTACTGATCGTGTCAGAAAAAATCTGCCAATCTGATGCTGCGCTGCACGCGTTGTTCGACACCACCCATTTAGCTTGGAAACGAGCCAACGGCTACAGCGAACTTGAGGTCAGCCAAAAGCGTCAAGCCCTAGAAAACGTTATGCGCGTCGACAGCGAGGACGATCACCAACGACGCTTTAAAGAAGCAGGTTTTGCCCAAAGTACAACCTGGTTCAGATGCCTTAACTGGGCGTCTTTCATCGCCATGCCAGAGTCCCCTGCGGGTCCATGATCGATCTCCACGCCACGCCGCAAAATCTACCTGATTGGCCACTGCACCTCATAAGAGAGCGACTCAGCGCCAATTACCACGGTGACTTCGAGCATTGGCTACGCGCTGTGCAATCGTTACCCATAGCCGCAGCACAAAAACGCGCGTACGGAGACACGGTCAGCGCAGAAATGACCGGCGACCAAAATACCCTGCAAACCGTAGAACGGGCACTGCAACAACTGCACCCCTGGCGCAAAGGGCCTTTTCGCATTGGCGATCTGCATATCGATACCGAGTGGCGCTCGGATTGGAAGTGGCAACGGCTCAGCCAGCCTCTGGGCGACCTCAGCCAGCAACGGGTATTAGACATTGGCTGCGGCAACGGCTACTTCGGTTGGCGTGCGCTGCACGCTGGCGCATCGGAAGTCATCGGCATCGACCCAACGATTCTATTTTGTATGCAGCATCAGGCAATCCAAAGATTCTTGGGTGACGCGCGCAACTGGGTACTGCCGATAAAAGTCGAAGAGTTACCCTCCTCGGTACAGTTCGACCTGACACTGAGTATGGGCGTGCTCTACCACCGTCGACATCCGCTGCAGCACGTTCAACATCTATTCGATCTCACTACCGCAGGTGGGCGCTGCGTACTCGAAAGCCTCGTCGTAACAACCCCAGAGACTCTTTATCCGGCAGACCGATACGCGCGAATGCGCAACGTCTGGTGCGTGCCCAGCACCGAGCAAGTGCTGCAATGGATGCGGCAGGCGGGTTTCGACCAAGTGCAGATTATCGACGTCAGCACCACCACCCTCGACGAACAGCGCAGTACCGAATGGATGCGCTTTGATTCATTGGCCGATTGCCTAGACTGCAACGATTCCTCACGCACGGTTGAAGGCCTCCCAGCCCCCGTGCGGGCAATCTGCATCGGCATTCGACCGCGCTAGTTAGACTTTGCTTCTCGCGCACCTAGGGGGTATTTTCAGCGCACCAAGTACTCCTGCAACATGATGTTTGGCATTCTTCCATTTAAGTTTCGCTTTCGCGGTAAGGTTCGACTGATCCTCGATATCTATTACAGCTTCATCGATGCCACGTCTGCGCAACACGGCGGCGTTGCACTGCACCCTACGCAAATAGCCCGCACTACCGGCATCAGCTTCACGGAAGTCGCCAAGCGCTTAGAAGCAACCCCCGAACTGTTTGTGCGTTTACCAAAACGCGACGGCATCACTCGTTACCGCATCACCTCAAGCGCCACCGCACGCAGCCATGAAGAAATCGAAACGCTGTTACGTACCGCGGAGCGCAACGAGTCCATGTTGTTTTACGCCATTGCGTTTATGGTGTTGGCCATGCTTGCAATCGTCGTTTTAACCATCGTCCCGAACCTTTAGGAGCCCGCATATGCCCGAGTCTTTAACTCCGGAGTTGATTGAGCTGCGCGATAACTGCCAAACCTTTGCCGCAGAGCATCTGGTGGGATCAGACAGCAGCGCCGAAACCCGCGCCAACATCCGCGCAGCCGCGAAGTCAGCAGGTCTATTTGGACTCACCCAGCCAACCCAAAAGGAATATGCGCCTACCCAGCTGGCGTTGTGCGTCGCCAGAGAGGCCTTGGCCGCATCCAACCCCAATAACATGGACAGTGTCTTTGGCCCCAGTGCAGGGGTACTCGGCGGCGTTACCGGCGCGTTAGCCCAGAGCCATCTGGAACCACTTTTAGCCGGCGAAAAACGTGCCAGCTTCGGCTTTACCGAACCCGACAATGTTGAGCCCACCCATGGCACCGTCACCGATGGGCATTTGGTTGTCCAAGGTCAAAAGTCCTACGTCACCGGTGGNGCAGATGCGGACTTCATCAACTGCTTAGTGCATGTTGAAGGACGTGGCCCCTCTATGGTCGTCATCGACACAGATACGGACGGCGTAATTTTGGAAAAGAAATTCGTCTCTTTGGATGGTTCGCATCACGCAGCCTTTCGCTTTGAGAATGTCACGGTCCCAAGCCATCACATTATCGGCGAGCCNGGCCAAGGATTACCCAAAGCCATGCGCCAAATCGGCGATACGCGCCTGTTATTCGCAGCCCAAGCAAGTGGCTATATGTTATGGACGGTTGATTTACTCAAAGACCACCTCTCTGCGGCCGACAACAGTGGCGAGGCGCGCGGAAATAAAGACGTCGTACGCTGGCATTATGCAAANCTACGTATTAAAGCCTTTGCCGCACGCAGCATGCTCTACCGGACCGCTCGACTAGCCGACCAAGGCGAAAACATCGTCAATGAAGCAATGGCNTGCAAAGTCTTCGCCACGGAAACCATCGGCGAAATGGTCGATACCGCGATTCAATTGGTAGGCGGTGTTGCGCTAGTCGAAGACCACCCTCTAGCGATCCTGTATCGCAGAGTGCGCGGTTGGCGATTAGCGGAAGGCGCAAGCGACGTATTGCGTCTGAACATCGGGCGCGGCATTCTGGAACTCAACAAAGGACGCATTTAGTCGGGNCTTATGAACGCACACAGNCNTAACAATTTTTTCCACCTTATNTCGCAAACCTGAGGCGCACCATGAAAACACACACANCGAAAATAACCTGCGCAGCAGCAGCGTTGCTGACGCTCTTAACCTCCGGCTGCGCCTTTGTATCATTGACCGACGCCGGTGCTGCCGTNCGTCAGAGCAGTGCNGAAGACGTAACGAACTGCAAACTGGTAGCCACGATCTCCAGTCAGACCAAAAACACCGTTGTTGTCGACCGCAACCTTAACAAAGTGCGCGAAGAACTCATTGTTCTCGCCCGCAACCGCGCTGCAGAAATTGGCGCAAATGCCATCGTTCCGGTTGCTGAACAGCGCAACGGNACGCAAGATTTCAGCGCCTACAGTTGTCCGTAACCGTTNAAAAGCGGCTTAGGCGACTAAAGATCACCCTTTAATCCATAGTGCTCTCGGTTGGCCGCTTTACCAGCTGCTGATTTTTTAACCAACACATAGACCGANCCCACACCACCGTGATGGCGCTGGGCCGAGGAATAGGCAATAACATCTGGGTGATCGACCAGCCATCGCGCNACATAACTTTTAAGTCGCCCTGGCGTGGCGCTGCGCTGACCTTTGCCATGGCTGATCAGGACACATCGCCAATTTTTGGCACGCGCGTTTTGAAACAGCTGAAACACCGCCTGCTGNGCTTCCTTAACGGTTTTCTGATGCAGATCTAACTCATACTCCAGAGCATAGCCGCCGCGCCGCAGCTTACTGAAAACCGCATGCTGGACGCCGTCTTGCTTCCATTCCAATACTTCCAGTGGTTGCCGCGCGGCAACCTCGGACAGCGTCAAAAAATTATGATCTTGATCCTCTTCTGGGAACGCCTCGGCCGCGCGGCGGCGCTGCAACTGTTCCTCGCTCGCACCCTGCCAGCCTTGGCGNGCTTCGGTGCGCGGACTGACCAAAGGCATNACATCCTGCATCTGCTCTGCAAACAGATCTTTATCTTCGTCTGGATTCATCGACTACTCCCCACCCCGCTCGAGCGCAATACTGGGTGAGCGTTCCGAGCGCGTACCCGGAATCGGATGGTTGTCNGCAGCATGGTAGGTAAACACCGGGGACAACTTAACCTGCNGACTTCGATTCTGCCCCGCCGCATGAAACAAGCGACAATGAAACAACAGCAGNTCACCCGCATTTAAGTTCACCACCTGCGCACTTTCGATCAGGGCTTGGTTAGTNGCCAAATCGGGACGCAAAAACTGCGCGCTGTCTAATCGGTCGCGGTCGATACTCTGTTTGTGACTCGCTGGAATCACTTGAAGAGCACCGTTGGCGGCGTCCTCTGGGCCCAATGCGAACCAAGCCGAAATTAACTCTGGCCGCTCAAAGGACCAATAGCGGATGTCTTGGTGCCAAAGCGTGGCGCTGCTGTAACCCGGATGCTTGGTCATGACACAGTTGTGATGGCACTGAGACAACATTGGTTGCGCAGAGTCGAGTAGANCTTTTAGCCACGTAACCAGCAGCGGATGTTGCGCTAACGACTTGAATATTTCGTTACGCGCGTAGGCCTGCAGCAAACGACGCGGGGTATCGCCGCCGTCACCATCGCGAGCCGCTGGTGCCCCTGGGTAACCCACATCCGCCTCGAATTCCGCGGGCCCCACCCGTTGCTCTAAATCTGTATTGATAGCGTGCCGTAACTGCGCGCATAGGTCCTCACTCAAAACGCCTGGCATCACCAAAAAACCAGCGTTTTGAAACCGCTCAAGNTCATTTGAATCCACGGTATGGACTGTCATCAGGACACCCTCATCCGTCTAGACGCATTTCGGTCTCTACCAGTGGATCGCCATTAACCGTCACTTTCAGCAGCCCCGTGGAGGCCCAATAACGGGCTTCGATGTAATGATGCTCTTCCCACTCCAATTCCACATTTGTCCATACGTACTGCGGTTCAGCAGCACCCGGATCGCGGCGTTTACGCAAGCAATTGTCCAAATACAACTCAATAGCGCCGTCATCAGTCAGCTTAAGATCGAAGAATTTATGCCGGTGTTGAAACTGCAACGTCTGAGACAAGAAAAGCTCCTCAATGATCGCCAGATTGAATGTCNTGCCATTGTAGGGATACAGCTACNGCTCCAGCAATAAAAACGGTAGGTTTAGCCCATNCNTCGTTACCTCTATGATGGTGTACAGTGCCGCTCATTGGGGAGAATGAGATGTTAGACGCNGATTCGACTGCGAACACAGAATCACCACGCTTTGCCAAAGTGCTGAAGGGTCGCGAAGTGATTGCGCTGTCCTTTGGAGCCATGATCGGTTGGAGTTGGGTGTTGATGACCGGCGTATGGCTGAATGACGCTGGAACCTTGGGTACGATCATCGCATTCGGTGTCGGCGGTCTGGCCATTTCGCTCATCGGGCTAACCTACAGTGAACTGGCATCGGCGATGCCGCGAGCCGGCGGTGAGCACATCTATACCCAACGCGCTCTGGGGCCCGATTGGTCATTTGTATGCACTTGGGCACTGCTGTTTTCTTACTTAAATGTCTGTCTTTTTGAGGCCGTAGCTCTGCCTACGGCCGCGAGCTACCTGTGGCCAGAGATTAGCCTTGGAACACTCTGGAATGTTNTGGGCAGCGACGTCGACATCGGNTTTGTACTGATCGGNTCNGGCGCCGCNGCGGTGGTCACNTGGGTCAATTATCTGGGGATTCGNACGGCCGCCATNGCTCAAACCATTGTCACTGGNTTNATCATTTGTGCNGGCNTACTNCTGTTTTCTGGTGCCGCATTTAATGGCCAACTGNCCAACGCAGAACCNTGGATCGCAACTCCTNNCAGCGGCGTTTTAGCCGTGCTNATAATGGTGCCGGCCATGTTGGTGGGCTTCGATGTGATTCCACANTCGGCTGAAGAGATCGANCTTCCGCCCCANCAGCTCGGCAAGCTATTGGTGATTTCAGTGTTCTGCGCGGTCTTATGGTATCTGCTCATCACGCTATCGGTCGGACTGGGCCTAACCGCACAACAACAGACCAACAGCACTATGGCGACCGCCGATGCGGCCAGCGCGCTCTGGAGCGGCGTTGGCGGCGGCACCTGGGCCGGCATGTTTCTGGTGTTGGGCGGCATCGGCGGTATTCTCACCAGCTGGAACGCCTTTATCGTGGGGGCGTCGCGTGTGCTTTTTGCGCTGGCGGAGTCGGGCCACGTGCCCGCTGCATTTATGCGCTTACATCCAAAGCACAAAACACCTTATGTGGGCATCTTAACCATTGGCGTTTTATCCATATTCGCCCCGTTATTTGGTCGCACCATTTTAGTTTGGCTCATCAACAGCGGCAGTTTTGCCGTGACCATTGCCTTTGTGTTCGTCGCTATTTCATTTTTGGTGCTACGCCATAAAGAGCCGGACATGCCCAGGCCCTTTAAGGTGAGTCATCCAAACTTGGTGGGCTATGGTGCGGTGGTGCTGGCGCTGGCGTTGCTGTCCGCGTTCTTTCCATGGAGCGACAGCGCTCTGAGTTGGCCCGAGGAATGGATGACCATCGTTATCTGGACAGCACTCGGTCTGTTGCTCTGGCTGCGCTACCGAACTCGCGAGGTCAGTACGCCATGATCAGTATTTGGGGCGGCGCAACCTCGAGAACCTTACGCGCGCACTGGGCTTGTGAAGAATTGGCGCTCGCCTATACACCCCACCTCATCGGCTCGCGCACCGGGGCGACTCAAAGCGACGAGTTCAGACGCCTAAACCCTAAAGAAAAGATACCCGTGCTGTGCGATGGCGATTTAGTACTGAGCGAGAGCGCCGCTATCGTTACTTATCTGGCCGATACCTACGGGCGCGGCGATCTGGCGCCGCTGCCCTTTACACCAGAACGGGCGTTATACAATCAGTGGCTGTCGTTCATTCAAATGGAGCTGGACGCGCATACGCTTTACGTTATGCGCAAGCATAAAGACTTGGCCAATTTATACGGCGAAGCCCCGGCCGCCATCGACACCGCGATCGCTGGTTTTAATAAACAAATACAAGTGGTGGTCGACCATCTTGCCGACCGCCCTTTTTTGCTTGGTGATTCCTTCACCGGCGCCGACATCTTGCTCACCTCAGTACTGACTTGGGCCAGCAACTACGGTTTCGAGCTCGACGCCGCTCTGCAGGACTACACCAGAACCCAAACCGCTCGCCCAGCTTACCGGCGCGCTGCAAAATTGAACTTTAGTATCAGTGCCGGCGCCTAACCAGAACCCAGAATCAACTGCATGGCCAAATTGCCACGCGCATAACGGGTGTCGGGGTTCGCTGGCAAATCCACAAATCCAGCGTTGTGGTAAATCTTGAGCGCAGGTTTGAGCATATCGTTTGTCGTTAAGACAATGCGTTTTAACCGCTGCTCTCGCGCATAACGAATACACCGTTCCAATAATACGCGGCCAATCCCTTGACCTTGGTTTTCCGGGTGCACAGCCATCTTTGCAAGTTCAACGTCACCGTCTGCCGCCCGATCGGCAGATTTTGGCAACATGGCCACGCAGCCCACCACCTGACCTCGCAGCAGAGCAAAGAATATTTCTCCGCCAGGCGCTATCGCATATTCAAAAGGATGATCCAGCGCTCGGCGGTCTTCGGGTTCTACCGCAAAATAATGCTCGATCCATTGGTAATTCAACCGCGCGAACGCATCAGAGTAACGCGGATCAAACCCAACAATTTCCACACTCATCGCGCGGCCGTAGGTTCCTGCACCCATTGCAGCACTTTGGCGCTGTATTCTTCGGGGTAGGTGTGAGAGAGGTCTTCAACCTCCGCATAAACCACCTGAGCGCCCGCTGCCTGCAAGGTCTGCTGGGCAGTTCGTGCCACATCAATAGGAAACATCCAATCCAACACACCGTGAATGAGGTAAATCGGCAAATCCTGCAAACGCTGCGCCGACGCTGCTTCCGCCAGCATCGGATGAAACGACGCTGAGCAAGGCGCCAAATGGGTAAAGGGTGTGTCATCCTGGAGACCCGCGACATACGAAAATGTGCCCCCATCCGACATGCCAGTGAGCAGTACCCGTTGCGGGTCAATATTCCAGTGCTTGCTTGCATACGCCACCAACGCATTCAAGCGTTGCGCATCCTCAGAGGGATCCATTAACGACCATGTCCCTTCCACCGAAGTGGGGGCAACAACGATGCAGTTATATGACCGTGCGGCGCGCAACCAGCTCCAAATAAATTGTCGACCATGACCGCTACCGCCATGCAAAGCCAGCACCAGAGGCACGGCTTGTCCCTCGCAGTATTCAGGCACATACACGGAAAACCCTCCGCGCTCGTCGGCGCCGTTGTTCGCGTGCATAAGGCCAACATTTTGCGCACCCGCATCCACAGCGGCTAAANGTTTGAGCAATTCNGTGTTATCACGCTGATCAGGCTCNAAATAAAACCGGCTGACCGGGGGCAACATCGCAGCCACTGGGTACAGCGCCTCGATCGCCTTGGTGGTCTGGCCCATCGCCCGATATGCCACAAAGGCNGGTTGCGGGGCCTGCAAGGCTTGCTCAAAAGACTCAAAGGCGCGCAGCGCCTGGCCCGCGCTGCGCATCACCGCATCGACAAAGTCTTGCAGGTGTTCCGGCCAGTCAATGCTTTGAAAAACCTCAAGACCTTCGGCAAGGCCGTGTTGTTGCGGGCGGATGGCCTCAATCAGGTCAGGCAGAGACGGTGGATTCATGTAGCGACCCGCTGCGCGCAGCGCCTCTAAAGCCGTCAACAAGGGCGGCACCAAGGCCGTTGTCGCGTCAAGTAAATCGTCATTGCCTGCCATATGGACTTGNCCCTCACCGCTGTTGGCGCGCTCACTCTAGCACTTTTTAGGTATAGTCCAGCGGTTGCGTGGGTCNCTCTNTNTGTTGCNACGCGACCCAAACCAAAGCTGGATCAAGATTGACTACGAAATAAACACACGTCCATGACTAGGCTTCCGTACCTTNATGGCATTAGACAGCGAGTTTTCTATGACCCCCGATCAACCTTACTACCTGCCTTTGGCTGACGAAGTTGACGTTTTCCAGGCCGCCTACGCTGCTCGATTGCCCGTGCTGCTGAAAGGTCCGACCGGCTGCGGGAAAACCCGTTTTGTCGAGCACATGACTTGGCTCTTGGCACAAAATCAGGAATCCGCANCNGAGCAAGCACTGATTACCGTATCGTGTCATGAAGATCTGACNGCTACCGATATGGTAGGACGCTATTTACTCAAAGGCGATGAGACCATATGGTCGGATGGCCCCCTGACCCGCGCGGTGCGCACTGGCGCGATCTGCTACCTTGACGAAATCGTTGAAGCACGCAAAGACACCACCGTGCTCATCCACTCTTTGACTGACCATCGACGTATTTTGCCCATCGACAAGACCGGCGAGTTAATCGAAGCGCACCCAGAGTTCTTACTGGTTATTTCTTATAACCCCGGCTATCAGAGCGTGCTTAAAGATCTCAAACCCAGCACCCGACAACGTTTTGTCAGTCTAGAATTCGACTACCCAGACGTCGCCTCAGAAGCGGTCATCATCGCCCACGAGTCCGGTGCCGATGAAAGTACCGCCGAGCGCTTAGCGGTCATCGGCGAGCGCGTGCGCAACCTCAAACAACATGGCTTCGAAGAAGGCGTCAGCACTCGACTGCTGATCTATACCGGGGAACTCATCGCCGGCGGCATCGCNCCGCGCCGCGCGGCTGAAGCGGCCATTGTCAGCGCAATATCTGATGACGCTAACGTGCAACAAGCCGTCGCCGACATCGTCGATGTGGTTCTGCCTTAACGGCCCGTCGCTTTGACCGTAAGACTCGCAGACGTAGAGGCGCCGCTGGCGCTGTTNACCGAGGGCATCGCAGGACGTTATCTGCACCTGCGCAGCCGTGAGGAGTTCAGCCTTAACCCAAGACTAAACATCGACCTAAGTACAACCGCGCAAACTTATGACAGCGTATACCTGCCGGAGCAACTGCCCATAGATCACGTGGCAGCCTACCGCGTGCTGGTTATGCAGCAACTGGGGCAACGCGAGTGCGGAACCTTTCGGTTTAGATTGGATGAGGCGCTGGCACGCATACCCGCGTTGGCTGAACGCTACCAACAGCCGCAGGACTTCAGTCCTCGAACCGGCGACTACCGATTGTTCTTTGACTGCTTTTCTCTACCCGCGCTGGCGGAGCGCCTGTTCTTGTGCTTTGAGCACATGCGCATACAAGGCCATNTGCTGCGCAGCTATCCCGGCTTGGCACGGCACCTAAGTTCATTTCAGCAACAACAACTGCGGCAATTAGAGATCAAAACTGATTTGCTCGGGGTCGCCGAGTGCTGGCTCTTGGGCGACCCCATCGACGCTCTTGCGGCCAACGATCCGACTTGGGCTGATCTCTATCAACGCCTGCAAGAACTCGCACAGCAAGTCGACCATTCTGTATACGACAGCGCCGCCCAACTGTGCGCCTGCTATGAGCAGGTGTGCGCACAATACAGCACCGACTCCGACCACGAATTCAATAGCGCGAACGAATCTTTAGTGGACTGGTTAAACCGCGAGCAACGTCTGGAAGATTGGCAAGAGGAGCTGGAACAAATCGACGAACAGCTCGAAGCTCAGGGTTCTACCGCGCCCTTGATGCCAGACGAAGACGTCGAAGCCGTGCCCGGCGACGCCAGCGATGGCGGCATTCGAGAGCCTGACTTGAACATCGTCGACGCCAAAGANGAGCGCGACAACTTGCAGCGGCGAGTTGATATGGAACGCTCATCCATTCAACACGCCATCGGTCCAGACCGAACAGAGGCGCGCAGCTTTCGCTACGACGAGTGGGATTATCTAAACAGACAGTACCTACGCGCCTGGTGCAGGGTGTTTGAGGAACCGCTGAATTCAGGTGAGCACGAACCCNGCGAAGCACAGCTTGAAACCGTGGCAAGGCTCAAAAGCGTTATTCGCGACTATCANCCNACNGTNCAACGNCAACTGGAACAGATTCGNCCAGCAGGNCTGNAGCGNGTGCGTCGCGTGCAAGACGGCGACGAANTGGANTTGAACGCAGTGATTGANGCNCGCCAAGACATTAGGGCCGGCCAGAGCCCAGACGAGCGAGTCTATTCGCGCAAAGAACGNGTGCATCGGGATGTTTGCGCGGCGTTTCTGGTGGACCTTTCAGCATCCACAGACGACCCCATTAAAGCACCCGAACCCAGAGACTGGTCGGATTACGACCCCGACAAAGAGGTGGATCTGCGTGCCGGTTGGTATTCCGGCATCGATCTTGAAGAAGAAGAACCCGACGCACCCGAACGTAAAATCATAGACCTCGAACAAGAGGCCATGGTGGTCATGGCCGCCGCATTAGACGCCTTAGGCGACCACTACGGCGTTTATGGCTTCTCTGGCTACGGCAAGGATTGTGTGGAAATTTTTGTGGCCAAAGACATCGAAGATGGTTTTTCGCGGCAAACCCTGCACAGCATCGCCGCCATGCGCCCGCGCGGCTCCACGCGCATGGGCCCCGCCATTCGCCACAGCAGTCAGAAACTCATGGCGTCTGGTCACGCCATGAAAGTACTTATTGTCATTAGCGACGGCTTTCCTCAGGACAGCGACTATGGCCCGGAGCGCGGCAACCACAACTACGGCGTGGAGGACACCGCAAGAGCCTTGTTAGAGGCCCAGCAAAAAGGTGTAGAGACTTTTTGCATTACCGTAGACAAGTCGGGCCATGACTATCTAAAAAAGATGTGCCCAGACGCACGCTATCTGGTGTTGGACGAAATAGAAGATCTGCCTGAACAGCTCACTAAGGTATACACCGCGTTGACCGGTCGCTGATTATTGAACAGACATCACCAGCAGCAGCACAAACAGCATCACTAAACCCAAGATAAAAATCGCGTTGGACCAATCTCCGGGCTGCGCCTCAACTTTGTTTTCACGCCAATGTTTCAATCGAGGCAAGAGCGACACTAGCATCAGCGCACCTGCGACCAAAGCCAAAATCTGTAACCAATCCATTGGAAATCCCTCAAGATCATAACTCTATAGCCAAAAAAAACCCGACACTAAGTCGGGTTTTTCTGAACATGTAGTACTCAAAACCAAGCGCGTTAGTCGTCGCCCCCACTCAACCCCAAAATCTGCAACAAGCTAATGAAGATATTGAAGATGCTTAGGTAAAGACTGTACGTCGCCATGATGTAGTTGGTCTCACCACCACGAATAATCGCGCCAGTCTGCATCAGAATCAGTGCGCTCATCAACAAGATTATCCCGATGGACAAACCTAGCGACAATAATGGCAACTGCATGAACAAGTTAGCGATCATCGCAGCAATCACGACGATTACGCCGACGGTCACAAACCCGCCCATAAAACTAAAATCGCGCTTGCTAGCGACGGCGTAGGCGGAAAGGCCTAAAAACATGGTCGCCGTGCCGCCCAATGCCGTGGCCACAACTTGTGCCCCGTTACTCAGCGAGAGATACATGCCAATGACCGGCCCCAAGCCAAACCCCAGCAGACCGGTCACTAGAAAAATGACCCCCAAACCAGCACCAGAATTCGCCGTCCGCGGGAGCACGAAGATCCCGAGAACCATTGATGCAATCAGACAAATCATATAGGTGCCGAAAGGCATGCCCATTGTCATCGACAGTGAGGCCATGACTGCACTGAAACCGAGCGTTGCCGACAGCAGCATGTAGGTGTTTTTAAGCACCTTGTTTGTTTCCATCGCCGACAAACTGGCGACGGACGCGGATCTAAAATCTCTTGTGGCCATACAAACCTCTATCTATATTTTATTCGCATTGTGCTAATGACGTCTGAATGTGCATCAGGCTCGACGCTTCCTCCAGAACGCATATTTTCCACGGTCTTATATTGGCGTCTAGATTTTCGATTGCAAGACTTTGACGAACCAATTTTTTTGTTGTCTAAACCAATACCAATACCGCAACCGGGAGCGCAGGGCACTCGCCTTGGCCCATAAAATCAAACTCATTAGAAACTGACGACTCCGATCGCCGATGGCAGCAACCAGTTGGTCATAGCTGATAGAAACTGCATAGGCCCTCAATG
>PBQQ01000034.1 GCA_002725095.1 Gammaproteobacteria bacterium
GTCATATACGCGGAGACAGCACCTTTGGTCGTGGGAGCCTCGTTTTCGGGTGCGTACTTTCCGTCAGTCATATCAGTAACGTCAGATCATTGACGACCGGATTGTGGACCTATTTTTCAGTATTGACAATTTTTTAGCGTATGGAAGAATTGTTAGCCATGGCTAATAATTTTATTGTCGAGTCACCGGAACGGAAGCTGCATACCATCTCTATTGGCGTTGCCGCTACCCGAATAACTGGAGGTACCGCCCGCTGGGCGGCCACGTTAGGCTCGATCAAGCTTGGTCTTTTACTGGGTTTGATCGCTCTAGCAGGCGCCTCTCCAGAAGCTCGGGCTGTAATGCTACAAAGCCTGTCAGACGCATTTTTACAGGTCACGGTGTTCGTCGCGCTCACGTTGGCTGTTTTTTACATTCTCCAAGCGGTGTTCAGAATCGATGCTGAAGCGTTATTGGCCCGCTATGCGTTATGGCAGGTACCCATTGCTGCGTTTCTAGGCATGTTGCCCGGTTGCGGCGGCGCGGTGATGGTCATCACGCAGTATATTCGCGGCGGTATTAGTTTTGGCGCAGTGGTCGCGGTATTAACCGCAACAATGGGCGACGCGGCCTTTTTACTCCTTGCACAGGCGCCGCTAACCGGGTTCGGAATATTCGCTACGGGATTTGTCGTCGGCATCCTCTCAGGCTACGTCGTCGATATGATCCACGGCACAGATTTCCTGCGCTATCGCAATGACGAAGCGCGACCAACTCGAAGTCTGGCTGCTCGCCGGGTTGATTCCATCCTTTGGCGGCGATTGTGGTGGGCGTTTTTGCTTCCAGGGCTTTTTTTCGGCATTCTGATTGCCTTCCAAGTCGACACAGAGGCCATGCTGGGGACGTTTGCCAGCATTGATATTGCAGTTTGGTTTGGCGTCATCGGCGCAATAATTTCACTCTTGCTTTGGGGCATGATCTCGACCGATCAAACGCAAACGGGAAAGCCGATAGATGAGAACTCGAGCAATAGAGAAAGGGTCTCCGACGCGTTTGCGCGCGTAGCCGGCGACACCTGCTTTGTGACCGTCTGGGTCATCTTCGCTTATCTTCTTTACGAACTCGGTGTTCTTTTCAGCGGCGTCGACATTCAGGCCGTTTTCAGTGTTTGGGGACCACTGGTACCACTGATCGCGATTCTGGTTGGGTTCATACCTGGTTGCGGCCCGCAAGTGATCGTAGCGGCAATGTATCTGAACGGTACCGTGCCATTGTCAGCAGAACTCGGAAATGCCATTAGCAACGATGGGGACGCTCTATTTCCAGCGATTGCCNTGGCGCCTAAGGCTGCGGTCATCGCAACATTGTACTCCGCCGTACCCGCGCTTATCGTCGCGTATAGCTATTATTGGCTGTTCGAATAACGATCTATCAAGCCCGCGTCGCGAGCTAAAATACAACCTTTAGGATTTGTTGAGTTGTCATTCGAATGACCTCACTTGNTATTGGCGACCAAGTAATCCGCGTTCNTTTCGGCCAACATGATGGTCGCCGCGTTGGTATTGCCAGACACAACATACGGCATTACAGAAGCATCCACGACCGACAGCCCATCGAGGCCTTTCACCCTAAGATTTTCATCAACGACTTTGCCGATACTGCACGTACTCGTTGGGTGATAAACCGTACTCGCATCTTCACGAATGTGATTGAGTAAGGCTTCATCATCCAGCCGGTCCAGCTCCGGAAATGGCGCTAGACGAGNGGTNANGCTGCTNGCAAGGGCCTTGCTTTCGAAGACTTTAAGTAGCAATTTCATGCCATCGACCATGGTGCGCCGATCAAGTTCAGTACTTAAATAGTTCGCTTGTATCTGCGGATGCTGGCGATGGTCAGCGCTGTTTATGTGAATTGAGCCGCGAGACTCGGGCCGGCTTTGATTGACCACCGCAGTCATCGCCGGTTCCGAAAGCGCACGAATCTTACCGTCTTCGTTATACAGCGTTGCTCCAGACGCGAAATGCACTTGAATATCGGGCGCCTCTAAACCGTCTCGGGTATACAAAAACGCTCCTACCGGTGCCGAACCTGTCGTTAATGGCCCTTTACGCATAAAAAACCATTTAAGCGCAGCAGGAACAAGCCGTACGCCGGTTACTTCTCGGTTGAACGAAATGTCCGGGCGGGTTCCATAGACGATCTTAGACAGCAGGTGATCCTGAAGATGTTCGCCAACATCTGGGAGATGNTGATTCACATTAATCCCCAGAGCACTCAAGCGTTCCGAATCGCCCACGCCTGATAACTCCAGTAGTTGCGGTGATCCGATTGCGCCGCAGCTAACAATGACATGACGCGCCTTGATCACTGCGACTCGTCCGGATCGCTCCGTTTCCACTCCGATAGCTTTTTTGCCTTCGAAAATTATCCGCTGCGTTTGAACATTGGTTTTAATATCGAGGTTGCTGCGCCCGCGCGCGGGATTTAGGTATGCGCTTGCAGCGCTCCATCTACGGCCATTCTTTTGGGTAAATTGATAATATCCGCAGCCGGCCTGGTCGATTCCGTTAAAATCTGCGTTCCTTGGTACGCCCTGCTCTTCCATCGCATCAAGAAATGTTTCGTGGATCGGTCTTTTATCGACCACGTCCTGAACGTGTAGCGGCCCCTCTGATCCATGCAAGTCGTCATCAAACGTTTGTTGCCGCTCGGCTTTAACGAAATAGGGCAACACGTCTTCCCAAGACCAGCCCTTAGCCCCGGCCTGCTCCCAGGCTGCAAAATCAACTGGAACACCGCGAATGTATATCATCCCGTTTATTGAACTTGAACCGCCTAGGGCCTTACCACGCGGCCAAAATATTCTACGGTTGTTTAACTCGGGCTCGGGTTCTGTCTCATACGCCCAATCATATTTCTTATTGTTGAACGTCGCGGCCCAACCGGCAGGCACATGCAGTAAAGGCGATTTGTCGCCGCCACCNGCTTCTAAGAGGCAAACGCTCGTTCGAGGGTCGGCGCTGAGACGATTCGCCAGAACACAACCGGCCGATCCTGCACCGACAATTACGTAATCATATTCACGCATGAGCGACTCCTGTTTTTAATTATCCATTCTCAATTAGTGCGAATTTTTTAAGCAACAGCGACAGCAAGCGGTTAAGAAAAACTCTAGTTTAAACGTTATCGCGGCGCCAGCGGCCAGCGGCTCACAGCCCCAGCATTGCAGCGATGTTCTGAATTTCTAAAACCTCATACTGATCGACTGAGTCATCGGCCTTAGCAATCTGCCGCAGTGAAGAAATCAGCGTACGCCGCTCCGCTGAAGACGTATTGCGAGCCAAGAAGTCCGTGTACGCTCGCAGACCCGGTCCGTTCCCTACCACATCAAAAGAACGCTGAATAAGAGCTTCCGCAGCGGCTCTTTCGAGTGAAAAAGTAGTCACGAGCTGCTCGATGGACACCGCAATTTCTGTCTCATCAATACGACCGTCTGCTCGAGCAATCTCCATAAACAAAACCGCCGTAGTCAGCGGCAGATTTAAATAACCCCCTTGATCACGGAACAACGCTTCAATGTACTGAAGCTTTGAGACCACCTGGGCTGAGACTAATTCTTTATACGGNACCTCCAGCAGCTGTGCGATTTCCTGAATATCGTGCTCTTCAAATTTATCTGCACGACCATCTGCNTGAGCGATATGCCACAACTGCTTGATGAAGCTAATACGCGCCTCTATCGTCATATCCTTTTTCAACTCGTCGGTAAGGGTACGAAGCGCTATCGGCGTTGTTGGAGGTTCTTGAGCGTCAGAAATTAAATCCGCAGCGTCGGATTCAGATATGTCTAACACTTCCTGTATTGCGGTGACGGTGCGTTGGAGTTCGGCTTCTTCTAAGTGCTCGTTCGACGCGACCACTTGTACCATTAGTGCAGCAACGGCCATAGGCAAGGTCAATTTGACCTCTTCGGGAAGAATATCGTTCATAAGATGACAATTCAGAGTTTGACAAGGCGCAAAGGCTACCGGAAAACAGCGTCGACTGGTGGATTATGCTCGCCGAGCCTTTGCCAATTCAAAATCGGCAAATTGCTTTCAGGCTCCTACCGAGTTACACCAGAGTTCCAGCACGCTCACTAATTCAAGTTAAGCCAAGGTGAAAGACCACTCATAGCATTTTTCAGTTAACTGATACTCGGGCTTGGTACTGGGCGTCCACGAATCATCGCCGCCCACGCCCATATGAAAACCGTCCAAATAAAGATACATCCCCCCTTCCGCCGCGAGTTGATGATCGTGCGTCGCTGAACTCAGTTGCTCCTGACCATACTCGCTAACGCTGAAATGAAACCACCCCGCAACCGCTATGCGCTCTAAATCCAAGAGACGAACATCACAGCGCAGGCCATTCTCCGTGGGAAAAATATAAGGGGTATGCATTGCACTCAACGGCGCTCGCCAGTATCCAATATCCGCGCTGGCGACTCGATCTGGATAGTTTTCGTGCGGCCCGCGACCAAACCAAGCCAAATTCTGAGCAGCTCGCGACAGGTGCACGCTCGCACCCACACGGGGTAACGACGGCAGTTCTGGCGCCACCTCTACATTAATCTGAATCAGTGCTCGCCCGTCATCGGTGAAGCGGCAACACCAGCGGCTCTTTAACCGCAGTTGATCCTCCGAGTAATACCCATGTTCGGTAACAAACGATTGACCGTCCAGGTCTAAAACGACACTTAAGCAACGATGCTCCAGCGAGAACAAACCAGCGCGCTGCCAGCGCGCGAGCCAGGATTGCGGATCTAAACGACCGACTTCACTGACGCCGATGTCATTATCTATGGGCGCTCGAATGAAGTTGTCTGCAAGCTCTGAAAGAAGCAGTTCCTCACCCGATTTACGCCAACTTGTGAGGCGCCCGCTGCGCCGACTTAGAGACCACTGCGCCGTACCCACGCTAATTTCATACGTGTCCTCTAATGCTTCGATGGACACGTTGCTNCTTGTCGGCTCCGCCTCATGATNTNCCGTGGTGCCAAGCTCAAACTGCCAGCGCGCGATTTCGTGGTCGGCAGCGGACCAAGGAGTTGCCTGTATTTGTTGAATCCAAACATTCAACCAACACCGCTGCGTGGCGTTACTCACCTTTTCAGGCAAAGGAATCCCAATGCCCTGCATGGGCCCAAGCTCAAGCTCCGACTCACCACTGGCGATCACCCCACTTTGGTCAATGAGCTGCCAGTGCAAACGTTCATTATCACAGCTCCTGAACCGATATTCGCTGACGACCGTCAGTACCCCCTCATCGAGGGTAGCAGCAAAGGGCTGCTGACAACGCTTGGCCTCAAATAACGTCGGATGCGGACTGCGATCAGGGAATACTAGGCCGTTAATGCAAAACTGACGGTCATTGATTTGATCGCCGAAGTCGCCGCCGTAGGCCCAAAAGCGCTTACCTTCTGCGCTGGTTTTTTCCAGCCCTTGATCAACCCAATCCCAGATAAANCCACCCTGAAGTCGCGGGTGTTGTTTAAACAGCTGCCAGTAATCAGCAAAATTACCTAAGCTATTGCCCATAGCATGCGCATATTCACAGAGAATTACCGGCCGCTCTTCACCCTCGNCTTGAAGCCAATTTAGCAATGACCGTTTGGGGCCCAGAACCTCGCCCTGCTCCAAATCCNTGTGGGTTCGTGCATACATCGGACAAATAATGTCTGTCACCGGGGTATTAGAACCACCGCCTTCGTACTGCACCGGCCGACTGGGATCGACCTTGCGCACCCAATGGTACATTGCGTCATGGGCAGCACCGTAGCCGGACTCGTTACCCAACGACCACAAAATAATGCTGGGATGATTAAAGTCTCGAGACACCATGCGCACCATACGTTCCAGAAAAGCACCCGACCACGCTGGGTCATCTGCAAGCCGACCCATGGGCGTTACCCCATGCGTTTCGATGTTCGCCTCATCGACCACGTATACGCCAAGCCGGTCGCACAATCGATAAAATCCGCTTTGGTGCGGGTAATGCGAGCAACGAACGGCATTAAAATTATTTTGCTTCATCAAATGCAGATCGCGGGCAACGTTCTCAAGGTTTTCGTAATGCCCGGTAAGAGGGTCGTGCTCGTGTTTATTAACTCCGCGAATCAATAGCGGTTGGCCATTAATGCACAATTGCCCGGCTATAATCTCAACCTTGCGAAAACCAACATCGCAGGCTTCGCTTTCAATTAGCGATCCGTCGGCATCCAGCAAGCTTACGGTTAAACGGTAAAGATTTGGGCNCTCAGCGCTCCACTGCTTGGGCGCGTTTACCGGTATCGAAATAAGACTGCGGTCGACATACCCACCTTTTTCATCAATTTGACCTGTGCCGATGGGATGAACTTGGCGCAGCAGCGGCTCGCTTGCGGCGAACTCATACAAAGTGGTGGCGACCTGACAATCTGCAGCACCTTCAAGGTCGACCTGAATATCTAATTGTCCGTGCAGATAGCTCGCATCTAATCCAGCGGTAACACGTAGGTCTGTAATTCTGGACGGCGGCTTAGCGAGCANGGCAACCGAGCGATAAATGCCACTCAAATTCCACATGTCTTGCCCTTCGAGATAACTGCCATCACTGAAGCGCAGAACCAGCACACTTAAAAGGTTTTCACCAACAACGAGGTAGTCAGTCAAATCAAACTCGGCGGGCAAGCGACTGTCCTGCGAAAAGCCAACCCAGTGATCGTTACACCATAGGTGGAACGCGCTGTCGACGCCCGCAAAAATTACACGTATCTGCTGTTCGGTTGACCAATCCAGCGGCAACCTAAACGCGCGCTGATAGCAACCGATCGGATTTTCGTCGGGCACAACGGGGTGTTGCCGAGGAAATGGATATTTCACATTGGTATAGATCGGGTAATCGTACCCCTGCAACTGCCAATGCCCTGGAACATCGATTAATTGCATNTCTGGGCAAGGCGCGGGCCAGGTATCCGGCACCGCCTGCACACTGCTATANAGTCTAAAGCGCCAAGGTTCCTCTAAACTGCTGTCTAAGGAATGCATTGCTCCACTTGGACCATCNGTGCGCGCGTCATCCTCACTGCGCCAGCTCATCAACGGCGTATGCGTGGACATTCTATGTTGCGAGGTGATTTCCGGTGTTTGCCAGGCTCTCTGACTCTTAAAGTCTACGTTAATGACAGTTTTCTCACTCTATTTACTCGACTCTAGGTTAGGCTTTGGAATGTCAGGTGCATNTGTGCGTAATCGCAAATCATAACGAAAAGAGGTTATCAGATGGGAGCGTTGGCGAATTACCCAAGCTTGCGGGATCAATGCGTTTTCATTACCGGTGGCGCCACGGGTATCGGTGCCGCCCTCGTCAAAGCATTCGCGCAACAGGGCGCGAAGGTTGCTTTCGTCGATGTCGACGCTGACTCAGCGAACAATCTGATCGCTGTTCTTGAAGCCGAGTCGCTTACACAATTGTGGTTTCAAGAGGTCGATGTAACCGACTCCGACGCTCTGCAAAAGACAATTGAGAACGCCGACGGTGCACTTGGCCCTCTGAATATTCTTATTAATAACGCGGCCAATGACATGCGCCAGGCGCCCGCAGACGTCACAACGAAAAGTTGGCGTGATTGTATGGCAATTAATCTAGACGCGGCTTTTTTTGCCGCACAAGCGGCTGCCCGACTAATGCGCGAGCGCGATGGCGGGTCGATAATTAATTTCAGTTCCATTAATGCCCTGCTAGGACCTGGGAACATGCCCGGCTATGTCACCGCAAAAGCCGGCGTTGTAGGGCTCACAAAGGCTCTGGCCCGCGACTACGGTTCAGACAAAGTGCGCGTTAACGCAATACTTCCGGGCTGGGTAGCCACCGAGCGGCAATTGCAGAGTTGGCTGACTCCCGATGAAGAGGCAAATTGGATGCAGCAAGTCGCCCTGCAAACAAGGCTAATGCCAGAAGATGTGGCAAACCTTGCGCTTTTTTTAGCCGCCACGGACAGCAAAATGATCACCGGGCAAAGCTTTATCATTGACGCTGGCCGAACTTGAACGGCCAGCGTTGGCTACTGCATTAATCTCTAATTAATCGGTGTCAATAAGTGCCTGATAGGTCATGAGTTGCATCATTTCCACCACGGGATAAGTTCCATCCGGTAGCAATTGCGTATGTACTATGCCCACCAAGTCTTCTTTAGAATCTACCCAAAAATGGGTCGTAGCCGCGCCACCCCAACTGAATGTGCCATTAGACACCGGAAGCCCAGAAATCGCTGCATTGGTCACGACCGAACCCGTTAGTCCAAAACCAACGCCCCAGGCGCGCCCACCACCGAGCAGCCCTCTTAGGCTTGTGAGCGGATCCGATCCTATGTTTGGCGTCATGTGGTCCGACATCATAAACTCAACAGTTTTTCGGCCGAGTAAACGCACACCTTTGTATTCGCCGCCGTTTGCGAGCATCGAAGCGAACTTCAGATAATCACTGACGGTGCCGACCAAACCAGAGCCGCCCATCTCCAATATAGGCTGCACTCGGTAGGAACTGTTGGACGGATCGTCAAGCAAAACTAATCCTCCGTTAGCTCCGGCGGGTGAGTAATTCGCTGCAAAGCGGGACAGCTTGCTTTCAGGCACATAAAAGCCGGTGTCGACCATTTCTAGCGGATCAAATATTCGCTGCTGCAAAAATTCGCCAAATGAAAGCCCGGATACCACTTCTACCAATCTACCCAGAACGTCCATACCGACACTGTAGTTCCAGGCCGCACCTGGTTGAGCGACCAGTGGGACTTCAGCGAGGCGCTCACTCCAAAGTTGTAAGGAATCTTTAGTAGCCGAGTCCGACGATCGCAGGCCGTCTTCCAAAGTACCCGCCACCGATACCGAACCTACTACGCGTCGCTGCCGATACATTTCGCCAACAGGCGTCGGGAAAAAATCGTAAGTTAGGCCAGACGTATGGGTAAGCAAATGATGGATCGTGATGGGCGCAGCGGGTTCGGTTTTTACAACACCATCCTCAGTCCCAACATAAACCTGCATATCAGCAAATTCGGGAAGATACTTGGCCACCGGTTCGTTAAGCAAAAAATGGCCTTCTTCGAACAGCATCATAACCGCAACGCCAGTAACCGGCTTCGACTGCGAATAGAGGCGAAAAATCGTGTCTTTCTGCATCGGCAGTTGACGCGCCACATCCCTAGAACCATTCGCTTCAAAGTGCACCACCTTGCCCCGACGCGCGACCAACGTGACCGTGCCTGGTATTTTTTCTGCGTCTATCATTCGACGCATAGCCTGACCGATGCGCTGCAGTCGCTCCGTAGACATACCCACACGTTCGGCCTTGGTCAATTTGACCTCAGCATGCACCCCTGAACCCATGAATAAAAACCCGACCACTAACGCTAACAGGCACTGCCAGCTCTTAAATTTAAACATTTAACCCTCGCTTATTAGCTTTTTTGGCGCGAATTTGTTAACTCAATTCGATCGCGTACTTGAACGCCGGGCGGGCAGCAATTCTCTGAACATAGCCTTTTAGGTTAGGCATTGCTTCGCTCACGCACCCCAACCGATCACTCATAAAGCAAGCGTGCCCAAGCATGATGTCCGCACCCGAAAAGTCGCCAATCAGATAATCCTTACCCGCCAGCGCCGCCTCAACCGGCTCAAGCGCTTTCGTTAACAAGCGTTGCGCCTGACCAAGAGCCGTTTCATCTCGACGATCGGGAGGCAACAACAGCGTTTGCACAACTATGGTATTAACCGGCGGCATCACCATACCTTCACAATAGTGGAACCATTGCAGATAGGCGGGGAAC
>PBQQ01000035.1 GCA_002725095.1 Gammaproteobacteria bacterium
TTGCCTGCGGCTGCGGCGCACCTGTAGGCCAATACGGGCCGGTCATACACCTCGGCGCCACAATCAGCCAGATCTTCAGGAACCGTATTCGCAGGCCGCTGCGCCCGGACATTATGCTGGCCTGCGGCATGAGCGCTGCCATAACCGGCGCCTTTAATGCGCCATTAGCCGCTATGGCGTTCGTGTTCGAAGTGATGTTACGGCGCTATAAGTTATCGGTAATTGCAGCGGCCGCGATAGCCACCGCCAGCGCCTACTGGGTGGACCGCGCGACGTTCGATCACAGCGTGTTTTTGCCGCTAACAATCGACCAACCAAATATTCAAGATGGGATTATCGCAGCGGCTATCGCGCCGCTGTGTGCGCTTGTCGCATGGTTTTACATTCGCAGTTTACAGGGAGTGCAGCGCTGGACCCGCGATTTAGCGGTTGGACCGGGGGTCAAACTCGGACTCTGTGCGCTCATCTGCGCGCTACTCGGCGGTTTGGCGCCGGAGCTACTCGGGCTGGGCCGCGAACCGCTGCAGCACATGCTGTCTGGTTCTTTGGGCATCGGCCTGCTTGTGGTATTGCTGTTTGGAAAGATTTTGCTGACTAGCGCGTGTATCGCATCGGGTTTCTATGGCGGCATTGTCGCAACCGCGCTCATTATCGGTGCCACCGCCGGCGCGTTGTTGGCCAAAGGACTGATGCTAATGGGAATCGCCGACTGGACCCCATTGCTGCTGCTCAATGCCATGGCCGGAGTCACCGCCGCAGTAATTGGAGCGCCGGTCACGGTGACCCTGTTGGTCATAGAACTTACCGGTTCCGGGGTTAACGGCCTATTTGTTATTGCTACGGCGTATACCAGCTCATGGCTGACGCGGGTTTATCTCACGCCCTCGTATTATCAAGGCCAGCTCGACGAAATTCTTCAATCATCGCGGGCTTGATCGTACGCGTTTATGTCGGCTTGCCGCCACAGGGCACTCATCTGGCAGCGCGTCATCATCACGGAGTTTCCCGGCCATAGTTGTCTTCGAAGCGCACAATGTCATCTTCCCCCAAGTAACTACCGTATTGAACTTCAATCAGTTGCAGATCCTTAACGCCAATATTTTCGAGGCTGTGAATTTCTCCTANNGGTATGTAGGTTGATTCGTTCTCCTCNANCGTGAACGTATCNTCCCCTTTGATGACTCTGGCCGTGCCAGANACCACCACCCAATGCTCNGCTCTATGATGATGCAATTGAAGNCTTAACTTCGCTCCTGGTTTTACNGTGAGTTTTTTCACCTGAAAGCTATCGCCTTGGTCAATCCGTTCATATTTGCCCCAAGGCCGCATAACCTCTCGATGGCTTNGGGCTTCTATAGCGCCGTCCACATCAAGCTTTTGCACCAAAGCCTTGACCTCTTCCGTACGGTTTTGATCACAGACCAAGACGGCGTCTTTGGTCTCGATGACCACCGTGTCGTCGACCCCTACAAGCCCAACCAGCCTATTCTGCGCTATAACCAAACTGCCTTGAGTGTTGTGCAGAAAAACTTTTCCTTTGACAACATTGTTGTCCGAGTCCGAATCTTCATTGTTCCAAATGGCGCTCCAAGAGCCCAAGTCGCTCCACCCAGCGTCTAGCGGCACCACGCTTGCCAGCTTGGTGTGCTCCATAACCGCATGGTCTATCGATCGGCTCGGGCTGCGCAAAAACGCCTCGCGGTCAATACGCATAAACGACATATCNGTTCGAGCGCTGTCCANCGCCGCCTTNCTCGCATCATAGATCTCAGGACNGTACCGCTTTAACTCCGCCAAATACNCGCNNGCTNTGAACACAAACATGCCNCTGTTCCAGTANTATCCTTGCTNGCGAATGANCCTTCGGGCNGTTGCCAAATCTGGCTTTTCTACAAAAGCGCNGACGCNGTAANACCCNGCGTNAATCAATTGGCCAGCCTGAATATANCCATAGCNNGTGGCNGGNTCATTCGGAACAANNCCNAANGTCACCAAATACCCCTGCAGCGCTGAGTCGATTGCGTGACCCAAGGCTCTTTCAAAGTGTTCTGAAGATGCAATTTTATGATCAGAGGGCATCACCACCAGCACCGGGTCCTGTTCTTCTTTTAACGCGGCCAACGCAGCCAATGCAATCGCAGGCGCTGTATTGCGCCCTTCTGGTTCGAGCAAAATAGTGCCCAGCTTATCTATCGCTCTAAGCTGTTCGGCTGCAATGAACCGATGCTCTTCGTTGCAAACCGTCCAATAGCTGGCAACATCAAAACGGTTCAACCTGAGCGCAGTTTGCTGCAACATCGACTCAGACGAATCACCAAGCAGCGCAGAAAACTGCTTGGGGTGCTGATTACGAGAAGCGGGCCATAGTCGTGTGCCAACGCCTCCAGCCAACAATACAGCGCAAATCTTAGCTGTCATTTATCTTCATCCTTGCTGCCTCTGCTCCAACTCAATAAAACCCGTAAATCTGTATCATCCATCATCTCAATAGCGGTAGCTTGACAACTTGGCTTACCTTTAATCGACCGTCGAACTGCCTGTTCGTTCGGGTACAATAAATCGATCGTTCTATCGCTCAAAAATCGATGAAGACACTTTTAGCTACTGTTATTTGCTTAATCGCCACGTTGACCCCAAGCCTATCAATGGCGGCGCCCTTTACCGCAGGAATTACCGCCCTGAATAGACAGCACGACGCGACGGCGTTTCGCGCTTGGAAGCAAATCGCTGACCGCGGCGACGCTGAAGGCCAAAACAACATAGCTTACCTATACGAGCGGGGCATGGGCGTTAAGCAAAGCTACAACAACGCGAAAATCTGGTACGAACTGGCCGCGGCTCAGGGACTGCCTGAAGCCAAACACAATCTCGCAATGCTCACCTACCAAGGGCACATTAACAACCGCGATACGCGTAAATCCATAGAGTGGTTTCGCGAGGCGGCTGATGCTGGTCTACGGCCTTCTGTCTACATGCTAGGCGTGCTTTATATGAAAGGCGAGGGCGTATTCAAGAGTTACGACAAAGCCTTCGAACAATTCATGCGCGCGGCTAAATTGGGCGACGCCCGCGGCCAGTATATGGTTGGTGCCATCTATGCCGAAGGATTTATCGACCCGGAAGACAAACCTGATTACGAAAAAGCTTATCTCTGGTCTGGNCTCGCCACCCTCGGAGGCGTAGAACAAGCCGAAAGTCTAAAAATCGCGGCATCTGTGTACTTAAAGAAAGAAAAAGAGGCAGAAATTGTCGCCCAGGCAATACGCTGTTTAGAAACTAAATTTGACGATTGCGATTAATTTTTTAATTTTTTGCTAAAGCTTTGGAAACTCTAGCCGACCAATNTTTTGATAAGAATATCAGGCTTAGGCATGGCAGTTTCTCCATACACAAAATATGTGCAGTCGATGGTCGCGCATGGCGGCAAACGCGCCTCGGACATAGAGTGGCTCTTTGGATCGATCGATCAGTCCCTGCTCTTCGCGCAAAAGCGACTGCTCGCTGACGAGCGCAAGCGCGCTNTGGTGTCGCTGCANCACGCCAAAAATTTGTGNGGGTTTTTAAAGAAGTCCCTAGGCGATTTGCCNGACCCGAAACTGGTAAAGCATTTAGACGANTTTTTCNTATANGTNGNCGATTCCATTGANAGTTCTCTGCGCCTGCCTCTGGACAACGATCTTTCGGAAATGCGAACTTTAATCGACGATCTNCACTACGGGTGGCAGCATCTTATTTCACCGATCAGGCCAAGATTTTCCGACTCGAAAACTTCACTGTCGCACAACGCTTAGCGACTAAATATATTCGAACAACGACAGCTGGCTGAGTTTAGCGAAAGACGCTTGTGCGGCTTCGAGCCTTGCCAATTCTGCGTTAAACCGAGATACCGCTTCTGCGAAATCCACATCGACCTCGCTTGATTTAAATTGTTTAAGGCGTACTTCGTTATCCAAATTGATGTCTTTTTGATGCTCGGCGTTGTTGACCTCGCTACCAATACGTCCAAGCGCAATTGAGATATTGTCATGCAAATTNCCCACTTCGGAGATACTGCGTTCCATAAGGCGCGAGTCAACCGACGGGGTCACAGTACCGCTGATCTCGGACAAAATACCTGGCGCCTCGGCAAAGACGATATTTTCGATTTCATAGCCAGGCGCGTTTTCTATCACCAGATTACCGTCAGCATCGACCTCTGCTTGAACATGAGTGCGTGCGGTTTCTTGGTTAATAAGCGTCACCAACTGAGCGAGCGTGGGACGATCTTCAGCTTGGCTAATCTGCACGCCGTTAATCGTTAATTCGCCCGTATTCTGAGCCAACTCATTGGGTGCAACNGTAATCCGCGTTTTTTGCTCGGAGACCAAACTTTCCTCGAAATCTGCAAGCACCGCGAAAAAGTCAATGCGCTTTATTTCGCCATTGCCATCTAATCGGGTCACGCCGGAAAAAACCTCAAGGCCACTGCGATTTTTCGCTAATTGTCGATTCTCGCTGACTTCAA
The DNA here is from genome assembly GCA_002725095.1 of Gammaproteobacteria bacterium. Lineage (GTDB taxonomy): Bacteria > Pseudomonadota > Gammaproteobacteria > Pseudomonadales > Azotimanducaceae > UBA4421. The sequence goes on from PBQQ01000035.1 coordinate 4,505, forward strand.
TCATAGTTTGTCGAGAATCGCCCTGGTAACTGACCTTACCTTCNGCGTCTACAACAAAGGGATCTGTTTTCGTTTTAGCNCCGCCAAACATCGCTTGGCCGCCAACATCCTTCGAATTCGCAAGCGCTAACAGTTCGGCTTTTAGGCCCGCCACTTCAATGGCTACGATCTTTCGATCTTCACTGGACATCGTTGCGTTACTGGCTTGTATCGCCAACTCTTTGGCGCGAATCAAAATATCCGAAGCCGAGCTTAACGCGCCCTCTTCGGTCGCATAGCGAGTGATCAAATGATCCACGTTATCGTTATAAGTTTGAACTTTTTCGATCGCGCGCTCTAGATTGCCGATGGTGCGCAATTTGTCCGTATCATCACTCGGCCGGATAAGTGCTTTACCCGTAGACAACTGCTCATTGGTCTTCGCGGCATCAGACTGCGTTTCTTGCATGTTACGCAGTGAGCGGTCAAAGAACTGNTGTGTCGAAATCTGCATGATTACCTCTTAATCTTAACGAACGCCTACAGGCGCACTATGGTGTCAAACAGCTGATTGGCGGTTTGTATTAGTCGGGCAGACGCTTGGTAGGCCTGCTGAAATTTGATCAAGCTTGCNGCTTCTGCATCTAAGTTAACCCCCGCGATGCTTTCGCGAGCAGAGACCGCTTGATCCCTAACAATTTCTAACGCCTGCTGTGCAACCTGAGCNTGGCTCGAAAGGGTNCCGGCCCTATTCAATANTGTTAGATAGCCCTGTTGAATGGTTTGCTCTTCCGCACCGAAGGTCATCGTTTCGATCTGGGCAAGCCGCGCAAGATTTTCGCTGCTGCCTACACCACCTGCGTTGTTGTTGATCTCAAAACGATCTCCTGCCGCAGCCACTCCCGATAACTCTAATTGAAGGCCTTGATAGTTGATCATCGAGCCCTGGGTATATGCCCGCTCTGCCAACAGCGTGCCGGATTCGCGATCGACAATGCTGTAACTGTCGACCGTCGTAAATTCGATGTCCAAAGTACGTTCGCGCAAGCTCAACGGGTCTGCCGCGCCGGTTAAAAAGCTCGCCGCCACTTGTGCAGTGGAATCTAGCGCGCCTGTGGAGAACACAATGAGGTCTTCCGTCAGCGCCTCGTCAATCGCAATCTCACCGCGCATGCCCAAGACAGACAAATCTTTGAAGCTGCCCGTAGCGCCTAAGGTGAGCGCAACTTCCTTATCTTCTAGATCGCCAGCGCCGCGCTGTGCCTCAAGTGTCAAGCGCGGGTTTACTGTGCCACTGAGGTTAGCGATGGCCCCGGGTTCGGCACCAAAGACAATGGGATCGCCTTGTCTATCAGCACCGGTATTACGCAGCACGAGACTGCCGTCAAAATCTTGGTAGGCTTCGACGCCCGTCAGGGCATTGGTGTCGTTAACGAGTCGCGCCAGCTGGTCCAATGACTCTATCGGCTCTAACTGATTAACAATCACGTCATTAATCGTGAGGTTGCCGTTAACCCGCGACAAGTCGTCCGCGGCTATTCTGATCTCGTTACGGAGACTGATCGCGAGAGGCAGCTGCTGATCGTCAATATTTTGCTGTAACCAAGTAACAATATCGTTACTTGTCAACTGCTGTCCGACACCGAGCGCCAGCTCGCTGAGGGCTTTCCCGTTTAGATTCAAAGCACCTGCTGCGATGATCGGTGCGCCATTACCTACCGCTGCGGGTATGGCGTCGCCTTCAATACGGGCTTCAGCACGCAGCTGTTGCGAACCATCCGCCAATAACTCGGTAGCAGAGCGAGAAATCTGACCCGCCTGCCAGGTTTTATCTAAATAGCGGTCGGGCACTACCGTACCGCTGTGAGTTGTTAACACACCAGGCTGAGCCGCTAAAACAATGGCATCGCCTTCCTTGCCAACAATATTGGTTAAAACAAAGGCGCCATCTTCAGCATCTATCGCCGCCCGAACATTTGTTTGTTCTGTTTGCGCATTGACCAAAGCCACCAAATCTTCCTGCGAAGGCACAGGATTGGCGGCACTAATAACAACGCCGTTGATGGTTAAAGAGCCGTCCGTGGTCGAGAGGTCTGACGCCGCAACGCGGACCTCGGTAATGCCATCATTTAGGTACGCTTGAGAATATGCGGCGCCCGATGTAAAGCCGTTCGCAGTGGATATCGCGATCTGTTGTTCTGCGGTCGTTAACGCTTGACCAAATAAGTGCCGCCCATCGCGGGTAAACACCTGTAGTTCAGCGGTATTCGTCGCTGGATCCGCGAGCACTAGGTTAAGGTCCGAAGTGCCGGCCGGTACGTGCATTAACGCCTGGGTCAGGCTCGTTTGAACAGTAGTCGCCGCCGAGGAATGTGCGTTATTAGCCAACACCGCTGCCAATGCTCGCGGCACACTGGGTATTGTCTGGCTCACAAGACTTACCTGAGCCTGCGCATTACCCACATTATTCGCCGCAGCANTGACGTTGAACAATTGTGCCGCCGCCAATTTTTTAACATCCGTCAGAGCCACGTACATCGAATCTGCAACATTGGCACGCATACCGATCTGTATCTGATCGCCTGCCTGTGCCGACCCGCTTATCTGTACTTGAATGCCATCGATAGTAAGCGTTGTCGCAGAGCCCTGCGCAGCAACGCGCTGCCCGTCAGCGTCAATCCCAAACCACTGATCGCGGCCATCGTCGAACTGCAACTGCAGCNTTNTGCCATCAATAGATGGATCATCTGCCGCGGTTACCTCCGCNAGGATTCGACCCTCTGCCGCACCATAAAANACNTCCGCTTGCGGCCGTACCGCAAAAATTTNTNNNCCGACATTCCCNGCCAAGTCCATACCTTGAGCGTGAGTAGTGTTTACTTCATTTACCAAATTCGCCGCCAGCGCTTCGAACCCAGCAATGGTTGGGCTAAGCACGCGATCTCTAAAATTCATTAGGCCTGACAATTCGCCACCGTCAATTTTCCCGAGGTCCTGATCCAGCTCTGCGAAATTCAAAACCAATTGCAGACTGGCCGGCCGACCGCCGGTAGATTGCATACTCACTTGCCCGAATCGAGTATTTTCGACCGCGGTCTTGTCCAAATTGCCGATACCTACTTTCACGGTACCGTTGGCGTTTTCCACAACCGCGATCTTTGCGAAGCCAGAAATATCCCGCAGCACTTGATCGCGGAGGTCTAATAAGTCTGCTGGCTGCTTAGACAGGTCTTTGATCTTCTGCAGTTTGCCGTTGATCTGACCTAATCGCTCCAACAATACGTTCAACTCGCCGACCTTGGCCTCAAGTGCCTCACTAGACTCCAAATCGAACGCATCAAGCTGCGCCGACAGGTCATTAAAACGCGCCGCTAAGCTCTGGGCGTTACCCAGAACTTGGTCACGCCGGACTTCTGAGGAGGCGTCGAGGCTTAGATCACGGAAACTATCAAACAAGCCACCCAATGCCGGTATCAGTGATGCTTGTTGATCACCAAATACATCGACTAACCGATTGGTCATATCCACGATAGGCTGCTGCGCCGCGAGATCGCTTTCGCTAGTGCGTACTGAATTTTCCACCAGCCCGTCGTAAGCGCGGCGAATACCATCCGCAACGGCTCCGGTACCAATAGAAAACCGGCCCAGTGCTGAGGAGGCGTTCTCTTCGTAGATCAGGCTCTGCTTAACATAGCCTTCAGTATTAACGTTGGCGATATTATTACTGACCACAGTCAACGCCAGCTGGCTGTTTTTTATCGCGCTGCTGCCTATGGAGAGTAAATCACTCATCGTTCTAGCGTCCTTGCGCTGTTCACCGGCTTACGGTCTAACGTGTAGGTATCTGTGCCTTGGCTGAGGCGCATGGATCCATTTGACAAGTCCCCTTTGAGCGGCAGGCCGTCGGGCGCTGTAACCCGCTTACGGCTTTGGTTCATTTGCATTTGTCTCTCCAGCGCATCGGCGACACCGAGGCCCCCTTGCTCACTTAAGTGCAGCGCCAGCTCTTGGTCAAACATCGACTCGTAAGTTTGAGCGGCATCGGAATCCATAAGGCCGGAACGTTCTGTGGCTTTGCGCATGGATTGCAGCATCATGTTGATAAAGATCGACTCGAATTGCTGAGCGACTTCTTTCAAGCTGCCTGCTTCATCGGCTTTGGCATTGCTCTTAAGCTGCGCGATCTGCGCAAAGTCCAGCGCGGAGGTTGAGGTGTTTACCGAGGTCATAATGCGCTACCTAGATGACAACCAGTTCAGCCCTAAGGCTGCCGGCGCTTTTGAGCGCTTCTAAAATCGCGATTAACGAAGACGGGCTTGCGCCCACGCCATTNACCGCGTCGACGATTTCGCGTAGATCTATTCCAGGCTGAAACAAGAACATAGGGCGCAGTTCCTCNGTTACTTGGATTTCTGCGTTCGCTACCGCNGCCGGAGCGCCACCGACCCCCGCCTGCCCTGCAGCAACTTGGGTGTTGGGCTGTACGACCTCATTGGTCGCGGAAATAGTCACCGACAATGAGCCCTGCGTGACCGCAGCGGCTGTGACGCGAACGCCACGACTGATAACAACCGTTCCCGTTCGCGAATTAACCACAACTTTCGCCCGCGGCTCGCCTGGCACAACATCGAGATTTTCTATCATGCTAAGAAAGCTGACGCGAGCGGACATGTTGTCTGGGGCCGCGACAGCAATCGATCGACCGTCCATGGCCATGGCTGTGCCCGCGCCAAAATTCTCGTTAATGGCATCGGTAATTGCCGACACCGTCGTAAAATCTGTTTGCTGGGTATTGAACACAAGATAGTCAGAGGTCTGAAACGGCGTTTCGACCTCGCGCTCGACGATAGCTCCTCCGGGAATGCGCCCGGAAGTNGGNACNCCNATCTTAATACTGGTNCCCGCNGCNTTTACGTCNACGCCGGATACTGTNAGCTGACCTTGNGCCAGGGCATAGATTTCACCATCGCTGCCNCGNANCTCNGTGAGTATCAAGCTNCCGCCCATGAGGCTGGTCGCNAGNCCCGCGGTAGCCACGTTAACGTCTATTTCTTGGCCTGGTTTCGCAAATGCTGGCAACGTAGCCGTTACTAGCACCGAGGCAACGTTGTCGAGCTTAGTCTTATCGTAAGCGAGGTTAGCAACGCCACGACTGAAGAGGTCGTAATTTGAAATAGGCCCATCCACGTCTACACCCAAACGCTCTAGGGTGGCTTTTAAACTCTGGGCCGTGAACGAGATCTTGTCTCGGTCACCTGTACCCGCCAGACCAACGACAAGGCCGTAGCCCACCAATTGGTTCGAACGCGCACCCGCCAGCGTTGTCAGATCTTTGATCCGATCGGCATGCGAGACCGCTGGCATGGCCACCATAAATAGCATAAGTACACTACACAGCAGCAATTGTTGTATTCGATGAGTTTTCATTAGAACGGCCACACTTTGTTGAACAACTGGGTGCCCCAGTTAACTTTAGAGAAATCAGCAAGGTCGCCAGCACCCTGATAAGCGATCTGNGCCCCGGCAATTCGAGAGCTCAACACCGTGTTGTCCGGNTGAATGTCTCGCGTTGAAATAATGCCGCTGAGACGAATTGTTTCGCTGCCTTCACTCAAAGACAGTTTTTTCTGCCCCTGAATGACGAGATTAGAGTTTGGCAATACCTGGGTAACCATTACAGCGATCGCGCCGTTCAAACTGGCGGCTTGATTAGCCGAACCAAAGCCCTTTGTTTCAGTCGCCAGATTGTCGAAATCCTGGGCACCAAACGGCGTATTCAACGGGTTTTTCAACAGTGTCTGTAAGCCCTTCAAAGTTGCATTTGTGCCCTCTTTGGTGGCCTCCATGCCACTGCGACGCTGGGCCTGAGTTGATTCAGTTAGCACCACAGTGACTACGTCGCCGACGCTGTATTCGCGCTTGTGTCCAAATAAGCGACTGCTGCTTTGATCCATAAAAATTGACCCGGTGACCGNGCGAGGCGCGACCGGAATGGCNGGCACGACCGGCACATAGGGGTCTACAACAGCCCGATCGGCGGGTAATGTCGTTGTGCATCCGCCAACTAACAATAACCCGAGCAATGAGAGTTTAGGGTTCATTAAAGCCCGCCTTATAAGTTGTTGTTTAAGAACCGCAGCATGCCATCCACAGCCGAGATCGCTTTGGAATTCACTTCATAAGCGCGCTGGGTTTCGATCATGGTGACCAGTTCTTCCACCACGTTTACGTTTGACGCTTCCAGCATGCCTTGAGTAATAGCACCCGCACCCTGCTCGGTGGGGTTTAGCAAAATCGCTGCGCCACTGGCGGCGGTTTCGCGGAATAAATTTGCGCCCAGCGCTTCAAGGCCTGAGGTGTTCACAAAGCGCGCCAATTGAATTTGTCCCAGCTGCTGAGATCCGCCACCATTTGCCAATTCAACAGACACAGTGCCGTCGCGACCGATACTGATCGAGTTCGCTTCTTGGGGAATTATTATCGCAGGCTGCAAAAGTAAACCGCCGGCGGTNACAAGCTCGCCTTCTTCGGACAACTTAAAGCTGCCNTCTCNNGTANACGCTGTGCTGCCATCTTGCTGAAGAATCTGGAAATGGCCTTGGCCTTCGATGGCCATATCCAGCGCATTTTCAGTGGAGATCATATTGCCTTGTGCTTGGATTTTTTCCGAAGCGACNACCCGCGTTCCCGTTCCCAACATAAAGCCGGTTGGCGCCACGCTGTCTGCGCCGGTTTGTCCTCCGGCCTGAGAGATGTTCAGATACAACAGATCCTCGAAAACTGCGCGGTCGCGTTTAAAGCCAACCGTATTTACGTTTGCCAGGTTGTTCGCGATTACGGTCATGCGCGTTTGTTGCGCATTGAGTCCGGTTTTTGCGACATAAAGGGAAGCGTCCATGACTGTATCCTTTTGTTTGGTTATTCGTTGCCGAACTACGCTAAGCGCATCAGGCTGGAATTTGATTCGCCAAGCTCGTCAAGGTCTTTGACCAACTTGATCTTCATTTCAAAGCTGCGCATGTGGTTCATGATCTCGACCATGATTTCCATTGCGGAGACGGTGCTGCCTTCGACCACACCAACGCTCAGCGACACTGTTTCAGGGCCGGGATCGAAATCGCCTATCGGCAATCCGTCAACGGCAAATAGCCCGTTTTCGAGTTTTACCAGATTGCGTTCGCTGGCATCGCGCAGCATGATACGACCGACTTCGGCCTGTTCAGCGACTTCTTGAGCTGGGTCAAGGGCATAAACAACGCCCTCTTCTGANATGGAAATGACCTGGTTCGGCGGAATCACAATCGCATCGCCGTTATCAGAAGCAACCAGCTTGCCCGAACCCAATGTCAATTGATTCTCGGTATTGATCTTCAAATCGCCACGGCGGGTAAAGTTCACTAGCCCGTCGTCATTTATCACACCTAGGACCGTATCGTTGTTTAAGTAAACGTCTAAGGGATTGCCCGTGTANATCTTTGGTCCTTCTTTCATTTCNACGAGTGTGGTGCCGAGCGTCTCGTCGGTGCCATCACCTGTTGACGAGAACTGCTCAAATGCTCGCTTAAATCCTAGGGTAGAGACGTTGGCAAGCTCATGAAACATATGGGCTTCGCGAGCNCGCTCGATCTGAACATCCGATACCAGTGTTACGATACTTTTATCCATGATAGTGCCTCTGCGTTACCGTTAGATATTCAGGATCGTCGACGTCAACGTCGAAGATGTCTCGATGGCCTTCGCATTGGCCTGGAAGTTACGTTGCGCGGTAATTAGCGCAACGAGCTCCGCCGTAAGGTCTACATTCGACCCCTCCAGAGCGCCGGCGCGGATCGAACCGAAGTTCGCAGAACCCGGCTCGCCAAAGGTCGCCGCACCGGAATTCGCATTACTTAGGAAACTGGAATCACCACGCTGGTTTAAACCTTCGGTGCTGGGGAAATTAGCGAGCAATATTTTGCCCAGAGAGGCCTGGCTGCCGTTGGAGTAGCTGGCCACAATAAGGCCGTCATCACCAACGTCTAACCCCACCAAATTACCTTCGGNTGCGCCATCCTGAGATTGGCCCTTCAGCGCGAACGACTGGTTGTATTGAGTTGTGGAGCTAAAATCGATCGTTAGGTCAAGTGCGCCCTGACCGCCGGCTAGAAATGCGGTCTCCATGGCAATCCCATTTTTTGGAGATACCAGTTGCCCTGCGGAGTTAAACGTTAATTCGCCTTTATCTAGGTAAATCGGTGACCATGCGGGCAGTGCGTCGAATCCTGTCGGATCATCGGTTTCCTCGCCAAACTGATCAATAAATTGGTTCACCGGCACACCATCAACAATCTCGGTGGCTTGCACCGGCTGAATCCAGCTTGAGGNTTCACCGCGCGCTGAGTCGGNGCTCGCCAGACCCCAGATTGCATCACCGGAAACCTTTACAAACGAGTTTTTGCCCGTCGTGCCGCTGGTGAACACCAAACCATTGGTGGTGGCGTCATAATCCACAGTGAGACCGGATACCGAAGTACCATCCGCGGTAGCCAAAGCGTTTATTTGCCGTTGGAGTTCCGTGGTGAACGCATCCATCGTGTAACTCGCGCCAACTGGCATCTCGATAATGCCGCTGATGCCGTCAACCGTTACGTTAAAGCGGTTGTTGTTGTCCGTTACGGCAAAGACATTATCGATGTTTATGCCTAGGGGTGAGCCGTACGCCGTAGCTGGCGTCGATGCTAGTCCACGTAAAGCCACATTAGAGGCTTCGACCGATAACTCCGAGTTGTCTNCCGTTACNGCNAAACCCAAAAAGTTCGCTGCGACCTCGTTCAAATTAGGCGCGGCATCGGTGCCGACATCAAAATTCAATGCGAGTTCAGAGGTATCNCCCGTTGTGCCCGAGGCAAATGAGAAACTTTCAGTCGCATTGTTGTAGCTGACCGTAATGCCGAATCGTTGATCGGCCGCGGGTCGCTGGAAGTCACCGTTGGGAATGACCGCTTGGCCTGATGCGTCTACGCCAGCGTCATTGATCGCGGATGTAAAAGCACCGAGACCAAACAACACATTGTCGCCATTGGCGCCAGCCTGCAGAGTCACTTCATCTGCTGCATTCGCCGTTTGGTACGCAAAATTTCGTGCAACGTCATCGTACGAGACCGTAACGACATCCGCACCAAGCGCNGCGTCAATTTGTGCCTGAATCGCNTCAACCATCTGTTCCGTGGATGCGGCAAGTTGCAATTCCGGCGTATTAAATACCAGACCGAGGTCGATGTTGACGGGTGTGTCCACTAAGCCCTGAGAATGATTGATTACAAATTCGCGGTTCGCTGGGGCCGACAAGTCAAAGAATCGGTCATCGCCAAACTTGTCATTTAGTTGAGTCTGCATGAACGCAGCCAATTCAACGCCTGTATATTCGCGGTCTTCTAGTGCTAGCTCGGAGAGATCCAAAGTTACCGGATTACCCGAATTATCAATGTCTACCCGGCCGAAATCAGCCAGCTGGGCCGGCGTGAAAACGGCTTCGGCTGCAGCGAGATCCTGGAAAAAGTTGAAGCCCTGGCCAAGTCCTANCGCATTAGGTGTCGCAGCGCCCTCAAGGCTTGCCGGTGTTGACTCCTGGACGTTAGACAAATCGTCGAAGGTGAACTTCGGCGTTTTACCCGGCTGAATTTCCCCCGCCACTTCGCTGAAAGGCTTTAACTCGCCGTATTGGTTCACATACAACGGTTCGCCNGCTTCGTTTTCGGCTTGTTGCAGCTCAGGCTCAAGNACCTGTCCATCAATCACCACGTAGGTCTGCCATTTNCTGGTTGGCTGGTTAACCATNTCGTTGTANGTNGANCCGCCTNANCCATTTGCTTCTGGATTAGCCGTTTTGACGTAATAAACCGTTGCTGAATAGGCCGTGCCGCCAGCGTCGTAAACGTCAATCGCCGTGGATTTGTTGTAAGTTGTCGCGTCGTTTTGATCAAATGNNGCNTCGATGACCGGCGCATCCGCGGGCAAGTTAAGATTCAACTCAATCNAAGACGTTTCTNTTGCGTCGCCAATAGTNCCCGGTGGAATCGTTAGCACCCCGAGGGTGTCACCCACCGCGTTACCCACTCCGTCAACAGCCGACACCAANANGGCTTGGCCNGAGCCGTTCACTACATTGCCTTGCTCGTTGAGCACAAAGGCGCCACTACGAGAAAAAATATCTGTTTGGCCGTCCGCCGATTTCATCGGGAAAAAACCATCGCCTGAAATAGCGAGATCCAATGTATTGGATGAGAATTCAATGCTGCCTTGGCTAAACTCTTGTCGAATGCCCTTGAGCGCCACACCCTGACCGACAGTGCCGGCTGAGTTTTGCAGCGGGCTGCTGGCAAAAATGTCGCCAAAAGACGCTTTAGATTTTTTAAACCCTGTGGTGGCGACGTTAGCGATGTTGTTACTGGTTACGGACAATTCTGTGTTTGCTGCACGCAGCCCGGTCAATGATGTGAAAAATGACATTTTTTTCTTTTTCCCTATTGCGCGATGCGCTTAACGGTTTCNAACAATATAGGTTTGCCTCCAGCGAGCTCTAAGAATGCTTTGCCGGAATTTTGATCCCATGACACGCCGGTTACGCGGGTAGCGGCAAATGAATCAACCGACGCGCTTTTACCGTCGCGAACAGCTTGAGCAATAAAGGCATAACGGCCAGGCTCTGCAGCCTTGCCACCAAAGTCTCCGCCGTTCCAGGCAAACGGCACTTCGCCGGCCATTTGCGGCCCAAGGGACATCTGGTTAACGAGTTTGCCACTGCGGGTATCTACGACGTTGAGGACAACATCGTCTGCACCGCTGTCGAGCTGCAGATAGCCTTCCACGGTTTCGCCACCTGGTTGCTCAAACGCNCCGTTTTGCATAAACACGCTCTTGCCAATAAGGGCGGCGCCACGCATCAAGCCATCGCCACGCTGATCGGCAACGAATTCCTGCAATGAATCAGACATAGAGGTCGTGGCTTCAAGCGTAGAAAANTGCGCGAGTTGAGCGATAAACGCCTCNTTCTTAACCGGATCCAGCGGATCCTGATTTTGCAGCTGGGTGGTGAAAAGTTTTAAAAAAGCGTTGCGGTCCAGTTCAGAGGTCTGGCCAGCCGCTTGGGCCTGCAGGTCTTCTGTTGTTCTAATNCCGCTGATATTCGNTAGGTTCATTTNCGCCGCCTAATTATTTTCTGAGAATTTCTAGTGTTCTGTTCGCGAGCTGCTTGGCCGTATTCATTGCTTCGATATTGCTTTCAAACGCCCGCGAGGCTTGGGTTATTTCAACCATTTCGAGCATAGAGTCGACATTCGAGGGATAGACAAACCCGTCCTCATCGGCCAACGGGTTATCTGGCTGATAGGTTGCCGGCACCACTTTGTTGTCGTCATATATTTCATTAATCCGAATGCCGCCCGCCGTTTCGCGTCGATCATCACGCACCTGATGCTGCAAGATCGTGGCAAAGTTGACCCGCTTCGCTTTGTAAGCNGACGCTTGGTCACCAGCGAGNACATCCGAGTTCGCAATGTTCTCTACCGCTAAGGCAAGACGTTTTGATTGCGCATCCATCGCGCCGCCAGCCATACCAAAAATATTTTCTAAGCTCATGAATTACTCCTTNACAGGCCGCTGCTTAGCGCAACAGNTCNAGNACCATTTGNGTCATTTGATTNGCTTGCCCAAGCATGGANGTGCCGGCTTGCTGCAANACNTGNGCCTTNGCCAGACGCGCNGANTCAAGCGCNAAATCNGCNTCTTCTACNCGCGANCTNGCCGCNTCNGTCTTTTCNGAGACGTTNATNAGATTGTCCATGGTGTANCTGAGACGATTGTCTATAGCACCGAGGTTCGCGCGCATGCGCGCCACCGTGTCCAGCGCCGCATCGGCAACGGAAATCGCGAGTCCAGAACCA
>PBQQ01000036.1 GCA_002725095.1 Gammaproteobacteria bacterium
TCATCCAGCTGCGCGTCGGTTTGCTCACCGATCCCTGGACTGAGTTCCACTCCAGCAACAGCAGCCATTGCCGGCTGGGCAAAAATACGCCGCGCCGCCCTAATCGCCTCGCGAAAAACGCGCCAATCTTCGGGCTCACTGAGATAGTTAAACGCGATGCGCGGCGCCTGTAACGGATCAGCGCTGTTGAGCGTCACGGCACCTCGGCTCAACGGCAACATCGGCCCAACATGCGCTTGAAAGCCATGTTGCTGCACTTTGCTGCTGCCGTCATAAGACATTGCCGCGGGCAAAAAATGAAACTGTATGTCTGGATAAGGTTGATGCTCGCTGCTGCGAATGAAGCCGCCCGCTTCAAAATGATTCGTAGCACCAAGACCACTTCGGTTATACAGCCAATGCGCACCAATTTTTGCCCGCCCGAAAAGGCTCAAATCTTTATATAAGGACAGCGGTTTGGTACACGCCTGCTGCACGTAGACCTCCAAGTGGTCCATCAAATTTTCTCCGACGTTAGGCGAATCTACGATGGGGTCTATGCCGAGACGTCGTAATTGGTCGGCTGCACCAACACCTGACAACATCAACAGCTGCGGCGAATTAATCGCACCCGCCGATAGAATAACTTCTTGCGCAGCTTCAACACGGAGTTTTTGTCGGCCATCCTTAATCTCAATCGCACAGGCCCGGCCGTCTATCATCGTGATTTTGGTGACCAAGCTGTTCTTCAATATCTGTAAATTAGGTCGCGACTTCGGTAGATAAGCCCGTGCACTGGATTGTCGAACGCCATCGGCCACGGTCATCGGCAGCGGCCCAAAGCCTTCTTGATCGCCATCGTTGAGATCCGCTCTATACGGATAGCCCGCTTGCTGGGCCGCCTCAATAAAATGTCTATAAAGCGGGTTCGCCATCACGCCATCAGTGGTCGTAAGCGGGCCGTCAAACCCTCTGGCAACCTCTGCACGAGAGCCTGAGCGGGAGCCTTGGGCTTTCTTGAAATATGGCAACACGTCATCGTAGCCCCACCCCTGTGCACCTAACGCGGCCCAACGCTCAAAGTCGCCCGCATTTCCGCGCGCATATACCATGCCATTAATCGACGATGATCCCCCCATCCCCCGTCCACGGGGACAATCCAGTCGCCGATTATGCATATGCGGTTCAGGCTCGCTGCGATAATGCCAGTTCAGTGTTTTACTTTGCATGGGCAAATAAAAAGCCGACGGCATTTTGACGATCAAGCGCTGATCTGTACCGCCGGCCTCGATCAGTATTACTGAACAGTTTTCGTCCTCGGACAATCGACCGGCAAGAACACACCCAGCGGAACCCGCTCCAACGATGACAAAGTCAGCAGCCAACGTTTTAGGCTTCATGGAACCTTACTCCTAACGTTTATCCAGTGTCTTTTAAAGCGTCTCGATATGGCGACATATCTATACCAAAGGCCTGATATCGGGCCTCTACCGCCGCCAACGTATGGGGTGTCCAATAGGCGTGGCCCGGCATTGGAAACCCGAGCACACCCCGTTGCTCCACCGACGCTTCTGCGACTATTTTTTCCATTAACTTGTCGCGTCGATACATCGACCAACACCAGCCAGGGTGCAGCACGTTCAACCAGTCATGGCCAATCTTGCTAAAGGTCAGATTTTGCACCAAACGCAGCGCGTCCGCTGCTACCGGCCTGCCTCGATGCCAGGTGTCGTGGCGGTANAAAAGNACCGANCCAAACTGNTATCTGGCCACCAACTCGCGAGCGTATAAATGCTGTTCGCGAAACTGCGCCGCTTCAGGCTGGTGCTCAGCCATATAGGCTTCCGCTTTGCTACGGTCATTGACATAGTCTAGCCCGGCAACCCCCGGGGTCTGGGTGATCGGCCACGGATACGCCGGATCATCTGGCCCTTCCCTTGGCACAACAGCCGTCGCTCCTTCGCACTCATCATAGTNATTAAGATAAATGATGATCTCTACCGCTTCAGGNCTTTCCCATTCTGGTGGGTGCACAAGTGAATGATTCGGATAATCGCAGTGAATACGCTGATCGGTATTATCTAGGGCGTCATCCGAATCACCATGCCCATATTTAGGCCAGAGATCAGATTGGGTCAGCCGCAATTCNTTAATCGTCACACCCAAAAGATCGGCAACNGCCTGAAGCAGCAACGGGTGGAGGGTAATCGCGTTGCACGCCGACGATTCAGCGGGAAATACAAACTTCTGGCCGCTGCCAAAATTATGAAAGTGCGCCGCCGCATCTGTTCCCGGAGCCGGATAGAAGCCTACTGCATCCTGCTTTAACGTTTGCAGCAGCGCGCTGGGCAGGAGGTCGTGCACAAGGGTAAACCCTCTGTCTCGCCAACTGTCAATTTGAGGTTTGCCCAGGCGACTGTCTACAAGCGCCTCTGAATAGGCATAATTTATAGCGGATTCGTCCATAGTCTCCTCCGGCGTCAAAGACTTCTTAGCTTAATCGAAAATACCACGATCAAAAGTCGGTGAGTCGCACTTAAACACTGCGCCGCGACGGTCAAACATCGGTACGCCGACNNNATATCCGCATCATTTAAGCTTAAAAGAGACAGCGGTGCGTCTTGGTTAGGNCATGTCTATTTATCGTAAAACGGCACATCNGCGCTTTTGTAATAGATATTCATCAGCGAATAACGTTCACCCAAGCCCTCCGGCACCGATTCGCGCCCGTGCCAACTCTTCTGCCCAACAATAAACGCATAACCCGAATTGGGCAGAAACGGAAAGGTTTTAACTTGATCAAACTCCTGCCGCTGCGTACTGCTAATTTTGTTCAGCTCGCGAATCAATCTGCCTTTCAACGACCGCTTGTATAATGTCGTTCCAAAGTTACGCTGCTGCTCGTCGGATGGCAGGTACAGCTGAGTAGTTACAATCTTGGTGTTTATATCTTTGTGCGGNTGNATCCTGTAACCAGACGCGTCACGAAACAACCCAGATTTTGGATACGCTTCGACATCTGCAGGAATGTTCGCGGTGGTTCTCTTCGCAAGGTCNGGCGCCAACAATTCGAAATATTTTTCGCCAACGCGGCGGTCATCAAGCACAGATCTCAAGAGTTGCAAAAAGTCTTGTTGATCGTCCGGTAACGGCTCTAAGAACGTCTCATTAAACGGCAACACTTCACGCGTACTGGTGCCGTCACTACGCATCGCATCACGATGATTAAGCGATTTATACCCGTGTATATGCGGCAGCATACTGACTAAGTGGCTGTAAACATCTGAAGGAAAAAGTTGCGTCGCAAACAGATGCGAAAACGGGGCATGTTCGACCTCAGCGTTATCCAACGCGCCAACAAAGTGTTCAACTAACTCGTCTTTTTGCCAGTTCATTGCCACTCCTNATCAAAATTGCCGAAATTAATCGCGAGTAGTAACAGCCGCTTGGTCGTGCAGTTCAAACTCGGTATGCAGAGCTCTAACCGCCAGCTCCATGTAACGCTCAGCAACAACTACTGAGATCTTAATTTCNGACGTCGAAATCATCTGAATATTAATATTTTCGTCGGCAAGCGCGTCAAACATTCGTGTTGCTACACCCGCATGAGATCGCATGCCGACGCCAACGATCGAAACCTTAGCTATGGCGTCATCACCACTGATCTCTCTCGCGTCTATTTCCTTGGCGACACTTTCAAGCACTATCAAGGCTTCAGCGAAATCTTGGCGCTTAACCGTAAAGGTAAAGTCCGTCAGTCCATCCGCACCGGTGTTTTGCAAAATCATGTCAACTTCTATGTTTTTGCNTCCGATCGGCCCAAGTATCTTNGAAGCAATACCCGGCACATCCGGNACTCCGGCAACTGTAATCTTTGCTTCGTCTAATGCNTGCGCGATGCCGGAAACGATCGCCTGTTCCATGTTTTNCGTCTCCATAGTGATCAGCGTGCCNGGCCCCTCATGAAAAGTCGAAAGGACTCTAAGTGGCACTGTATAACGACCGGCAAACTCTACCGACCGCGGGTGCAAAACCTTCGAGCCAAGACTTGCCAGCTCGAGCATTTCTTCAAAGGTGATTTGTCCAAGCCGGCGCGCATTACTGATGATGCGCGGATCGGCGGTATACACACCATCCACATCCGTACAAATCTCACACTCGTCCGCTTTTAACGCCGCAGCCAGCGCGACCGCGGAGGTATCCGAGCCGCCGCGGCCCAAAGTTGTTATATCACCACCCGNATTAACTCCTTGAAAACCAGCGACCACAGCTACGTATCCCTGCNCAANATCCCGCGCTAGTTTTTGCGTATCTATATGCTCTATACGCGCCTTACCNTGNGCAGAGTCGGTAAGAACGGTAATCTGATCGGCAAGAAANGAGCGTGCAGGGATACCGATTTGCGCCAACGCCATGCTCAACAACGCGATCGTGACCTGCTCCCCTGAAGCGAGTAATACATCGAGCTCGCGAGCATCCGGCTTTTCGCCTCCAGCAGCTTGGCCCAACGACATCAAACGATTGGTTTCGCCGGACATAGCCGAGACCACCACCACCACGTCATGGCCCGATTGCTTATACCGTTCGATACGCCGTGCAACGCCTTGGATACGCTCTACGTCACCGACACTCGTGCCTCCGTACTTTTGAACGATCAGCGCCATATCAACTCAGTTGTTCGTGAATCCATTCTTTCGCCGCAACCAACAATGATTGGATACCATCTGGATTGTTTCCTCCACCGGCCCTAGCAAGATCGGGTCGACCGCCGCCCTTAGCGCCAACGAGGGGCCCAACGCTATTGAGCAAATCAGGCGCAGCAATGCGCGTGCTCAGCTCCTTAGCCACTGCTACCACCAAACCAACCTTACCATCATGGACGTTTGCAAGAACAAATACGCTATTGTGCGGCGTTTTGGAGCGCAGAGTGTCGAGAGTTTGCATCACCGCTTTACTGTCGCCTTGCACCATCGCTACCAAAACAGCCACACCATTGATCTCTTCAATTGATCCGCTCAAATCACTGCTCTGAGCAGCGGCGGCTTTTTTACTCAACGCGTCTATTTCCTTGGCCAAGGATTTATTTTCGCTGACAACCTGCATTATCCGATCAACGAGCTCCCCCGGATTGGTCTTGAGCTGCTCACTCGCCATAAGCATCCGATCTTCAAGTAACCGCAAGTGATCCACCGCAGCCTGACCAGAAACGGCTTCAATACGTCGAACCCCTGCCGCGATTCCGGTTTCGAATTGAATTTTGAACGCACCGATTTCCCCCGTGCGCGCCACATGAGTACCGCCACAAAGCTCCATGGAGTAATCACCACCCATGCTGACCACACGAACCTCATCCGCGTACTTTTCACCAAACAGAGCCATGGCACCGCTCGCCACCGCTTCTTTAAACGGCATTAACTGGGTTTCGACCGGCGTATTGTTGCGTATCTCTTCGCAGATCTGGTCTTCGATTGCCGCCAATTGCTCTCGACTCACGCCACTTTCATGGGAAAAGTCAAAGCGCAATTTTTCCGGATTGACCAAAGACCCTTTCTGCTGAACATGCACGCCCAATACCGAACGCAGAGCAGCATGCAGCAAGTGCGTCGCCGAGTGATTAGCGCCGGTCCGCCCACGCTGCGCAGCGGCGACCTCAGCAACACCAGAGCTCCCTGACTCAATCCCTCCACTGACAACAGAGCCTATGTGCAAATGCTGAGCGGCACTGATTTGGGTATCCGTCACCTGGAATTCAAAGTCGCTGCCGAAAATCCGCCCAACATCGCCAACCTGACCGCCAGACTCAGCGTAAAACGGTGTTTTGTCGGTAACAACAATACCCGACTCCCCAGTTTTGAGCTGAGGTACCCGATCGCCCTCGCTGTTAAAAACAGCAATCACTTGGGTCGCACCTTCTAAATGCTGGTAACCAATAAATTCAACCGGCTCGCTAACATGCACTTTCTGCCCAAGCGTGGTGCTAAAGCTAGTGGCTGCTCGCCCTCGCTCGCGTTGCGCTTCCATGGCCTCATCGAAGCCCTCTTGATCCACCTTAAGGCCCAATTCCCGCGCCACATCAGCCGTCAGGTCCACAGGGAAACCATACGTGTCATATAATTTGAAAGCGGTGTCGCCGGGTAAGGTATCGCCTTGCAACTGTCCCAGCTCGGCCTTCAGCAGATCCATGCCCTGATTAAGCGTCTCGCTAAAACGCACCTCTTCATCAGCAAGTGCGCTGGAAATGGCGGATTCTTGCTCAGCGAGGATTGGATAAGCCTCGCCCATCTCCTCCACCAGCACCGGTACCAGCTTGTGAAAGAACGGTTCACGAATATTCAGCTTGTAGCCGTGCCGTAACGCCCGACGAATGATTCTGCGCAGCACGTAGGCTCGGTCTTCGTTGCCCGGCTTAATACCGTCCGCGATCAAAAATGCGCTGCTACGAATATGATCTGCAATGACCCTCAGCGAGGCCGTATTTAAAACCTCCTGCGGGTCGCGGATGCTCGCATGCTCACCGGCAGTCAGCATGATTTTTCGAAACAGATCGATTTCGTAGTTACTGTGCACTCCCTGAAGAATAGCGGCCATACGCTCTAGGCCCATGCCCGTGTCCACCCCCGCCCGAGGCAGCGGTGCTAAATCACCTTCAGCTGAACGATCAAATTGCGGAAACACCAAATTCCAAAATTCAATGAAACGGTCACCGTCTTCTTCAGGCGATCCAGGCGGTCCACCCGCCACTTCAGGCCCGTGGTCATAAAACAATTCCGTACACGGGCCACACGGGCCCGTATCACCCATGGTCCAAAAATTTTCTTCCAGATCAATAATACGTTCCGTCGGCACGCCAATTTTATCTCGCCACAACGCTCTGGAATCGTCGTCTGTAGGGTGAACCGTGACCGTAATTCTATCCTTGTCTAGCCCCAAGACCTGAGTAGTGAACTCCCAAGCCCAGCCGATTGTTTCTTCCTTGAAATAATCTCCGAAGCTGAAATTGCCCATCATTTCGAAAAAAGTGTGGTGTCGCGCCGTGTACCCCACGTTCTCGAGGTCATTGTGCTTACCGCCCGCGCGCACACATCTCTGCGCCGACGCAGCCCTAGAATATCCGGGGTCAACCTTACCCAAAAGCGGGTCTTTGAACTGATTCATGCCCGCATTCGTAAACAGTAACGTTGGGTCATTGTGCGGCACGAGCGAACCAGAGGAGACCACCTTGTGCCCATTGGATTCAAAGAAGTTCAAGTAAGCAGCGCGCAACTCGGCGGTATTCATAGATCTACGAACTTAGACAGTAAAACAGCGCGAAGTATAGAGCAGAAACCACTCCCACGCTGCTTCTGCAGCGTGCAAATCTACCCTGTTCGAGAGCCAAGCCATAGATCGCAAACTGCCCGGGGCAGCAAAGGTTACCTCACCAAACGAAGAGAGATGCTTTGCGCATAGAACCCGTGATTGAGGCTTGGAGCGGCCCCAACGACAACTCCAGTCAGTTCGATGATAACTCGCCCACCATCGCCGCTTGTACAATTTCAGATGGAAACCCGCGGCGGAACAAAAAGGCCGAAAGCTTTTGCCGAGCGGCCAACCGTTGTTGCTGGTGCTCACGAACTTCGTCAACGCTAAGGACACCCTCTTCAACTTCGTTGAAGGCATCGGCCAATCGCGAGGTTGTACGAATTTTCTTCAACGCCACCTGACGCGCCTGCTTAACCCAGTCACTGTCTCTTTCATCCAGTAACTCTTGAATTAGTTCTTTCGAAATACCTTTTTGTGACAGATCTTGAGCAATATAGCGCGGCCCATAGCCCTTCGCCCTGCGGACGTGGATAAGCGCTTCGGCAAATCGTTCGTCACTCAGCAACCCATTTTGACTTAGCATCGCGACCGCTTGATCCACCAGCGGCTCTGCAAAGCGTCTGCCCAACTTTCGTCTCAGCTCTTTGCCGCTGTGCTCTCTTCGGGCGAGCAGATTTAGCCCGGCGTTATAAACTTTTCCAGTATCTTGACTGCTCACTGCCTGTTGAGGCTCAAGATCCTTCACAAGGGCAATAGGGTTGGCTCAGCGCAGCCTATTAAGTCAAACCCTCTTGTGAGGCTTCTGGAATCAAAACTTCAGCCGTATCTTCGGAACTATCTAACTGCGGCATCAGTTGTCGCCGAATGATGCTCTCGATTTGCTCTTTCATCTCTGGATTGTCGTCGAGAAAATCTGCCGCGTTCTTGCGGCCCTGACCGATCCGGTCACCGTTATAGGAATACCAAGCGCCTGCCTTTTCAACCACACCTTGTTGCACACCCAACTCTAATATTTCACCGGTACGGTGAATGCCTTCGCCATAAAGAATTTGAAATTCAGCCTGCCGAAAAGGCGGCGCCACTTTGTTCTTGACGACTTTGACACGTGTTTCATTGCCAACCACCTCATCACCGTTTTTGACCGCTCCGATACGACGAATATCTAGGCGCACCGAAGAATAAAACTTCAGTGCATTGCCACCGGTGGTGGTTTCGGGAGATCCGAACATCACGCCTATCTTCATACGAATTTGGTTAATGAAAATCACCATCGTATTCGCTTGCTTGATGTTTCCGGTCATTTTGCGCAGCGCCTGGCTCATTAATCGTGCCTGCAAACCGACATGGTGATCACCCATCTCCCCTTCAATTTCTGCTTTCGGAGTGAGCGCGGCCACCGAGTCCACAACAATGACATCAACCGCTGCCGAGCGGACGAGCATGTCGCAAATTTCCAATGCCTGCTCCCCCGTGTCGGGCNGNGATACCAGCAAGTTGTCGGTATCGACACCCAGCGCCTGGGCGTATTGCGGATCCAGAGCGTGCTCTGCATCGATAAATGCACAGGTTCCGCCGACCTTTTGGGCCTCCGCAATCACTTGCAGGGTCAACGTAGTCTTTCCAGAAGATTCAGGGCCGTAAATTTCAACCACCCGGCCACGCGGCAAACCGCCAATGCCAAGAGANACATCTAGTCCAAGCGAGCCTGTTGAAATAGACGGTATTGCGATCTGCTCTTGGTCACCAAGACGCATCATCGAGCCCTTGCCAAATTGACGCTCAATTTGCGCCAAAGCAGCCGATAGTGCGCGCTCCTTTTCTGGGTTGTTGTCTGTGCCTTTCAAAGAATCTTGTTGTTTCTGTGCCATGGTCAGTGCCTCGCTTGCAATGAAATCGTTCTAACGTCCGCTTTGCGCATTTACTCAACTGAGCGATCAGTTGGTTTTTTCCGTAGAGTTAAACCCGCTATGCTTGCCAACTCCNTGAGACACTACTGTATAAGCATTCAGTAGTTGCATGCAACGGTTTTTACGAAATTTCGGCCACGACGATGCGATTTCCTACAACAAAGACCGCAAAATGCCGACAAAGGGCGTTAAACCAACATCGCAGTTGACGAAACTGGTTGGCCTGTGTTCACTAGCCGTTCGCTACCAATTCTTAAAATNATGGTCGAACCTTCTCCTGCCAGCACTGTGTCGTTATTGCAAAACCATACGCCAATGATGCAGCAATATCTGACCATCAAAGCCGATTATCCCGTCGACTTGCTGTTCTATCGCATGGGCGATTTTTATGAGCTATTTTTCGACGACGCAAAAACTGCGGCCGAGCTTTTAGACATCACTCTCACAGCCCGGGGCCAAAGCGATGGCCAGCCCATTCCCATGTGCGGCGTCCCATATCACGCGGCGGAAAGCTATCTGGCGAAACTTGTCAGCCTCGGGCGTTCGGTCGCGGTGTGCGAGCAGACAGGTGATCCAGCAACCACCAAGGGCCCGGTGGCGCGCGAGGTGCAACGANTAATCACCCCCGGCACTTTGACCGACGACGGCCTGCTGGCAAGCCGGCAACGCAGTGCNANTCTGGCCATTAATCCAACAGCAGCAGGGGTCGGGCTGGCGCTGCTCGACCTGTCCAGCGGCCAACTTGAACTATCGGAGGTTGCTCAGATTGCGGACCTTGCGGATTGCGTTCAACAATTGCAACCCAGCGAATTGCTCGTGCCAGAATCGCAAACTCCCGGGTTGTTAGTGTCGATAGCAGAACTCAGTACACGACCCATCGACAATAATCGCTTTGCCCAGCGTGCTGCCTTAGCTGACTTGCAGCGCCACTTTGGTAACAATGTACTCACGCGTACCGGGCTGTTAGCCGACGCGCCCTGTCTGGGAGCCGGCGCCGCTGCACTGCATTACGCCAAGTCTACCCAATGCCAGGAGCTGGCTTTTCTGCAACACATCGTGTTCCGCGAGTCTCAGCAGATCGTTGGACTGGACGCCCACTCTCGCCGCAATCTTGAAATCGACGTGCGCAGCAACGGCGCGACCGACCATACTCTGCTCAGCCTTATGGACACCTGTGTCACGGCCATGGGCAGCCGTCTGCTGCAACGGTGGCTGCACGAGCCGAGCCGCAACTTAAGCATGGTGACCCTGCGGCAGCATTGGGTGACNCAGGCGCTCGGCGATAATGCTTTTGCACAAGTGCGCGACAGTTTGCAATCCATCGGTGATCTGCAACGAATTCTGACCCGCATAGACTTGGGNTCAGCACTCCCAAGAGACCTTGCACGATTGCGCGAAACACTCAAACAACTGCCTANCGTGCACAAGGCTCTGCAGACCATCGACAATCCATACAGTGAGCATCTGGCCGCACAATTGTTGGACTTTGAGGATCTCGCCAACCTGCTGCAGCAAGCCATTGTCGAAAACCCACCGGTTACGCTCCGCGAGGGGGGAGTCATCGCCGGCGGCTACAATAGCGAGCTCGACAGGTTACGCGAGCTCACGAGCCACTCGACAGATTGGCTCGCCAACATGGAACTGCAAGAACGCGAGAGAACTGGCATCAGTTCGCTAAAAGTCGGCTATAACCGTGTGCATGGCTACTACATCGAAACATCAAAAGCGGCCAAAGGCGAGGTACCGGAAGACTATATACGACGGCAAACACTGAAAAATGCCGAGCGTTACATTACGCCAGAACTAAAAGCATTCGAGGAAGAAGCTTTAAGCAGTCAAAGTAAGTCGATGCAGCTAGAGCGCACNNTATTCGGCGACTTGATGATCGAACTGGCGCGCCACTCAGTCCAACTGCGCAACGCCGCCAACGCATTGGCTGAAACCGACGTCGTTGCCTGCTTTGCAGAGCGCGCCAAGACCCTAGACTTCTGCTGCCCAAAATTTACCAGCGAAACCGGCATTCATATCCAACAAGGTTGGCATCCGGTAGTGCGCGCCGCCTCTACCGAGGCGTTCATCGCCAACGACCTCTCCTTGGAAAGCGTCTCCAGCATGGCGATCATTACCGGTCCCAATATGGGGGGTAAATCGACATTCATGCGCCAAACAGCGCTCATATGCTTACTGGCCTATTGTGGCAGTTACACCCCGGCAGAAACCGTTGTGCTCGGTCCAATAGACCGAATCTTCACCCGCATCGGGGCAGCAGATGATCTCACTAGCGGTCGCTCGACATTCATGGTGGAGATGACCGAAACGGCGCAAATTTTGCACCAAGCCACGGCCAATAGTTTAGTGCTGCTGGACGAAATAGGCCGGGGCACCAGCACTTACGACGGTCTCGCCCTGGCGTGGGCGTGTGCTCAGCATCTCGCTCAACAAACCAACGCACTGACCTTATTCGCGACCCACTATTTTGAACTCACCACACTGCCGACATTGTGCGGCAACGTCAGTAATCTGCATTTAAACGCCAAAGAACATGCTGGCGACATCGTATTTTTGTATCAGGTCAAAGATGGTCCAGCGAGCCAGAGCTACGGCATCGAAGTTGCCAAGCTCGCCGGCCTCCCCGACGCNGTGCTGACCATTGCACGGCAACGGCTGTCCAGTTTCGAGCNGGCCAATCTACAACCTCGTCAAAACGACTTATTTGCGATTCNGGAATCACCGGCCGCGGTCAATCCCGACCCTGAATCGGCCCAACTGATCGAGCAATTGCGGCAGGCTGAACCCAATNAACTGACNCCAATGCAGGCGCTCGCGCTGATCCAAGANTTACACAACGCCGCCGCGAAATTGGCCGATTAAGTCGCTCNGAGCGATCCGGATTACTGACCCAAACCGGCGGGCTGCCTGCTCGGACCAATGCTCATTANACGGTTNTTGTCTTGGCACCGTGCCCAGAGCATGGCCGTTGGACTGNTCTAGCACTTTAGTTAAACTANCGCGCCTGAATTTCAGGAAGCCCTTGTGACCTTTATAGTCGGCGAGAATTGCATTAAGTGTAAACATACCGACTGTGTTGAAGTNTGCCCGGTCGACTGCTTCTACGAGGGCCCAAATATGCTCGTCATTCATCCAGACGAATGTATTGACTGCGCTCTNTGCGAGGCCGAATGTCCANTAGANGCGATATTCTCAGAGGATGAAATACCCGACGATCAGCNGCAATTCCTCGAGTTGAATGCCGAACTTGCTGAGATCTGGCCAAACATCACAGAAATCAAAGACTCACCCGCGGACGCGGACGAATGGAATGGAAAACCAGGCAAGCTTGAGCTTCTAGAACGCTGATAGCACGCAAACTTANGCGTTTGCGNACGNGCAGTGATGAAAGCCTCGTGTATTACCTCGGCTTAATGAGGCTCTTGGGGTTGATCGGCGTGCCGTCACGACGCAGTTCGAAATGCACCTTTTGCCTCGTGCCATTNCGCGGAGCCAGTTCNGCGAGAGACTGGCCGGTTCGCACTGTTTGCTGCTCGCTGACCAANATACGGCCATTGAAGCTATAGGCGCTGAGCAAATTGCCCGAGTGTTTGACAATAACTAGGCGCTCGTACCCCGCAATACCGTTGCCTGCATANACAACCTGGCCCCCTGAGGCCGTACGCATTCTGATCTTGCCGCTAACCTGATAGTCCCAACCTTTGCTGCCGTTACCAAAATTGACGCTAGGGTTCTGCTTAATTGGTCGGACCCATACCAATGCGGCGCGCTTGCTCGGCGCGNCAGCCTTTTTCGCCGCTGAGTTAGTAANGTTGGCACTGCGCTTTGGTTGTGCTTTAGGTTTGGACGGGGCTTGCCCCTTCGGCANAACCTTTNCTGGCGCGGGTGGTGTGGGNGCTGTTNCCGCCGACTTCGCCACAGAATCGCTGATTTGAACAGTCCGACTTGGCGCGGCAACAGGCGGACTCAGTGGCGGCTTCGATGTCTCCTTCGTCGCTGGCGGTGCGACCAGTCGCAAGCGCTGGCCAGGATAGATTACGAATGGTGCGCTAATGCCATTAAGTTGCGCCAACTTTTTATAGTCCTTGCCAGCACGCCAAGCAATTGAATAAAGCGTGTCGCCCTTGCGCACGAGAAACACGTCGCTCGTAATGGCCCGCGCGGACGCAGCCTCGGTGATAACCGGTGTGCCAAGCGGCACGCATGCCGCCAAACACAGCAGCACTGCGACCCAGGCTAGGCCCGACGCGTGACGCGCTGCAANAACCACAATGCAACTACACCCGNAGCGACAGCGGGCAATACGCCCATTAGATANGCCGATTGNCCTGTTAATGNCNCATATTCTGCGGGCCACAGAAGGCTCTCCAAGAGACTTTCGGCATCCGCATTCTGCCAAGGCCACAATTTTGCTAACGCCACGGCCATAAAGCCGGTCAACAACGACAGTAGCCGGTCTTCATGGCGCTGCATCAACCATGACAGCATCCGTACAAATGAAGCCAGACCTATTGCACACCCCAGGCCAACTGCCGAGAGTTTTAGAAAATTAAAGTCCGCGATGGCAACGATGACATCGTCGTACAAACCGAGCAGCAAGAGCACAAAACTGCCCGATACCGCCGGCAGTATCCATGCGCACACCGCGATGGCACTGCCAATGAATAATGCTAGCCACGAACCCTGCACTTGGCCGGTGGGTAGGGCCAGAAACACCGCGCCGAGAATAATGCCGAGGGTGCCGTACCGCGCCAGCACAGCACGACTGCGAGCTCGGCCAATAAAACCCACCGAAGCCAATATCAGACCAAAAAAGAAGGCCCACAAAAGCGGCGCTGCGTGGGCCAGCAAAAGTCGCACCACCGGCGCTAGGGCCAGAACTCCAACAACCATACCGACGGCAAGGCTCAGCAAAAAACCAAGATTATGGTGTTGCCAAAACGCTTNNGGTCGGCGCAGTAATACCAGTGACTGCGGGCCAAAGCTTGCCAACGAATTGACCAACTCGGTGTAAATGCCCGTAACAAACGCAATGGTGCCGCCAGATATACCCGGCACCAACTCAGCCAACNCCATNCAGACTCCGCGGAACACGGCGCCGAGACGAGTCACTTGCGCGGACCGAACTGTTGATGTTGGCGTATCAGGTTCTTGCATAAGCGCTCAACGTACAGTGGTTCCAGCCAACAGCGGTACAAAGTTTACGCGGTCGTGGACTCGCTCGACAAAGCCATCTGGCGTGCGATCGATGACAATCAACTGTTGAACCACGTCATCACCAACCGGTGCGATCAGACGCCCGCCAATTGCAAGCTGATCCAGTAGCGCCTCAGGAACTGCCGGCGGTGCAGCNGTGACCATAATNCCGTCGAACGGCGCGTGAGCCTGCCAGCCACTGTATCCATCGCCATGTTTCAGCAATACATTCTTGATCGACATCGCGCTAAGTCTTGCTCTTGCTCTTTGAGTAAGCGCAGAGATCCGCTCTACACTGCACAGACGTTGACAAAGCTGAGCCAAAACAGCNGTCTGGTAGCCCGAACCCGTACCCACCTCAAGTACTTGGTGCGGCTTTATCTCCCACAGCAGCTGTGTCATGAGGGCAACTATAAACGGTTGCGAAATAGTTTGGCTGTGTCCGATGGGCAAAGCGGTATCTTCATAGGCGCGATGCGCCATCGCCTCATCGACAAAGATATGCCTTGGTACGCCACCCATACAAGCCAGCACTTCAACGTCATCGATCCCCTGCTCGCGCAACCGCGCAACCAATCGGTCGCGGGTGCGTTGAGAGGTCATACCGATACCCTTAAGGTCGAATTCTGTCACCGACTTTGATCCTTGACTTCAAAACACCGTTGCAACATCACCGTTGCATATGCGCCAGGTGGCAGGCCAAAACTAAGCTCAAGAATAGCTTTGGCCGGATGTTGTGCAAAGCTAAAGTTGGAGGGCTGCACAAGCAGTGGCCGCAAACCACGATTAACACCGGCCATCTCCAATCCAAGACAAAGCGCCTGCTCTTGGTGGACCGCCGCATTCTCTATTGCCAGAGCCTGATCGGTAAAAGGCGAGCGGCCGCGGCCCCAGAGCGAGGCCACCAACTGACCCGNCAAATCGCCGGACACAGCAGCGCCTTCGCAGCCCTGTTGCACGCGCGCGGCGGCAATAAGATTGAACAAATAACTCCGCGCGACGGACAAATACAAGCCGCGGCGGGCCTTCGTCACGCGCCGCGGCTGGCGGTCCACCAGCCAACTTTTGGCGGCGGCTAAATTATCGCTACCGAAGCGCTGAGGCCCAAAATAGTTAGCAAACGGCTGCGCAAGCTTTGGCATTAGTGGCAACGC
The DNA here is from genome assembly GCA_002725095.1 of Gammaproteobacteria bacterium. GTDB lineage: Bacteria > Pseudomonadota > Gammaproteobacteria > Pseudomonadales > Azotimanducaceae > UBA4421. Next base: position 15,548 of record PBQQ01000036.1, read on the forward strand.
CAAGTCTAAATCGCAACCCAAGCGGACAATAAAGTCGTTGCGATGGTGCTCACCGCGCCGCAGTTTGCGCAAGTGACGCCCGCTTTCAAGACAGCAAAAATACTGATCCTCGCCATTAACAACCGGCTGCTTGAATTCATCTTCGACTAAATCATCTGGCGTAGTGACACTGAACCACTGACGCGTGACCGCGCACTTATCTTTAAGGCCAGCATACCCAACGTCTTGAGGTCGCACGGCATAGCGCCGAACCAGTTCTGCCGCCACCGCCGCCGTATTCATATTGCGTTTTTCGATGTAGAGATAGCGATGTTCACCGCAACCCGTGAACGGCCAACCCAAGCTTTCGTTAACGCGCCAATCTTCAGGCTGCGCTTTGATCACGGCCTTAACAGGCCCAGAGCACAGCTCCGGTGTGGTGCGCTTATGGGGTGGTTTCATCGGGAATCAGATAGAAAACTTCACCTTTCTTCACCAGTCCTAATTCACTGCGCGCTCGCGACTCGAACGCTGCCTTACCCGACTGCAAGGCCACAACTTCGGCGATCATTTTCCGGTTCCGTTGTTCCAATTGCTCCATTCGTACTTTTTGTTTAGCGACTTGAGCCGCGAGTCGCTGCTGCGCCATGGCACCTGACTGGCCAAACCAGATTTGATACTGCAATCCAGCAAGTATGATCAACAAAACAGCCGATAAAATTCTCATCGGTAGGCCCACTATNCGCCGCCCTAGTTGCTTNGGCCGTAGATGGCTGCACGCCCCGGATACAGAGCCTGTTCCCCAAGATAAGACTCTATACGCAACAACTGATTGTATTTGGCAACACGATCAGATCGACACAATGACCCAGTTTTTATCTGTCCAGCCCCTGTACCCACCGCTAAATCAGCAATCGTGGTGTCTTCGGTTTCTCCAGAACGATGGGAGATCACACTCGTATACCCTGCGGNATTGGCCATATCGATGGCTTGTAGGGTCTCAGTTAANGTGCCTATTTGATTGAATTTAATGAGAATGGAGTTGGCAACGCCTTCCTCAATNCCGCGCTTTAAAATTCGCGTATTGGTGACAAATAAATCATCACCAACGAGTTGGGTGCTGNCCCCTAACTTCTCGGTCAGGGCTTTCCAGCCCGCCCAGTCACTCTCGTCCATACCGTCTTCAATAGACACAATGGCATGCTCGTTACACAATCCCGCCAAGTAGCTTACAAATCCATTTGCATCAAAGGTTTTGCTCTCACCACTAAGGCGATATTCGCCCGCTTCAAAAAATTCTGATGCAGCACAATCCAGCGCCAAAGTGACGTCGCGACCAACCTCGTAACCTGCCGCAGCGACAGCCTGGCTGATGACCTCCAGCGCCTGGGCGTTAGATTCAAGATTNGGCGCGAAACCGCCTTCATCACCGACGGCCGTCGACAAGCCTANACTTTGCAGATGTTTTTTTAGCTGGTGAAATATTTCCGTGCCACAGCGCAACGCTTGTGAAAAGGTNCTGAAGCCAACCGGCTGCACCATGAATTCTTGAATGTCGACATTATTGTCCGCATGTTCTCCACCATTGAGAATATTCATCATAGGCAACGGCATACGCATGGTGGGCTTGCCCGCCAAAGTATTGATGTGCTGAAACAACGGTTGTTCGGTTGTCAATGCCGCGGCCTTACAGGCCGCCAACGACACGGCCAAAGTCGCATTGGCGCCGAGACGGCCTTTATTGTCGGTGCCGTCCAATGCCACCAATGCCTCGTCTAATCCCTGTTGGTCGAGACAATGATGGCCTTGAAGCCGCGCGTTGATCTCCCCATCTACGAACGCCACCGCCTTGCTGACGCCTTTACCCATATAGCGTGCGCCGTCTNCATCGCGCAATTCAAGGGCTTCGCGACTGCCGGTAGAGGCGCCAGAGGGCACTGCCGCCCGACCCATATGGCCACTGGCGGTTACAACATCGGCCTCTACCGTTGGATTGCCTCGCGAATCAAGGATTTCGCGTGCTGTCACCGATACTATTTTGCTCATCGTTTCTCTCCGCGAGATCTGCGTTATGGCTGAGGTGCCAAGTCGGCCAGCTGGTCTTCGAGACGGGGCTGACTTTTCACTACCGCATCTATGTCCATGAGTTGCTGCATAAGTGCTTTGGCCTTATGCAGTGGCCAAGAATTAGGCCCATCCGACAGGGCCTTAGCTGGATCCGGATGGCATTCCATAAATACCCCCGCAANCCCGGCAGCAACCGCTGCACGCGCGAGCACTGGCACCATTTCGCGCTGCCCACCAGAGACATCGCCCAATCCACCAGGCATTTGTACCGAATGCGTCGCGTCATACACCACCGGACAACCCGTTTGCCGCATCAGCGACAGAGACCGCATATCCGAAACAAGATTGTTATAGCCAAAACTGGCGCCCCGCTCGCACACCATAATCTGCTCATTGCCTGTGGACTTGGCCTTATTGGNCACTTGCAGNATGTCCAGGGGCGCCAAAAATTGGCCTTTCTTGATATTGACTGGTACCCCCTGAGCGCAAACATTGACGATAAAATTTGTCTGCCGAGACAAAAACGCCGGGGTCTGCAATACGTCGACGACGCTGGCAACCTCACTCAACGGCGTATCTTCGTGTACATCGGTCAACACCGGCATCTCGAGCTCGTCTTTCACCCGCTGCAAGATGCGCAAGCCCTCTTCGATCCCCGGTCCGCGATAACTGCCGATTGACGAACGATTGGCTTTATCAAAAGAGCTTTTAAAAATAACCGCTATACCGAGCGCCTCGCCTATTTTTTTCAGCTCGCTCGCGGTATCCAAGATCAAGGCTTCGGATTCAATCACACACGGTCCGGCTATAAAGAACAGCGGTGCGTCATCTCCAACCGCAAAGTCACATAACTGCATGGCTATTTGTCTTCCCGATTAATTGGCTATTTTGNAGCCGCAGCGGCATGCGCCAGACCCGCCGTCACAAAGCCCGAAAATAACGGATGCCCGTCTCTTGGCGACGACGTNAACTCTGGATGGAACTGACACGCTAAGAACCAAGGGTGGCCTTGCAGTTCGATCATTTCCACCAGTTCGCCATCTTCGGACTTACCTGCGATAACTAAGCCGTTCGCCACAAGTTGATCCAAATAACGATTGTTGACCTCATAGCGATGGCGATGTCTTTCGCGAATCACTCCTTGGCCATAGACCTGCTCAGCCAAGCTGCCCTGATTAAGGACGCAGACCTGTTCCCCCAGACGCATGGTGCCACCTAAATCGCTGTCCGCATCACGCTGTTCAAGCTCTCCNNTGTCGTCTGTCCATTCGGTAATCAAGCCGATCACAGGATGCGCCGCCTCTAAATTAATTTCTGTACTGTGCGCGCCGCCAAGATCTGCACAATTGCGCGCCACATCGATCACCGCCGCATGCATGCCGTAACAGATACCCAAATACGGAATACCGTTTTCTCTGGCGTAGCCCGCCGCAAGAATCTTGCCCTCAAAACCACGTTCTCCAAAGCCTCCAGGCACTAGGATCGCATCGGCATCCTCCAGCAAGCCAACACCTTCGCGCTCCAGCGTTTCCGCATCTAAATAACGGATATCTATCTTGGTTCGAGTTTGAATTCCCGCATGGGTTAACGCCTCGATCAACGACTTATAGGCATCGAGGAGCTCCAAATATTTACCCACGAAGGTGATCTTCAAGTTCTTGTCGGGATTAAGTTGCGCGTCGACAACGCGCTCCCAACTGCTCAAGTCGGCAGGCGGACAATCCAACTGCAACTGCTCAACCACATAGTCGTCCAACCCTTGGTTGTGCAGTTCTATGGGTCCTTGGTAGATCGTGTCGATATCGACTAAAGGAATCACCGCGCGCTCTTCAACGTTAGTAAACAGTCCAATCTTGTTACGCTGGGACTGCGGAATTTCCGCCTCAGAGCGGCATACCAAGATATCCGGCTGCAGGCCTATGGAGCGAAGCTCTTTAACCGAATGCTGGGTGGGCTTGGTTTTTATCTCGCCAGCGGTACGCAAATACGGAACCAGCGTCAGATGAATCAGTAATGCGCGATTACGCCCAACTTCCATACGCAACTGACGAATCGCCTCAAGGAACGGCTGGGACTCGATATCGCCTACCGTACCGCCGGTTTCAACAATCAAAACATCGACATCATCGGTAACGAGATTAATGCGTCGCTTGATTTCATCAGTGATGTGCGGAATCACCTGCACCGTACCACCCAAATAATCGCCACGACGCTCGCGACGAATGACCTCTGCGTAGANACTGCCTGTGGTGATGTTGTTGTTTCGCGTCATCCGCGCACGGGAAAAACGCTCGTAGTGTCCAAGGTCAAGGTCGGTTTCAGCNCCGTCCGTGGTAACGAACACTTCGCCGTGCTGCACTGGACTCATAGTCCCTGGATCAACATTGATGTACGGATCCATCTTGAGCACGTTAACCCGTAGATTTCGGGATTCAAGCTGGGCCGCGAGGGAGGCGGTTAAAACCCCTTTTCCCAGTGACGAAACCACACCACCAGTAACAAAAATAAAACGTGTCATAGGACTCCATCCCTACTCCAAGCATCAAACAATGATCGGGAATCGATCACAAANGTTCTTGGGGGGATGGATTTGCAAGATAGCAAANGCGCCCTATAACCACAATCATTACCCTAATTCTCGGCGNAATTTTATACCGCCTTAGATACAGGCAAACAATGCGTTTAACAGCCTCTAATGGGCAACCACAAGTCGGTAGTACGAACCTTTTGTTGNCGCACCTTTTGGCTGNTCGCTAAAACGTTCGCTGACAGCCAGCGTTGATACCGCAACAATTTCATCCTGCCATACCAGCAACGGCAGCGATTCTCTGCGCCACGGTGGCACACCCAGCTCTCGAAGCAACATCTTGGTATCGACCTGACGACCGCGCCACAACATGCTCAGACCCTTGCGTCGCGTGCTCAGGCATAGCGGGCCGGGACTGTAAAATCCGCCTAAAGTCTGCGGGTCAGATATTTTTAGCGTCCAATGCCGACCCGAAAATTGGCGTGTCTCGCCAAGCTCTATGCGCGCTGGCTTGGATTCTTCGGTTGGGGCATATACAGACATATCAGCCTCGTAATAAATGGTGTCACGCCAGCCCATTAACGCAGCCCCCGGAGCCAAATCGAGTTGAGCAGCTGCGCCTTGTTGGCTCTGACGACAGAATTCATCCAGAGCTCTGTCGGTGACCTCAAAGTGACCGCGTAACTCTAGAAAAATACGCAACCACGCCCTTCGGCTTGCCGCAGACTGTGGCAGCTCTGCAACGCTCACTTCGTTTCCTTGCTCTTTAAGCAGCTCGTGCAGCAGGCCATTTTGTCCCAGTTGCCATTNGGCCACTCTATAAACAGCCTCAGCAAGCGAGGGCCAGCGCTGCAGCAACAGGGGCAGAATACGGTGTCGCAGAAAATTGCGNGTCAGTGTCTGATCACAATTACTCGGATCGTCTATCCAAGTAATCTTTTGCGCGCTTAAGTAATTCAGCAGATGCTCGCGTTGCAGCGCCAGCAGCGGCCGCAGGAACGNTCCTTTGCCCAAGTGGCCGTGAAGCCGCATTGGCAACAAACTGCGGCCCTGAATCAGACGCATAAACACTGTTTCAAGTTGGTCTTGGCTGTGATGACCGAGCAATAGCGTCTCATTTCTCTGCAATTGATCAGCGAAAAAGTCATACCGCGCTCGGCGCGCAGCAGCTTCAACATTGCCCTTCGCCAACCGCAAGACCCCTATCACNAGTTCAACGCCGAGTTCGTCGCAAAGCCGTTGACAGTGCGCAACCCATTCCGCGGATTGAGAATGTAATCGGTGATCTCCATGCAGTGCCCGCACATTGCCAGAACCGACGATACGGCTCGTAGCGACCAGTAACGCCGTCGAGTCGGCACCGCCACTTAACCCGACGCAGAACTTCTGCGGAAGCGGTTGGTCNTGCGGTAGCGCCTGCAAGTGCGCGCGTATATGTTGCTCAAGCGCGGGCGCGTCCAAACCATCCAAGATCATGTCACGCATCCGCTCCGGCAGCGTATTGAACGCGCACATAGCCATCACCAAAAGCCGATCGCAAGGCATGCAGCAGTTCGTCACTCACAGCCACTTTCCAATCGGTGCCAAGACTGATCCGACCTACCGCGTTCTGACCCTGATATAGAACATGTACCGGGCAAGCCCGGTCGTTTTGTCGGTACGGGCCCAATAGGGTTTTTAAACGACTGGGTAAATCCGATGGCATTTCAACCTCAGTGACGTCAATTTCTAACCCCTTACTGAAACGCTGACGCGCCTCATCAATATTAAGCACGCGACTGCCGCGCACTGCCAGGCCACCGCTGAATTCGTTAAACTGAACCTCGCCTTCGATCACCAACAACTGATCTTTGTTGACCTTCGCCGCATAGTTATCAAAGGTCTCTCCCATCAGCGAAACCTCAATACGCGCGCTGCGATCATCCAACTGCACAAAACACATTGGCACACCACGCCGACTTTTAGTGGTGCGTACATTTACCACCATTCCCGCAATCCATTGCGGATCTTTGGCCGCTTTCAAATCATCGAGTCGGCGCCGACAAAACTGTCGCAACTCATGTTCATACTCTTGTATCGGATGCCCCGTAAGAAACAACCCCAAGGTCTCTTTCTCTTCATTCAATCGCTCAAGGGTTGCCATAGTCGCGGCGCTCCCGGCGGGCGCACAACTCTGGGGCCCCGTTTGCTGCATACCACCGAACAAGTCCGAAATACCCGCTGCTTGATCGCGCGCCGTTTGTTCGGCGCCTTGTACCGATCTGGGCACCTGTTCCATCAACCGCGCTCGAGTCTGATTCAAATCCTCATTCGCCAACGCAAAATCATCCATCGCACCTGCGCCGACTAACGCTTCGAGCACTCGTTTATTGGCCTTTTTACTGTCGACGCGGTGGCAGAAATCATCTAAATCTTGAAACGGTTGCGCCTGTCGAGCTGCAGTAATTGCGGCTACAGGACCTTCACCGACTCCACGCACTGCCCCTAGCCCGTACACCACCGCACCGTCTTTGACCGTGAAGCGATGTTCGCTGTCGTTGACACTCGGGGGCCGCAGCGGCAACTGCATGCGCCGAACCTCCTCGATTAGCACCACAACTCGGTCAATATTCTGCATATCGGCAGAAAGGTTAGCCGCCATAAATTGCGCTGGGTAGCGCGCTTTCAGCCAAGCCGTTTGCACACTCACCAAAGCGTAAGTCGCCGAGTGGGACTTGTTAAAGGCGTAGCCTGCAAATTTCTCCATCAGATCAAAAATGTCATTCGCCAGTTGAGGCGCGATGTCATGTTCGCCGGTGCCCTGTAGAAACTGCTCACGCACTTTGGCCATTTCATCGGCTTTCTTTTTCCCCATCGCCCGCCGCAACAGGTCTGCTTGGCCAAGCGAAAAGCCTGCCAGCACCTGTGCGATCTGCATCACCTGTTCCTGATACAACACCACGCCATAGGTCGACTCTAGAACAGGCTGCAAGCTCGGATGCGGATAGGCCACAGCAGCCTTGCCGTGTTTACGATCGATATAGTCATCCACCGCACCAGACTGCAGCGGCCCCGGCCGAAACAGCGCCACCAAGGCTATAACATCGTTGATGCCGTCCGGCAGCAAACGCCGAATTAGATCTTTCATGCCCCTTGATTCGAGCTGGAAAATTCCAGTGGTTTCTGCAGCACGCAACAGCTTAAAAGCGGCGGGATCATCAATCGGAATGTCTTCAACGTCGAGCGCCGACTCGCCCTCAAATTGCCGATGTTGGTTCACCAATTCCAGTGTCCAATCAACGATTGTTAGGGTCTTCAAGCCCAAGAAATCGAACTTCACGAGGCCTGCACGCTCAACATCGTCTTTATCGTATTGCGAAACTAAACCGCCGCCCGAATCTTCTGTGTAGAGCGGCACAAAATCAGTCAGCGCCGACGGCGCGATCACCACACCACCCGCATGGCGACCAACGTTGCGTACGATGCCTTCGAGCTTATACGCCATGTCCATGATTTCACTGACTTCATCATTAGTGGCGACAAAGTCGGCCATCTCCTGACTTTCTTCCATGGCCTTAGCTAAGGTCATCCCTACCTCGAAAGGAATCAACTTAGATAATTTGTCAGCAAGACTATACGGCTTACCCTGCACGCGAGCGACATCACGCACCACGGCTTTGGCCGCCATAGTGCCAAAAGTAATAATTTGACTGACCGCCTGCACCCCGTACATGTCGCTGACATGCTGAATGACCCGATCCCGACCTTCCATACAGAAGTCCACATCAAAGTCGGGCATCGACACCCGCTCGGGATTTAAGAAGCGCTCGAAAAGCAGGTCATATTGCAAAGGATCAAGATCAGTAATGCCCAACACATAGGCGACCAAAGAGCCACCGCCTGAACCGCGACCGGGGCCCACGGGAATGTCGTTTTGCTTCGCCCAGGCAATAAATTCCATCACAATCAAAAAGTAACCGGCAAAGCCCATCTGATTAATGACATCGAGCTCAAATTGCAGACGCTCTTGATAGCCGGCTTCTGTCCATTCATCCGCGGGCCCACCAGCCGCTAAACGCTCGTCTAATCCTTTTGTGGACAACTGCAAAAGATACTGTTCAGGGGTTTGCTGATCCGGAATCGGATAGTCAGGCAAATAATAGGTGCCCAAGGCGACTTCGACATTACAGCGTTTTGCGATCTCTACGGCATTGCTTATGGCCGAGGGCACATCTTGGAATAAATCGGCCATTTCCTGCGACGAACGCAGATACTGCCACTCGCTATAGCGCCGTTCGCGTCGTCCGTCGTTAAGGGTCCGACCCTCGTGAATACACACTCGGGTTTCGTGCGCCTCAAAGTCTTGCGCTTCGGCGAAACACACATCGTTGGTTGCAACAACTCCGATATCGCTGTGTCCAGCAATGGAGAGTAATTGGCGTAGATGTTGTTCTTCGTCCGCCCTACCACACCGAGTGAGCTCAAGATAATAAGCGTCACCAAAATGGCTTTGCCAACGCTGTGCACGTTGCTGTGCTTGCTCTGTATCACCGTTATTGAGCAGGGACCACAAATGCCCGCGGACCCCGCCAGACAGAACGATCAGACCCGCCTTCGCCGCAAAAATTTCTTGTTCTTGGAGCACGCCGCGCTGCGCTGTCGTCGTATAACTGGCCGAAATGAGCGCCAACAAATTGCGGTAGCCTTCGAGGTCGCGGGCCAGCAGCAGCACCCGTTCAGCGATGCCATCGGCGGTCTCCTGAACTGCAACTTCCGCCCCCAAAATAGGCTTAACCCCTTGGGCCATACAGGCTTCAAAAAACTTTACCAAGGCAAACAGATTATTGCGGTCAGTAAGCGCAACCGCCGGCATACCGGTCGCCGCCGCACGACCCACTAAATCTTTGACTTTCAGCAAACCATCCGCAAGAGAGTATTCGCTGTGTACATGCAGATGCACGAATTCGGCGGACGCAAAACTCATAGCTCAGCGCCTGGGCTAGCAGCGCGTTGCACCGGCGCAAAACTGCGCCGATGAGCCTCACAGGGGCCAAGTGCCGCCAAGGCCTGCAAATGATGCTTGGTCGGATAACCTTTGTGACGTTCGAAGCCGTAGCCCGGAAAACGTGCTGCGAGTTCCACCAATTGTCGATCTCGAGTCACCTTAGCAACGATCGAGGCCGCACTTATCGCCGCCACACGCTGATCGCCTTTGACAACGGCCCGAGCAGGCAAGCCAAAATCAGGGGTCTTATTACCATCGACTAACACCGTATCCGGGGTGACAGATAAACCCGCGACTGCACGCTGCATCGCCAAATGGCTCGCGACGAGCACGTTATGACGGTCTACTTCCGCCACGCTTGCGCTCCCAAGTGACCAACTCAGTGACTGCCTGCAAATAATCTCGGCCAACCGTTCTCTGGCTTTCTCTGATAAACGTTTAGAGTCTCGCAGATCGTCGATCGGCACGGTTGGATCAAGAATGACCGCGCACGCGACGACGGCTCCCGCCAACGGCCCAATACCGACTTCGTCGACGCCCGCCAGAACCCCATAGGGTGACACATCGATGGGCTCCAATATTTGCTGTCGCTGAGGCAACACCCCTCCGCTCTTCCGTACGAATCCAGCCCCAAGCTTAGCGCACACCCCCGTTTCATTTGTAGAGTAATTTAACGTTTGTGCGGCGTTAGCTGCTTTAAAATCTCCAAAGCAGCGGTAACACTGGCTCCCTGCCCCGAGGCGCCGTCGCGTAATTGCCGATGCATTTCGGCAAACACGTCTGCGCTGCGTTTTAATCCGTTTTGTTCGTTAAGCTGGGGCAACAGCGCCTGCACCAGCGCCTCAGGCGTTGCCGCGTCTTGTATAAGCTCTGGCACAAGTTCTTCGCCAGCCAAAATATTGGGTAACGCTATGTAGGGCGTATTGACGAGCCGGCTGGCAATTCGGTAGCTGAGCGCACCCAACTTATAACTCACCACCATTGGACGGCCCAGCAACATGGCCTCGAGCGTACTGGTACCGGATTTGATCATCGCAACATCCGCGGCAACCAGCGCAGACCGCGCATCGTTGTCCACTAAGTGGACCGACAAGTCGGCAAACGGCGGTAACAAGGCTTCGATCTGACTCCGGCGCGCCGCATTAACACAGGGGATCACCGCACTGATGCGCCGTTGCGGGAACAGTTGACACAACAACCGTACCGCAGCCAAAAAGGGCTCAAGCATCAACGCAACTTCACTACTGCGACTGCCCGGCAGCACTGCAATCACCAGTTCCTCTTGATCAATTTGCAACCGTGCTCGGCACTGACGACGCGCGGTCGCACTGCCTGCATCAAGTTCGATCGCTTGCGCTAGGGGATGCCCAACAAAGACCGCGCGCAGCGGCAGGCCCGCATAGAATTTCGGTTCAAAGGGATACAAACAGAACAACAGATCCGCACACTGAGCGACCTTCTTAGTACGACCCTTGCGCCAGGCGTAGACCGACGGACTGACATAGTGCGCAGTTACGATGCCGGATCTACGCAAGCGTTTTTCCAACAGAAAGTTAAAGACGTTAAAATCGATACCAACGAACGCGTCTATGGCTTCGTCTTTAAACGTCTGCGCGAGTTGACGATACAGTCGCCACAGCTGCGGCAACCGCAACAACGGCTCTTTGAAGCCATTGACCGCTAAGCTGTCAAAAGCCGCCAAAGAACGCAGGCCTCGGGCCATCATCGCTGGACCACCGACCCCTACAAACTCAATCTTTTCTCCTGCGCTAAGTTGCTCGCGCAAGGCATCCATAAGCCCCGCCGCCAAATTGTCGCCCGAAGGTTCTCCAGCCAGCAGGCCTATTTTGATGGTCATAACTGGGAACAGGCCGCTTAATGACTGTTCCGGCCTCGAATGATGCCTTTCGCAGAGGCCTCTACCGACGCTGCAAACTGTTCGACTTCCGCGGACTGCTGTCGCGGCAGCGCTAATTCGTCAATGGCTTCACCGACACGCAAACCTTTTCGGTAAACCGTTCTGTACGCCTGCTTGAGCAAGTCAATCGTCTCGCCACTGTAGCCTCTGCGCTTCATGCCTTCCGTATTCATACCCACCGCGAACGCTGGGTTCCCGGCAACCGTCATATAAGCCGGCACATCTTTGGTGACCATACTCATCGCTGCAATGTGGGTATGCGCGCCGATCCTTCGAAACTGAGGTACGCCGACATAGCCACCAAAATTAGCGTAATCGCCGACTTCTACATGCCCAGCCAAAGACGCATTATTGGCCATGATCACATGATCTCCGACGACACAGTCGTGACCAACGTGAACATAGGCCATAAGCAAGCAATGGCTGCCCACCTCGGTGCGCCCGATGCCGCCTTTGTTCATACCACGGTGGATGGTGACGCCTTCGCGGATGATTGTATGTGCACCAATTTCGAGGGTCGACGCCTCACCGGCGTAGGCTAATGCCGGAGTAGCCTCACCGACGCTGGCAAATTGATAAATCTTCACACCCTCGCCTATTCGGCATGGTCCTTTAACAATTACATGTGAGGCGATTTCTACGTCATCGGCCAACTCAACGCCCGGGCCAATGACCGACCACGGACCTATACTGACTCCAACACCTAATTTTGCGCTTGGATCCACTATGGCGCTGGCGTGAATCATGTCGCCTCAACCCCTTCGTTGATTTGTTCAACAACAGATAAACTGGCGGAACATGCGAGTTCGCCGTCGACACGCGCCTCACATTCAAACTTAACCATCATGGCTCTTTGCGCCACTAAGCGACTGTGCAGTTCTAACTGATCTCCGGGCACCACAGGTCGGCGAAACCGCGCCTTATCGACCCCACCAAACAAATAGTTGCGGCCATCGGCGGGTCGCGTACCTTTAGTTTCAAACGCCAAAACGCCAGAAATTTGCGCCATAGCTTCAAGTATCAAAACCCCGGGCATGATCGGCTGCTGGGGGAAATGCCCAGTAAACATGGGTTCGTTGAAGGTGATGTTTTTATAACCACGGATAAACTCGCCTTTTACCACTTCAGTAACCCGATCGAGCAATAAAAATGGATAGCGGTGAGGCAAATATTCGAACAGATCAGTGATTGTTTTGACGTCACTCATTGTCTTTCTCCCGCTCTTCTATCGCTTTTACCCGTTTGAATAGATCATTCAACTTGCCGAAACGCAACGCGTTGCGTAACCAATGACCGTGCTCGCTGGCCACCACCCCGCTCGAGTACACGCCAGGTTTATCAATGGATTGAGTGATCGTTGTCATTACACTGATCGTAACCCCATCACACAATGTAATCGGATTCTTACCGCCGATACCGACGCCTCCAGCGATGACGCAGTGTTTACCGATCACCGTGCTGCCCGCCATGCCCGCACAGCCACAAATAATACTGTGCGCGCCGACTCGGCAGTTGTGCCCAATATGCACCTGATCGTCCATCTTCACACCGTCTTCGATGACGGTGTCTTCTATGGCGCCTCGATCGATCGTAGTACCTGCGCCAATACGCACATCTGCACCAATAACCAATCCGCCTAACTGCTCTATAGGATGCAAATGGCCATCCTGATCTGGGGTATAGCCAAAACCCGACGATCCAAGCACCGACCCGCTGTGAATCACCGAGCGGGGACCAATACTGACATCCGCATAGACGCTGACGTTACTCATGATCACTACGTCTTCAGCTACCGTAACGCGATCACTGATGCTGACATTCGCATGTACGGTTACGTCTGCGCCGATCACTACATCAGCACCAATGACAACATTGGCTCCGAGGCGCGCGGTAGCGGCGACCGAGGCCGAGGGGTGAACAATCGCCGTGGGGTGAATGCCGCCATCAACTGACAACGGCACCGCGAACAACGCCGACGCTTTAGCAAACGCTAGATACGGCTGTTCCACCACTAGTGCGATACATGGACATTGCTGTAGGTCTTGCTCGCTCAATATAACGGCGCTGGCGTCGGTTTCGGGCAAGAGCGAACGGTAAGCTGCGCCAGACAAATGGCTTAATTGTCCGGGCTGAGCATTAGCCAAACCGCCGAGGCCGCTGACGGGCAGAGCCGCCAGCGTCTCGGCATCGAACTTTTGTGATAGCGCGTCTGCCACCGCGATTTGCGCGCCGAGATGCTCTGCAATCTCTCCTAAGTTAAGAGTTCTTGCCATCAACGGCGGCTCAGTCGCGGATGGGGCGCGTCCTGATTAATCGCGGGCTTCGTTGAGCTTTTCAACTACCCGACGGGTGATGTCGTGTTTGTCGTTAGCGTATTGCAAAGAATTAGGGGCCAAAATCATATCGATCTGATCGATCTGGATCAGGTCTTTGAGGACCGTATCGTACTTTGGCGCTAAGGTCTGAAGGATTTCTTGGCGCTTGTCTTGGGCAGTCTTTTGGAGTTTTTGTGAACCAAACTGCAGATCCGCCTGCATGCTTTCGATCTCTTTGATGATCTTGCGCTTATCGGCATCGCTCAAAATCTCACCATCTTTTTGCAACTTGGTTTGCTGCGCCTGGAGCGTTTCTGCCATACCGCGCAGTTCGTTTTGCTCAGCCTCCATTTCTTTATTCGCAGCTTCGACAAGAACTTTACCCTCATCACTTTCAAGAATTGCGCGAACGGGATCCAATACTACGATCTTCATTTCTGCAAAAGCAGCGGGAGCAAGGGTCGCGCTTACGAGCACCAACATTGCCATTACGTTCTTGATCATCGTTCTCTCCTAATTACAAATTGTCGGCTAACAAGCGGCGCATTCTATACCAGCTCTGTTAGAAAGTGCGCCCAAGTTCAAATTGAAACATTTCTTTTTCATCAAACGGCTGGGTCTGAAACGGCTTCGCAAAGCTGAACGTCAATGGTCCCATGCCACTCAACCAACTCACCCCCACACCCACCGAATAGCGGAAATTGTCAGCATCAAAGCCAAAACAATTGATGCTGACCGCTGGGCAGTCGGTGTTAAAAACGTTACCCGCATCCACGAACAGGGCTGGCCGAAACTGTCGGTTGTCGTCGACGAACGGCATCGGGAAAATCAGTTCGGCCGTTGCTTCAACCAGCAGATTGCCACCAAAGGGATCGCCATCTCTGTCGCGGAAATATACAGGGTTACCTTCAGCATCCAGCGGCGGCGTACTTCGCGGACCCAGTGTCGAATTTTCGAATCCGCGAATCGACCCAAAGCCACCACCATAAAAATGCTCGTAAAACGGCAATCCCGGCGTATCGCCGTAACCGCCACCATACCCCAACTCGGTGCGCAAACGCAGGGTCCAACTGTTAGTGATAGGGAAATAGCGCTCGCCGTTGTATATAAACTTAAAAAACTGCAGATCACTGCCCGGCACCGAAATCTCCGCCGCTACGGATTGAGAGGTGCCACGATCTGCAAAAATGCCGCGATTTAGCGTTGACCGACTCCACGAAACATTCGCTTTAAGGTTCACCGACGTGGAGCCGTTAATATTTATGAACTCAGTAATTTCCTGAGCCGCGTAGTAGCCCTCCGTGATCTCCGTATATTCCGCCAGAACCCCAAAATTGATCCGCTGCGTTTCGCTGATGGGCAACCCGAAGTTCACCCCGAGGCCAGCCGCATCGGTGCTGTACCGCGCGATGTTGCGGGCGTCGTAATCTAGCCGTCGAAGAAAAACGTTATAGCCGCGACTGATGCCGTCCATAGTGAAGTACGGATCAAAGTAGTTAAAATTCAGCGACTTCTGAAATTGCGACAGGCTCAACCCGACATTGAGACTGTTGCCCGAACCCTGCAGATTCGACTGTTGGTAATTTCCACCAATAATCAATCCATACCCCTGAGAGTACGCAAGCGTTCCGGAAATGGATCCCGACGGTTGTTCTTCAACGCTATAGTTCACGTCAATTTGATCGTCCTTACCTGCCACCTGCGGCGTTTCCACCTCAACACCCTTAAAATAACCCAGCCGCTCTAAGCGCACCTTGGTTAAGTCAATTTGTGCGGTGGAGGCCCAGCCGCCCTCCATTTGCCTCGACTCACGACGCATCACCTCGTCTTGGGTCATAGCGTTACCGGTAAACGATATCCGCCGCACATAAGCGCGCTTACCCGAGTCCACAAAAAACTCCACATCCACCGTCTGGTCGTCGTTCAATTTGGGCACCCCACTGGCGGTCGCAAAGGTGAAGCCGCCATTGCCTAACGCGTTGGTCAATCGCTCTTCGGTGGCTGTGATAAGCGCCTGAGAAAATGTCTGACCTTCTTGAACGATGATTAACCGGCGCAAATCTTCCGCTTTGACATCACCGAGCTCGCCCACCAAGTTAACTTTGCTGACTTGGTAAATATCGCCTTCGTCCACGGCAATACTGATGTACACCTGCTGGCGGTCGGGGGTAATGCTGACCTCGGTGGATTCGATATTAAAGTCGGCATAACCACGGTCCTTGTAGAACGCCTCGAGCGACTCTAGGTCTCCTGACAACTTCTCTCGGGAGTATTTGTCATCATTCTTATAAAATGAGAGCAAACTCGGGTGTTTCAGCTCTAGCGCATCCAACAACTCTTCTTGCGGAAATAATTCTGCGCCGACCACGTTTATGTGACGGATCCCAGAGCTCTTGCCTTCTTCAATGATGATTTTAATGTTGACCCGATTACGCGGCAGATCCTCAATATCCGTATCAATACTTGCGCCATAGCGTCCTTGAGCAACATATTGTCGTTCCAGCTCTAGGCCCATCCGTTCCAGCGTAACCTGTTTGAAAATCTCGCCCTCTTTGAGCCCCTGCTCCGCAAGCCCACCTAACAGCGCTTCTGACTCAATTGCTTTGTTGCCTTCTAATTCAATGGACTCAATCGCTGGGCGCTCAACCAAGGTAACGATCAAAACTCCGTCATCGCGAGCCAACTGGATATCTTTGAAATAGCCCGAACGAAACAGTGCACGCATGGTCGAACGGATCTCGACGCCGTCCAATGCATCACCAACACTTACCGGAATCAGATTAAACACCGTGCCCGCGGACACTCGCTGGAGACCCTGCAAGCGCACATCTTCTACAACGAATCGGCTGTCGATCTGGAAGCTTTCATTGGTCGAACTGGCGGCAAACACCGCACCGGAGCTTAACAGTGCCAACATCATCGCCACCATGAACAAATTCCATAGGCGAAACACAAAGAAAGTGTGCAAAATTATTTCCTGTTTATATTCGCAGAACGAATGGTTAGCCAAATAGCCGCGTTAGATCGTTAAACGTGACTAGCACAAACATAATCCCAACCAACAGCAGACCCAGCTGCGCTGCCCCTTGCTGCAAACGCTCAGAGACGGGCGACCCTTTAATGGCTTCAATCACTATAAGCACCACTTGGCCACCATCCAATAATGGCACGGGGAGCAGATTCAAAACACCCAACGAGATGCTCATAAGTGCCATAACACCAAAGAACATCTGCCAACTCGTTTTAACGGTATCACCCGCAATCTGTGCAATTCCTACGGGACCAACAAGGTTTTGCACCGACAACAGCCCTACAACCATTTTCTTTACCATGCTGAGCGTCATAACCGTTTTATCGACAGTCTCAACAGCACCCTTCCAAAACGCCTGTAAGGGCTCAAAGCGCACTTCGATAACCGCTGGACCCACGCCAAGAAACCCTATGGTATCGCCCGCCGAGGTCGTTCGCGCGGCCGGCGTAACCGACAATTGCAATTCCTGCCCAGAACGCATAACAGTAATTATCAGCGGTATCTGCGGATGCGCAACAATTTCATCAACCCACTGACGCCAACTGCTGATTTCGCGATCGTTCACGCCAATAACCCAATCATTGGCCCGCAAACCCGCGCGGTCGGCAGGTGAATCGTCTACAACATTGCCAACAACGCTCAGCAACGCCGGCTGCAAACCTAAGTCGCCCAGAACGTCAGGCTGAGCCTCTCCCTGCAACCACGTGGAGATGGGCAACTGCAACGTTTGGCCGCGACCGGTACGTAAATTTTGCACCTCCAGCTCAATCGTGCCACTTTCACCTAAGCGATCACTGAGCGACATGAGCACACTTTGCCAGCCGGCAACGTCACCACCGTCGACCCGCACCACCCGAGCCGGCGCGTTCAGTCCAGCCTGAGCCAGCTTGGTGTCTACTTTAGGCGCTTGAGTAGTCGGCGCATATTCGGTGGTACCCGCAATAAAGAGCAACGCATAGACCACTGCTGCAAGAACAAAGTTGGCCAGCGGCCCTGCAACGGCAATGGCGATTTTCCAGCCCGGTGACAAACTCGAATGCGCCACCGCATCGGCCGGCACCGCCGCCATTCCTTGCAGGCTCTCGGCGTCATCACGATCATCGTACATCCGTACATAACCGCCTAAGGGAATCATCGAGAGTTTAAAGGTGGTCCCGCGTTTATCGACTCGACTGAGCAGAGCTTTACCGAAGCCGACAGAAAAACTCAAAACATGGACACCGGAAAAGCGCGCAACAATGAAATGGCCGAACTCATGCACCACTACGAGCACGCCCAGTAAACCGGCAAACGCGAGCGGATAAAGCAGCCAATCCATCATGTTAAAAGCGCCCATGCCAGAAGCGGCAATACCGCAATGATTGAGTCTATACGATCCAAAACACCTCCATGCCCCGGCAACAAACCACCAGAATCTTTGAGCCCAGTCGCCCGCTTCAACAGGCTTTCAAAAAGGTCGCCAAATACCGCCACCACTATGAGCCCAATGGTCAGTATCAAGGCAGCGAATATCGACCACTCACTGAATACAAACAATGCGGTAAGACACATGCTCGACGCCAGCAGAAGCCCTCCGAAAGCGCCTTCCCACGTCTTACCGGGGCTCAGCGAAGGCGCCAATTTACGCCGACCCAGCGCACGACCACTAAAGAAGGCCCCGACGTCTGTCGCGGTAGTTAATACGAGCAACCAAAGTAACCAGTACTGCCCTGATGGCATTTCGCGAATCGCCATTAAACTGCACCAAGCGCCTACCATAAGCAGCTGCCCAACAAGGCCGATAAGCCAGGAGCGGGTGTACAGACTACGACCCCTAGGATAAACCAACACTAGGACAATCGCGCCAAGCCAAACCACCCCAACCGTCTGAATAATCGGACTGTAAAGCCCTTCACTGACAAAAATTAAGCCAATGAGTGCTGCGTAAATCGCCACATAACCAATACGCAGAGCCTTGTTCGGAACGCGCAAAAAACCCGACCATTCATAAACGCCAGCACCTGCCGCGACACCAAACGTCACAGCGAAACCCCATATCGGCAACAAAAATATAGCCGCTAAAGCGAACGCCGCCAAGCACAATGCCGTAATCACTCTTCGCAGCAGCATGACCTGCCCGACCTATGCGCGACGCCCAAACCGACGCAAGCGCGCTGAAAAGGTCTCTACCGCGCTGCGTAAATGACCGCCGTCAAATTCTGGCCAAAACGCCTCTGTAAAATACAATTCCGTGTAGGCAATATCCCAAAGCATAAAGTTACTGACCCGAAAATCGCCCCCCGTGCGGATGAGCAAATCAGGTTCAGGCAGGTCACCCAATGACATGTGCTGATGCAACATACTTTCGTTTATATCGTCGGCGGCGATCTCGCCATTTTGCACCCGCAACGCCAGCGCTTTACTGGCTTCAACGATGTCCCAACGGCCACCATAATTTACCGCAACATTAAGATTCAGACGTTGGTTGTTCCGAGTGAGCGCTTCGCAGTCATCCATCATCTCGTGGATATCCTCAGCAAAACGACTGCGGTCACCAATAATGCGGAGCTTTACACCCTGAGCATGCAGATCTTCTATGTCGGTGCGCATGACATACCGCATCAAATCCATGAGCATGCTGACTTCACCTTCTGGGCGATACCAGTTCTCTGTGCTAAAGGCGAACAGAGTGAGATTTTTGATCCCCATTTCAACACACGCTTCGCTGATAACACGCACACCTTTAGCCCCCGCTCGATGCCCTGCGGCACCAGGCAGATGGCGTTTTTTCGCCCAGCGATGATTACCATCCATAATGATGCCGACATGCTTGGGCACCATGTCCGCGCTGTTCGCTGCCGCGAGGTCCTCTGGGGCTTGAACTGTAATTTCGGGCGTCATGAGCAGCGTTTAGGACTTAGATTTCCATCAGTTCGGCTTCTTTAGCCGCCAACACTTTGTCAACGTCACCAACGTTTTGGTCGGTCAGCACTTGCGCACGCTCTTCTCCGCGCCGCGCATCATCCTCTGCTGCCATTTTTTCCTTAACTAAATCACGAATATCGGCGATTGCGTCGCGCCGAATGTTGCGAATAGACACCCTGCTACTTTCGGCCTCAGCTCGAGCCTGTTTGGCAAGATCACGCCTGTTCTCTTCTGTTAGCGGAGGCAGGGGTACACGCACAACATCGCCACTACCAATCGGTGTAATGCCAAGGTCACTGCGCAGAATTGCTTTCTCAATTTCCGGCAACAGCGGTTTTTCCCAGGGCGACAAAACCAAGGTGCGTGCATCTTCTACCGAGATTGACGCGACCTGATTGAGTGGCGTCGGAGCGCCGTAATAATCTACGGTGATCCCGTCTAATAACGCGGGGTTCGCCCGTCCAGTACGAATTTTTGCAAACGCGCCATGCAGGGCATCTAGAGTTTTGCCCATGCGCTCTTTGGCATCATCAAGAATTTCGTCAATCATGATCTTCATTCCAAAGTGTTATGCACGCTGGAGATTCCATCGCGCATGCTGCGCATTATGCGCCAAAACCTTGTTTACACCAGAGCACTAAGTTCAGCCCCTTCTCTAACCGGTGGCCTTCGCATCGTCGACCCGTGTCCCAACCTGTTCCCCGGCAGCAAGGCGCGTAAGCGTCCGCGATTCAGAAGCATCAAACACGATCAACGGCAGCGCATTCTCTTTGCACAATACAATGGCGGTCAAATCCATGACCGCAAGTTCCTGCTCCAACACTTCTTGATAAGTGATGCGCTCAAAACGCACCGCAGCTGAGTCTTTTCTTGGATCAGCGGAATACACACCGTCAACATTAGTTGCCTTCAAAACCGCGTCCACACCAAGCTCAACACCGCGCAAACACGCTGCCGTATCAGTGGTAAAAAAGGGATTGCCGGTACCGCCGGTTAGTATCACGACATCGCCACGATGCACGGCATCGCGGGCTAAATCTCGCTGATAACCATCGACCATGCCCGCCATAGGGATCGCACTGAACAATTTGCTGGCAATACCACGGCGTTGCAGGAAATCATTGAGCGCCAGTCCATTCATTACCGTCGCGAGCATACCCATGCGATCGCCAACAACGCGATCCATTCCAGCCTGCGCCAAGTGCGCGCCACGAAATAGATTGCCGCCGCCCAAAACCACTGCTAATTGAATGCCCTCGCGTACCGCTGCCTCAATCTCATCACAGTAGTGCTTAAGCACGCTGGGCTCGATCCCCACACCGGCATCACCACCAAGCGCTTCACCGCTGAGCTTGAGCAGGTAACGGGTCAAACTAGTCGTTACCTGCTACCTGAGCCGCAACCTCGGCGGCGAAATCTGTGGCTTCGACTTCGATGCCCTCGCCCACCTCATAACGTGCGAACGACACCACTTCAGTACCTGCATCAGCAACAAGTTTGCCAACTTTGATATCACCGTCCTTAACAAAGGGCTGATCTAACAAACTTACTTCTGCCAGAAATTTCTTAACGCGGCCCTCCACCATCTTGACAACAATGTCTTCTGGCTTACCACTTTCTGCCGCCTGAGAGGTGAAAATCTCTCGCTCTTTTGCCAACACATCCGGCGCTACATCCTCGCTGCGCACAACCATTGGATTGACAGCAACCACATGCATAGCAATATCTCGGCCCAATTCGGCATTAGCCCCGGCAAGATTGACCAAGGCACCGCGCCGCTGATCGCCATGCATATACTGACTGATGCCACCCGCTGCAGATTCAACAACTTCACCACGGCGAATGGTTATATTTTCGCCAATTTCTTGTACCAGAGTTTCACGCTCGGCGTTCAAGTCACCCGCTGCAAGTGCCGACAAGTCGCCATCGGTCGACTCGAAGAGTTGTTCTGTGACCTTAGCCACAAACGCGATGAATTTTTCGTTTTTTGCCGCGAAGTCGGTCTCGATATTAATCTCTACGATCGCGCCACGGGTACCGTCTGCAGCCACATGCATGCCGAGCAAACCGTTGGCGGTCGTGCGACCCGCTTTTTTTGCAGCCTTTAACGAACTTTTTTTGCGCAACTCCTCAATAGCTTTTTCCATATCGCCGTCGGCTTCAGTCAACGCACGTTTGCAATCCATCATTCCCAGGCCAGTACGCTCTCTGAGCTCTTTGACCATTGCTGCGGAAATTGCCATCTTTTACTCCTTGTCTGCGTCTGCTGCAGCGGCGGCGGCCTGTTCTGCGGCCTCCTGCGCTGCTTTTTCCTCATCTTCTGCTGCGAAGGTCTGATTAACGCTGGCGGCTACCGCCTCCGATATTTCAGCAACTGGAGGCGCGACTTCAGACTCTTCGACTTCCACAAATTCGTCTTCGCTGACCGTCACTTGAGCATTCGCTTTGCCCTCCGCGACGCTGTCGGCTACCGCCGTTACGTATAAACGAATCGCGCGAATCGCGTCGTCATTGCCTGGAATAACATAGTCGACCCCAGCTGGGTCGCTATTGGTATCGACAATCCCGAATACGGGAATACCTAATTTGTTGGCTTCGGCCACGGCGATACGCTCGTGCTGAACATCAACCACAAACAACGCATCAGGCAGTCCGCCCATGTCCTTAATACCACCCAAGCTGCTGTGGAGCTTGTTCATCATGCGCGTACGCTGCAGCGCTTCCTTTTTTGACAGCAGATCGAACGTACCATCGGCAGACTGGGTTTCCAGATCCTGCAGTCGGCGGATCGATTGGCGAATGGTTTTGTAGTTGGTCAACATACCGCCCAACCAGCGCTGATCGACAAATGGCATACCCACTCGACTGGCCTGTTCTTGGATGACCTTGGCTGCAGCACGCTTAGTACCGACAAAGAGGATTTTTTGTCCGCGTGACGACAAATTACGCATTTCAATCAGCGCGTCGTTGAACGCCGGCAGGGTTTTTTCAAGATTAACGATGTGAATCTTGTTGCGAGCGCCAAAGATGAAAGGCGCCATCTTGGGGTTCCAGAACCGCGTCTGATGGCCAAAATGCACACCAGCCGCAAGCATATCGCGCATGCTTACACTCATAACTTTTCTCTCCGGGTTGATTTATTACACGATTTCCCAGACTCAAACTCGCGACCAAAGCCCCAAGCACCCGTGAGTCTGTGACGAAACCGGCAACATTATTTGCGCTCGCCATGCGAGTGCTTAATTTGCCATGTCAGTCGGCTGCTATCATCCATCTATCAGCACAGCTTTATCTGCTGCAACGGAACAGGATTTAGAGCCCCTGTCACTGTCTTTACACCATCCATCCATCCATGTGAATTCAACTGAATTCGCCAATCTCATGGACTCTGAACGGCGCGCTTTATACCATAACCGCTCAGCTATAGAAATGAGTTTTGATATGGTGGCACGGATCGAGAACGAGACCGATCTGGCAGGCATGCGCAGTGCTGGAAAAAAAGCCGCAGCCGTCCTCAATATGATTGGTCCACACGTGCAACCTGGTGTGACAACCGATCATTTGAACCAGCTGTGCCACGACTATATCGTCAACGAACTGCACTGCGTTCCTGCTCCACTCAATTATGGCGGCGGGGGTGGGCAGGAGCCGTTCCCTAAGTCCATCTGTACTTCGGTCAACCATGTGGTCTGTCACGGTATTCCATCGCCAAGCAAGAAACTGAAAAACGGCGATGTATTGAATATAGACATCACCGTAATCGACAACGGTTACCACGGTGACAGCAGCAAAATGTTCTTCGCTGGCGAACCCAGCGTGCTGGCTAAACGCCTTTCTAAGGTCACCCAAGATTGCCTCTATCGAGGCATCGACGTCGTGCGGCCCGGAGCAAGACTCGGCGATATCGGTCATGCCATTCAAAGTTACGCCGAAGCCCAGCGCTTTACTGTCGTACGTGAGTTTTGCGGACACGGCATCGGCAAAGACTTTCATGACGAACCACAAATATTGCACTACGGAAGGCCTGGAACCGGGCAGATGCTGGAGGAAGGCATGAGTTTTACCATCGAACCCATGATCAATGCGGGTAAACGCCAAATAAAGATTTTGCCCGATCAATGGACCGCGGTGACCAAAGATCACAAATTATCCGCCCAATGGGAACACACCCTGATGGTCACCGCAGACGGCACAGAGATTTTCACGCTACGCGACGAAGAGCAGCTCTAACTCAATGAAGCTTGCATCCGCCACCGCTATCCGCCGGCAGCGTCTGGCCGAGGGTACAGCGGCCTTAACGGAGCGCTACTGGCAAAATCACCCTGTCGAAACGCTGATGGACGACTTGACCAACCTCGTCGACAGTCTGGTGCTCGACGCTTGGACGGAGCATCTCGACGGACAATCCGACGTGGCGCTTTATGCGGTCGGGGGCTATGGACGCCGAGAATTACAACCCGGATCAGACATCGATCTATTGGTATTGGCTAAACGCCCAGAAAAATTACGCGTACCCATCGAAAGTTTTCTGCGCGATGTGTTCGATTTGAATCTGGAAGTTGGTCACAGTGTTCGCGACCTCAAAGGCTGTCTGCAACAGGCGCGCGATGACATTACTGTAGCCACCGCATTGTTTGAACGGCGACTCATGGCCGGCGATACTGGGCTCGCGCAAAAACTGGATCAAAAGCTAGCGCCCGATCGCGTGGGCTCAGCGGACGACTTTTTTCGAGCCAAATACGCAGAACAAAAAAGTCGCCATGACAATTATCTGGACACCGACTACAACCTTGAACCGAATATAAAAACATCCCCCGGTGGTCTGCGCGACATTCATACCGCCCTGTGGATCTGTCTGCGTCAATTCGCCACCACAAACACCGAGGAATTGGTCGCTCTGGGAATATTAAGCGACCTTGAGCGCCAATGGCTTGAGGACGGGCGCAGGTTTCTTTGGTGGGTGCGTTTTGGCCTACACCTGATTGTTGGCCGCAAAGAGGATCATTTGCGGTTCGCGCACCAACGCGAATTGGCCCAGCGACTGGGGTTTATAGATACCGATGCTAAATCCGGCGTCGAGCTGTTTATGCACCACTACTACCGCCATGTACTCGCATTGACCGAAGTCAACGACATCATCATTCAATTTTTCCGCGAGCGCTCCGACAAACCCAGACGCGACAAACTCGAACTTATTAACAGCGAATTTGCGCTGCGCAACAAACACATCGAAACCCAAAGAGACGACGTGTTTCGCGAGAATCCTGCAGCGTTGCTGGAAATGTTCGTCATCATCGCACACCGCGAGGATGTTGAAGGGGTCAGCGCCGCAACCATTCGCCGCATACGCGAATCACTGCATCTAATCGATGACGAATTTCGTCACAAACCCGAACACACGCAGTTGTTCATGCGCTTATTGAAAGCGCCTTTTAACATAGTGACCCAACTCACGCGGATGCGTCGCTACGGCGTGCTTGCGCGTTATATCCCTGAATTCGCCCAAATAGTTGGGCAAATGCAGCACGACCTGTTTCATGTTTATACAGTAGATGCCCACACCATGATGGTCATCGGCAATATGCGCAGGTTCCGCTATCCGGAGGCTTTAGTGCACACGCCGGTGGCCCACCACTGCGTGCATGCCATACCAAAACCCGAACTGCTATACATCGCCGGGCTCTATCACGACATTGGAAAAGGTCGCGGCGGCGACCACTCGGAGCTCGGATCAATCGACGCAAGGCTGTTCTGCGAGCGGCATCAACTCAATACAACAGATACCGACATCGTATGTTGGCTGGTGGAGCAGCATCTCTGCATGTCGAGTGTGTCTCAACATCAGGACATTTATGACCCGGAGGTGGTGCAGGCCTTTGCGCAGGAGGTACGCTCTGAAATGCGCTTGAACTATCTTTATGCGTTAACGGTCGCAGACATAAACGCTACCAACCCGACGCTATGGAACAGCTGGCGTGCGAGTTTGTTGCGGCATTTATACAGCGAAACACGCAAAGCTTTGAAAAACGGCCTGGCGTCACTGCCCGATAGGGCCGATGCAATTCAAGCCTGCAAAGAAAGCGCCCTCGAGCGCCTAGTTGATACGCAAGACGCGCAACCAGAGCAGATTCACGCATTGTGGCAAGATCTGGGCGAGGACCTATTCTTACGTCACCCACCTGCGCAAATCGCACAGTTGAGTGCACAACTGCTGAACCACGAAAACCCAGAAGAGGTTTTTGTGCATCTTGAGGACACGCCAATTCAGTCCGGCGGAGAAGGTGCAACCCAAATCTATCTGATGCTACCCGACCGCCCCGGGGTATTCGCAGCAATCGTCACAAGCTTGAGCAAGCTCGATCTGTCTATTGTTGACGCCAGCATTCATACCAGCGCATCGGGTCGATGCTTTAACGCACTTACCGTGTTAAACCACGAAGGCGAAGCCATTGACGAGCAAACCAGTGCTAGACGGCGTATTTGCGATTCATTAACGACCAGTCTAAGCGACGAAGTTTTAGATACCGCCGGTGAAGAACGCAGAATACCTCGCCAACTCAGAGAACTGCCTTGGCCAACCGAAGTTGACGTCACCACCGAGGACGACTTAACCACGATCAGCATTCTGGCCGCGGATCGTCCGGGCTTGCTCGCACACCTAGGCCTGTTGTTTGTGGAAATGAAGCTAACCCTGCGTTCAGCGCGAATTACCACACTGGGTGAGCGGGTCGAGGACATCTTCATCGTACAAAATGAGCACGGCGAGGGTTTACGCAACAGCGAAGAAATCTACACCTTAAAACACACCTTGCGGCAAAGGCTCGACAGTGAATTGGGCAAAACAATTGGAGCATAAAGGCATTGGTGACCAACCCTAAACTTGAATTATTGCAATCCTATCCGTTCGAAAAACTAAGGGCGGCTTTAGCAAGCAGCGATTATCAAGGCGATCTCGCGCATATCGCTTTATCCATTGGCGAACCGAAACATCCGCCACCACAGTTCGTGATCGACGCCCTCTGCGATGGCAATGCCACAGCTCAGCACCTTGCAACGTATCCAGCAACCCGGGGCAGCGACGGCCTACGCCACGCGGTTTCTGACTGGTTGCGCAATCGATTCGGCGTAACCGCATCCGCCGAGCAGCATATTTTACCGGTGAACGGCACGCGCGAAGCGCTGTTTGCTTTTGCTCAAGCCGTGTTGAGCGGACGCCCACAAAGTTTGGTTGGCATGCCCAATCCGTTCTACCAAATTTATGAAGGCGCCGCGTTGCTAGCCGGGGCGCAACCCTATTACATGGCGAATACGGCCCATAGCGACTACGCCGCCGACTATGACGCTGTCTCTGACGAAACCTGGGATGCGATGGAGCTGCTGTACATTTGTTCCCCAGGCAATCCGACCGGGCACTTAATCAGCGACGTGCAGATGCAGCGGTTAATCGAGCGGGCGCACCGCCACGACTTTATTATTGCTGCAGACGAATGTTATTCGGAGATTTACTTCTCTGAACAGAACCGCCCGAGCAGCCTGCTCGCCGCAAGTGAGGCGATGGGCAACAAAGAGTTTGCGCGTTGCGTGGTGTTTCACAGCTTGTCGAAGCGCTCTAATCTTCCGGGCTTGCGCAGCGGCTTCGTCGCCGGCGACGCCGGCATCATTGAAAAATTCTTGCTTTACCGGACCTACCACGGTTGCGCCATGGGCACACACCAGCAATATGCCAGCACTCTGGCTTGGCAGGACGAGGCTCACGTCCGAGAAAATCGAGCGCTGTATCAGGAAAAATTCCAGGCCGTGACCGACGTATTGCAAGCGCATTACGACCTCCAGCAGCCCGACGGCGGCTTTTATCATTGGCTGCCTACCCCAACAAACGATTTAAGCTTTTGTCAGTCTTTATATGCCCAACAACACATCACGGTAATGCCGGGTTCGTTTCTGGGCCGCGACCAAGCCATGCTCGGCAATCCTGGAGCCAACCGCGTGCGTGTCGCTTGGGTGGCGCCAATGGCCGCATGCGTGGACGCGGCACATCGGCTCGCCGAGTTTGCCGATCGAGTAGGCAATGACTCATGACTTGTCACAACGTCCCCGCAACATAATCCCTTGCTGTAGTATTATCCGCCGCTGGCCTTGTTGCGCCTAGGCGCATAACTCCAACAATCATTTAACGCGAGATAAAAATGACAGATATTTTTGCTTTCGGTCTCGGTGTAGCCCGATACAGCGACGGCGGCACCATGTTGGACTGTTTTTACCCTCGCCCGTTGCTCAAGCCTGCGGGCGAACTTGCCCAAATCATCGCCGAGCTACCAACAGGCACGAGCGAGATCAATTCAGACCGAGCACAGAAGCTAGATCAGGTTTATGGCGGCGGCTTGATCTCTAAAAAATTGATCGAATCGACTCAACATTTGGTTGCCGTTCGACTTGAAGAAGACACAGCGATCGCCAGCACCGCCGAGGCGTATCTAAAACTGCACTTGCTGTCCCACCGTTTATGTCTACCGAACAGCCTCAATCTGGACGGTATATTCGCGCATTTGCCCAATATTGCCTGGACGTCAGCTGGGCCTATCGCGGTGGAGGAGTTGCCTGACGCGATCGCGCAAGCGCATATCGACAACACGCAACTGGAGGTGTTTGCCGTTGATAAATTCCCAAAAATGGTCAATTACGTGGTGCCTGCAGGGGTTCGGATCGCGGATGCCAGCCGTATCCGTTTAGGCGCATACCTTGGCGACGGCACCACCGTCATGCACGAGGGCTTTGTAAACTTTAATGCGGGAGCACTTGGGCCAAACATGGTCGAAGGCCGAATTTCGCAGGGCGTGACGTTAGGATCAGGGAGTGACCTAGGCGGCAGCGCGAGCACCATGGGCACCCTCTCGGGCGGCGGCAATATAAAAATCAGCATTGGTGAGAACTGTCTGATCGGCGCTAACGCGGGCACCGGTATCCCACTGGGCGACCGCTGCACCATTGAGGCGGGCCTATACATTACTGCTGGCATGGGCGTGTCCTTGGTCGATGAACAAGGCACGGTGCTGGGCAGCGTTAAAGCTCGGGAACTCGCTGGCAAGTCAGACATGTTGTTCATTCGCGACAGCCAGAACGGCAACATAATCTGTCGCACTAACCGCAAAGCCATTGAACTTAATGACCAGTTACACAAGCACAACTGACAGCGCAGATGGACGCCAGTAACCCTGTTCTAGATCTGACCTGCGAACTCATTCGGCGAGTTTCAGTAACACCGGAGGACGCTGGTTGTCAGGAAATAATCGGCCAACGTCTAAGCAAATTAGGGTTTACGCTGCGCCAACTCAACGCCCACGGCGTTCACAACCTATGGGCCAGCTATGGCCACGGGGGGCCGCACTTATTGTTCGCAGGGCATACTGACGTTGTACCCTCCGGACCCTTGGCAGACTGGCACAGCCCGCCCTTCGAACCCACGGTAGCAGATGACTTACTGGTCGGTCGCGGCGCCGCTGACATGAAGTCGAGCCTCGCCGCCATGTTGGTAGCCGTGGAAAACCACCTTGAGCACGCGCCCAAGATGGCTGGCACCTTGAGTTTTCTGATTACCAGTGATGAAGAAGGCGACGCCATCCACGGCACCGCTCATGCCATCCGCGAACTCAACGCAGAGGGTATCCGCCCGGACTTTTGCATCGTCGGAGAACCCAGTTCAGACCAACAACTGGGTGATGTCGTACGCTGTGGCAGACGCGGTTCGTTAAATGCGCGCCTGACTGTACATGGTGTGCAGGGCCATGTGGCCTACCCAAACGACGCCGACAATCCGATTCATAATGCGATGCCGTTACTCGCTGCTCTGGCCGCAACCGTCTGGGATCAGGGTAATGACTTTTATCCACCTACATCGCTACAGATCTCGAACATCCAGTCGGGCACTGGCGCGAGCAATGTTATTCCCGGCAGCTTAACGGCCGACTTTAATCTGCGCTTTAATACGGAGCAAACCGCCAAAAGGCTAAAAACCCAGATCGAAGGTGTTTTTAAATCCGCCGGTTTGCAATTCGACATATCTTGGCATCTTTCCGGCGAACCGTTCCTAACGCAACCCGGGCGCCTCAGCGCTGCTGTGGACAGTGCAATTCGCGCAGAAACCGGCTTAACAACCGAGATGAGCACCTCGGGTGGCACGTCTGACGGACGTTTTATTGCACCCTGGGCAAATCACCCTCAGGGTCCGGTGGAGGTGATCGAGCTTGGGCCCGTCAACGCCACCATCCATAAAGTCAACGAATCGGTCCGCATCAATGACCTACAGCCGCTAACGCGCATATACACCGGCATCATTGAGCGCATATTCGCGGCCACCAAGAACATACCGTGAAGCGATTTGTACTTATTACAGTCTTAGTTCTGCTTGTGGGTCTGCCGCTAGGCATCGCCTCTTTGCCGGCCAGTCTGGCAAAATACGCTGTTGCCAGATCACCGGCCGTCGACGCCATTCGCTACGGCGGCTCTATCTGGAATGGTCGAGCCACAATCATTATTCGAGGCGGCCCAACCGGAGAACTGCAGTGGCACCTAAGCCAACTCCGCGATGACGAAAGCACCGCCCCCCTAAACCTGCAACCCACCTTTGACTGGTCGTTTACCAATACCGAAATCCAGCTCGCTGGTCGCATTGGCCTCGGTCAATCGGCCGCGACACTGCGAACCGAAGGAATAATAAACAGCGCTGCGATCGCGTCGGTCTTGAATCCATTCGACATCTTTCTAAGTGGCGACTTTAGGCTGTCTCCGAGTCTGGTGCGCGCGCCCTACAACACTCGCTCTTTAGCGCAACTTGATTTAGCCGACCCGCTCGAACTGACTTGGAGTGGCGGACAGGTGAGCTACATTCTTGCAAACCAGTTCAACCAAATTGCTTTACCGGGTCTGAAGGCACGCTTGATGAACGAACAGAATCTTGGCGCCACCGCGACGATTTCACCGATATCGAGCCCGGCGCAACTATTGGATTTAACCCTGCGCACCGACGGTTGGGTGCATATACGACTGCGTCGGCGGTTTTTTGATCTAATGGACCAGCCTTGGCCTAGTAATCAAGCAGCTGATGAGATCGTGATGGAAATTGAGCGCCAGATTCTCTAGCGCTTGCGCCGCATTCTGGCCGCGTATTTTCGGTGGTAATTTGCGGTGGAATTCGGACAATGCTCCGTCACCCCGTTGCTAACAGACGGATGCGGAGCCGATTTTAAGAAAACGCCATGTCGATGATTGAGTACGCAGTAAAATTTGCAGCACCAGCGCGCTGGATTTTGATCCTTGGCATCGTCGCGACCGTCATAAATACAGCGCGAAACCTTATCTACCTGCCCGAGAGCCCAGCAACAACTTCAACACAGACAAAAGCGACCACCACCACGGCCGGTGCATCCGGGGCAATTGATGTGAACGCGCTGGTTAATTTACATCTTTTTGGCCGACCCACTCGCGAAGGCGGTGCTGTGCCACAAAGCGTTGCCAATGCACAAGCAACCCGCCTGCCATTGGAACTGAAAGCGGTTTTTGCAGCGTCTGAAAACCCATTTTCGGCGGCAATCATCGGCCAGCGGGGGCAGCGTGCGCGCTTGTACACCGTTGGCGAGAGCGTGCCCGGTAACGCAATACTGGCAGAGGTCTATCCGCAACAAGTATTGCTGAGACGCGCAGGACAACTCGAATCACTGGCGTTCCCGGAAAGCACATACAAGGCCAGCAGTAAATCGGCAACCCAGGTTACCGAGAGCGCAGCGGCAACAGCACCGAATAACTCACCGACTTTAACCAGTCGAGCATCCGTGCAATCAAAAATTGCTGAGAGCGCTGACCCCCTGCCTCAACAGCTCGTAGCCGATCCGCAAGCGGCAATCG
The DNA here is from genome assembly GCA_002725095.1 of Gammaproteobacteria bacterium. GTDB lineage: Bacteria > Pseudomonadota > Gammaproteobacteria > Pseudomonadales > Azotimanducaceae > UBA4421. Next base: position 47,171 of record PBQQ01000036.1, read on the forward strand.
ACGACCTTGGCCTAACCGCAGATTCAAGCGGCGGCTACAAAGTGGGCGACGTGGCCAACTCACCATACTTTCAGTCCTCTGGACTCAAGCGCGGCGACATCATCTTTTCGATCAACGGTAGCCCAATGAGCAATGTGAAAAACGATAAGGCATTGCTTGCAGAGATTATGACCAGTGGCAGAGCACGATTAGAGGTAATGCGCAATAATCAGCGCTTCGTTATCACCGCTTCCATTCCAACCCCCAGATAATTCATGAGTAATTGCCTAATGCACCATCGCACAGCGTTAACAACCCTATTGGTTATAGGCTTAGCCTTTTCGCCGGTTCACTTTTCGAGCGCACAAAGTGCCGAAGAACAAACTTGGCAGATGGCCACCAAGGGAGCCAACATCCAAGAGTTCGTCGCGCAAGTGGCGAGAATCACCGGCAAGACCTTCATCGTCGATCCCAAGTTGAAGGGCCAAGTGACCGTGATCTCCGATACGCCATTAGGCAAAGACGGCGTGTATGCGCTGTTTCTGAGCGTATTGCGACTGCAAAACTATACCGCCGTGCCGTCTGGTGACGTGATCCGAATCCAGCAAAGTGCAACAGGCAAACAAACCCCTGGGGTACTTGGCCGACCTGAAGCCGCCGCCCCCGAAGAATTAATGACCGAAGTGATCGCGGTACAAAACACCGCATCAGATGAATTACTCAAGCTATTGCGGCCGCTGATCCCCCAGTACGGTCATATCGGCAGTGTGACTAACCCGAATGTGGTGATTATTTCCGATCACGCCGACAATATCCTGCGTCTAAAAAAGCTTATTCGCGAAATCGATGTCGCCGATGAAGACGAAGTGGTCATGGTGGCGTTAGAAGAAGCGTGGGTGGGTAGCGTCGCCGCGATCCTAGAAAAAGTCGCGCCGGATCAAATAGGCAGCGCGGCAAAGGGACCTACGAAGGTTCAGGTTATTGCGAACGAACGCAACAACTCACTGGTGCTGCGCGGTAAACCACGCCCCATAGCCGAAGTCATGAAGATCATCGACAAACTGGATCGACCCGCCACCACTACAGACTCTACTCAGGTGGTTTTGTTGAGCCACGCAGACGCGGAGAACATCAGCAAGATACTAACCAGCGTTGTCGGACAGTCTTCCAAGGGCGACCAAAAATCCAATCAAGACGTTACTATTGCTGCTGACACTACGCTTAATGCAATTGTTGTTAAGGCAGACCCCGGCACGATGAGCGAGATTCTGGCGCTGCTGGAAAAGCTGGATACACCCCGCGCTCAGGTCATGATCGAAGCTGCGATCGTGGAAGTCGCCATAGATGAAGGCAGTTCGCTTGGGGTAGAAATGGCGGCAGGCGATCAACGCGGCAACAGCGCACCGCTGGTCAGCACCAGCCTGAGTGGTGTTATCGGCAGCCTTCTGGCCGGCGCGATCAGCGATGGCGACAATCAAATAAGTGTCCTCGAAGGCTTGGCGTCGCTGACATCACCGACTTTAGCCGGGGCAAAAATCAACACCGACGGCGTGTCATTCGGCGCGGTAGTAAACGCCCTGGCGAACAATACCGACGCTAACCTCCTTTCCACGCCCAGCATTCTGACCCTCGACAACCAAGAGGCAAAAATCTTGGTAGGCCGTGAAGTGCCCTTTAGATCAGGTTCATTTTCGACAACGGGTGACGGCGCCAGCAACCCTTTCACCACAGTGAATCGGCAAGACGTCGGGATTGAACTGGTGGTCACGCCGCACGTCTTCGAGAACAACGACGTGCGCATGGAAATTTCGCAAAAAATCACCAATGTCATTAATACGCCGGTCGGCGGCTCAGCCTTTGCGGACGTTGTGACCTCCAAGCGCACGATTGAAACCACCGTGCTGGCGGCGGATGGGCAAACCATAGTGCTGGGTGGACTGATTCAGGACGACGTTAACAGCACCAATGCTCGCGTGCCCGTATTGGGCAAGATTCCGCTATTGGGCGCGCTGTTTCGAACCACGACTAACGAGCGCACTAAAACCAACTTATTGGTCTTCCTGCGACCAACGATCTTACAAAACACTGAAAATTCCACCCAACTGAGCCTAGAACGATATCAGCAAATATGGGAGTTGGATCAGCAAAAAACCTCTCAACCCCCCTCGGTTGATGATTTAGATGGTTTATACAGCGGCCAACGACCAGAATAACGCGAGCGCTCTGCCGCAACGATTGAGGCCATCATGAGAGTGCTGTATGGCTTATATTATCGGGTTATCCGCCGGCTAACCCAGCCTTCGCTAAGCGGCCAAGTGGCTTTAGACCCCGACAGCGAAGTCGTCTACGTTCAATCCCAACGTGTTCTCTCGGATCTTTTTATCCTAGACCTGGCCATCCGTGGCAGCGGCTACCCGTCGCCCTTAAGCTCGCTGGAATTCGACGAATGGCAATTAACCCGACGCACGTTTGCGCTGCGACGACCGGTGGCTGGCCGCATGACCATGCAGACATATTCGCAACGCATGCTCAGCCTTGTTGACGCGCCCACAGCAATTCAGCGCAACATCGTCATCATCCCATTTACCGTTTTCTGGGGGCGCTCATTGGCCCCCAAAGGCAGCTGGCTACACGCATTGACCAGCGAGAGCGGTGAGCTTACAGGGCGTTTTAAACGCACCCTGTCACTGCTCGTAAACCGACATGATATCCACGTGCGCTGTGGCGAACCTATTGCTTTAGCAGACATCGCTAGTTTTTCTAAAGGCCGCGACATCGCGATCCGACGTACCGCACGCTACCTGCGGGTAAAACACCGCCAGCAGCGCGAGGCCACTCTGGGCCCGCAATTCGCACACCGCAATGCACTCATAGAGACGTTGATTGCCAGCGACCAAGTCCGCAACACCATGCATGAACTGCAGCTTAAAGGGCACACGTCGTCCAAGCTTGAACGACGAGCACGACGCCACGCCAAATCCGTAGCGGCAAACATGTCCCATGGCAAAATCCGCGTCTTCTTGTCGCTGCTCACATGGTTTTGGAATCGCCTGTACAGCGGCGTGCATGTCAGCGGCGTAGAGGTATTGGCACAAAGTAGCGATACCCACACACTGATCTATGTGCCGTCGCATCGCAGCCACGTGGACTACTTAGTACTGAGCTACACGTTATATATGCAAGGCCTGATGATTCCGCACATTGCTGCCGGCGACAATCTAAATATGCCTTTGGTGGGGCGGTTTTTACGCGGCGGCGGCGCATTTTTTATGCGCAGAAGTTTTCGCGCAGACCCTCTCTATGCCAGCGTCTTTGCTGAATATGTTTATCAGTTAGCGCAACGAGGTCATTGCCTCGAGTTTTTCCCGGAAGGCGGACGCTCACGTACTGGCCGTCTGCTACCGGCAAAGTTTGGGCTGCTAAAAATGTGCGTGGACAGTCAACTGCGCGGCCTACCCAAGCCATTGGCCTTCGTTCCAGTGTACTTTGGCTATGAAATCGTACTTGAAGGCAGCAGCTACCTGTCTGAACTGCGCGGCGCCAATAAAAAACGTGAAAATATTTTAGACATTCTTAGCAGCCTCAAACTGATCCGCAAAAACTTCGGCGAATTGCACGTCAACTTCGGCGCACCGATAAAACTGGATGATTGGCTCGCCAACCACAAAGATAAGAACTTAGACGATACGCAACTGTTGCCCGGCCTCGGCAGCGATATCATGCAGGCCATTAACCGCCAAGCGAGCGCCAACCCAATCAACCTAGTAGCCAGCGCTATTCTCACTGCCGATAAACAGGCGATGCCTGAACAACAACTGGTCGCTCAAATACAGCACCATCGGCAGCTGATTCATGATCTTGGCGGCGACCAACACCTTACCGAGCCCAACACCACACCATTGCAATTAATCCATTGCGCCGAGCAGCTCGGCTGGCTAAATCGAGAGATACATCCGTTCGGTGACGTACTGTCGCTACAACCCGTCAATGCCGTAATGCTAACTTGGTACCGCAACAACATAGTGCACTTGCTCGCTTTGCCTTCGTTAATCGCCTGTCTATTGGTTAATCGCAGGCGCGGCATCGCAGCGGAACGCTTAACCGCCAGTGTTGATGTCGTTTATCCGTACATCGCTCGGGAGCTAAGCGGCTCCTTAGTCGCAGACACCAACGCAGCGCTAACCTCTATGGAAACATTAGGTCTGGTGCGCAAAGAAGCGGATGTTGTCTTGCCCGCGCCGCAACTCAGCGAACAGCGCTTGCCCCTGTTGCTGCTGTCAAAGTTAGTTAACGAGACGCTCGAACGCATGTACATCGTGCTCAGTCTCGCGCACCACGGCCGGCACACACGCGAAAGCTTGTGCCAACGCAGCCAGGCCGCCGCCCAACAAATTGGGCGACTGCATGGCATAAATGCACCGGAGTTTTTTGATCAAGGACTTTTCGATGAGTTCGTCGACGCATTGCTGGCAAACCAACATCTGCAAACCGACGAACACGAGCTGTTAGTAACGAACGCGACAATCGCGGAAATCTTACATGCTGCGCGCACGGTAATTGACGACAAAATTCGGTTTGCGCTGACACCACTGCTGAATGCCGAGATCGCATAGAACCAACAGTATTATTCTGGAAGATAAACATCAAAGCGGATGCTCTTACCCTTAATTTGAAATGCAGACTGCGCGTCCTGAGGGTCTTTCAGGCGCCGTTTGACCACAACCCGCGCCAGCGCGCAGCGACGCCCTAAGTGGATTAGCTGCGGCAATATCTCGCCAGCGTCAAGCGCCTGTTCGTCGCTCAGTTCTCGCAGATGCTGCAAGCCGCGGCTGGGTAATGCGGTTTTGCGTCGCGGCGGGAACATCGGATCCAAATAAATAACATCCCAGCGGTACGGGTCACCCATGAAATCCATACAGTCGCCGTACTCGACCGTGACTCGGCCCAGCGCCTGGTCAAGATCACGCAACAACAACCACACCAAAGTGTTTTGCTCCACCATAGTGACCGTGCACCCCAGAGTAGCAAGAGTCATGCCGTCAGTGCCAAATCCGGCGCAGGCATCAAGAATCCGCCGGTGACCCTGAGGCAAACCGCAGGCTTTACCCAACTCACTCAAGTGTCCGGCCTTGGAGCGTCTTTGCACGCGCTGCCGAGGCAGACGATAGAGGTTCCGATACCCCGGCATTAACAGCCCTAAACCCAATTCATCTAACACCAATACAGCTTGCGAACGCGACGACATAAGAAGTTCTGTTAGCGCCGAAGTCTCAATCTCCAACAATTGGCACCAAGGCGTCAACGTCTGCGCGCGCTCGCGTTGCAGGGGCAAATAAAACAGCGGAGTCAAAATGGCTACGGCGAAGATTCGGCGTTGTGGCGCTTGCGCCAGGGAGAATCGCCCTGAACATAGATCGGCAAAGCCAATTCGGGTCCAACGCTGCGACCCTCTTTATGCGCGGTTCGCGCTGCCCCAATCATTGTCTGGGCGTCCGGAATCACTTCGCCGTGGCTGCACGCCTGCAATTCATCCACCAGCCAACTCGGTCGAGCGCCAATCAACGCGAGCCCACTGGAACTCAGATCACTATGCTGAACAATATCCGACAGCCACTGAGGCGGTTGATCACACAATTGGTCGGAATACAGCTGTGACCATCTTCCGGGGCCACCCACATGTGCCGACAGATAAAACGACTGGGCGCGACTCGGCACAGCACAAACAACCTGCTGCACGGTCGCAGGGCACTGCGCCCATGACCGCACCAAAATATCTGAACAGCGCTGTGGAACTACATTGCACGCGCACGCCATAGCGATGCCTTGCGCCACCGAAGCCGCAATCCTGACCCCTGTGAAGCCACCAGGGCCCGCACTAAAACTTACCAATTCCGTGCTCTGAACGGCCAAACCCGCGCGTTGATACAACGCATCGAGCATGGGAATCACTTCCTGATTGTGTCGACGCTCCAATCGCTGGGTGTCGGCAAAAACGTCATCGCCAACGGCCAGCGCCACGCTACAATGCGGGGTTGATGTATCAATACAAAGAGTGATTGTCATTGCCCCAGCATAGCCAAGCATTAGATCTGGAGGAAGCGCTGACCGCCATTCGTCAGCAACTCCGTGCACCTAGCACATACGAAACCTGCGAGCTCAAGGACGCGTTTGGGCGAGTGGTTGCAACACCTATTCACGCCGCTCTATCGCTGCCGCCGTTTGCTGCCTCGGCCATGGACGGTTTTGCGGTCCGTCAGCAAGACATCGTGGCTACCGCGGATTATTCATTACGGCAGGTAGGTACGAGTTTGGCGGGGCACCCTTACACCGGTGTAGTGGCGCCCGGGGAATGTGTACGCGTATTTACTGGCGCGGCAATCCCAAGCGGCAGCGACCTAGTGGTCGTACAAGAAAACGTGATTGAGCAAACACTCGACCGCATCACATTTTTGCCACATACCTCGGCAGAACATCACATTCGTGACATCGGTAACGACGTAACTAAAGGGCAATGCTTAGCGACACCGGGCGAGCGCATTAGCCCTTTTATGCTCGGCCAGCTGGCCGCGGCGGGTATTGGCAAGGTAGATGTATTTCCGCGAGTCCGCGTCGGCATTTTTTCCAGCGGTGATGAGTTACGCGACCCTGGCACGCCGGTGCAGGATCTAGCCTATGGACAAATATTCGACGCCAATCGGATTACCTTAGCGAAACTTCTGGACGATTTACCTGTCCAGTGCATCGATCTCGGCTGCCTACCGGATGATCCCAACAAGATTGACTCCGCACTACAACGCGCCGCCAGCGAGTGCGATGTGCTGATCACCAGCGGCGGCGTCTCTGTGGGCGATGCCGACTACATTGTCGAGCGCATTCGACAACAAGGCGAGCTGCAATTTTGGCGCTTAAATCTAAAACCAGGTAAGCCATTGGCCTTTGGGCGCATTCAGTCGAGCTGGATCTTAGGGCTACCCGGAAATCCAATCTCCACCATCATTACCGCGTTGCTGGTCGCAAGACCCGCAATCGCACAACTTGCGGGAACAGACCTGCCTGCGCCGCTGCGGATCAACGCAACCTTAAAACATCCCATAGTCCATTCACCGGGACGCACCGAGTACCAACGCGGGCAATTCGAGGCCGACCAAACCGGTTATACGGTAACGCATACAGGAGACCAAGGATCCAATCGCCTAAGCAGCTTCCGCAACGCTAATTGTTTAATTGAAATCGACAAAAGCAGAGGTGACGTAGCCATTGGCGAAGAGATCCTGATCTTACCGCTGACTAATCTATTGCATTGAGGTCCAATCGTACCGCAGGACAACTTGCCAGATTGCCGTCGATGCACAGCTAACAGCCCTCGCCCCCACAGCCCAAAACCGCGCAAGGCTTACGCAATCACGCTACACCTCTAGGTTTTGGGCAATCGCCTTTTGAATCGCGGCAACCTCTCCAAGACCATCGATTTCAACGTAGCGAATGGTGTCCTGACCTTGATAGTAAGCAATAAGAGGTTGTGTCTGCTCCGCATATACGGACAGCCGTTCGCGTACTGTGGCTTCGGTGTCATCCGGTCGCTGCTGCAATGGCTCTCCGGTGACATCGTCAACACCTTCCTGTTTAGGCGGGTTGTAGTCCACGTGGTAGACACGACCAGAGCCTGGGTGGACCCGTCGGCCAGTAATGCGCGCCACCAATTCTTCGTCATCAACCTGAATCTCTAAGACCACATCGATGGGCACACCCGCTTCTCGCATCGCTTCGGCCTGAGGTATGGTCCGTGGAAAACCATCGAACAAAAATCCAGCCGCACAATCCGGCTGAGCGATGCGTTCTTTAACTAACTCAATGATGATGTCATCAGAGACTAACGCGCCCGAGTCCATTACAGCTTTAACACGCTCTCCAAGTTCGCTCCCGGAACTGACCGCAGCACGCAGCATATCCCCAGTCGAAATCTGCGGGACGCTGAGCCGCTCTTGAATAAATTGCGCCTGAGTCCCTTTTCCTGCACCCGGGGGCCCCAAAAGAATAATTTTCATCTGTCGCTCTCCAATTTACCCAATGATCAAGGACCTAACCACTTTGCCACAGCCCATCCTGTTCTCTCTCGTCATCGTTCGTTCGCTAACAAACGAGTCACGTCTTCCACACCCTTCAACAACATGATCAGACTCATCACTTGCAATAACTGCTGACCGTCGGGGAGTTCCGCTTCCAATGTGATAATAGCGTGCTCAGAGGAATTACTCACCCGGCCAGACGCCCCCATCAACGAAACCTGCCAAGCAGCAAATAGTTGCGTGATGTCGTTTAAAAGTCCCTGACGATTCGCCGCTACGACCTGCAGCGTGGTAGTCGCCACAGACTCAGGAGTGTTGATTCCTGGCAAACCAGGTTGAGCCGAGGTGGCGGACTGCGACTCTTGAGACGTCAACACTTGCGCTAACAACTCAATATAACTGACCACTCCCATAGCAACCGCTGACAAAAATACGGCCTCTTGCGTGTAATCAGAATGATCGAGACACCGATCGATGAATTCATCACCGCTTCCTAACAATCCGAGTTGCCGTTGCAGCTCTAGTAACAGCTCTCTACCCGATAGCGCCAAGTCCGCCTCATCGCGAACACGAAAATAACTCACCACCTTTGCACGCGCACGGTGGGTAAACAATATATTCAACGACGGTTCGAGCCATTGGCGCTTAGGCCGCTGCTGTGAATCCACAATCACCTCGACTTGCTGCCCTGTCTGCAATCGCGTTTGCATGGGCACTTGGACCCCATTTACCAAGCCCCCAACGCATCGCTCGCCAAGGTCCGTATGCACTCGATAAGCAAAGTCTAAAACCGTAGCGCCACTCGCAAGATCCAGCACATGGCCTTGAGGCGTAGTAATGAACACTCTTTGCTGACTGGTCTGTTGATACAACAACGCATTTAAATTAGCCCCACCACCCAGCTCCTCATGCCACTCCATGACTTGACGTAACCAATCCATTTTTGCCGCAAAGCTTGCGTCCTCGTCGGCCGCCTGATTGTGCACAGACTTGTATGCCCAGTGCGCACATACCCCTAGCTCAGCGTCTTCATGCATCTGTCGAGTGCGTATCTGCACCTCAAGTGTATCGCCGTCATCCGCGGTTATAGCGGTATGAATACTTTGATAACCGTTCTCCTTAGGCACGGCGATATAGTCGTCAAATTCTGCTGGCAGGTGCTGCCAAGTGGTATGAATAACGCCCAAAGCCGCGTAGCAGTCGGCTAACGAGTCAACGATGATACGCACCGCTCGAACATCGTAAACTTCCGCTATAGGAACATTCTTAGCCTGCATCTTGCGCCAGATGCTGAAGATATTCTTAGCCCGGCCCTCTACTTCAGCGCTGACACCATGATCACCAAGCAACCCAACGACCCGTTCCGTCATCGCTTCAACCTGCGCTTCTCGCTGTTGGCGTTTCTGACTAAGTTGTTTGGCAATGCCCAGATAAATGTCTTCTTGCAAGTAACGCAACGACAGATCTTCAAGTTCCCACTTGAGCTGCCAAAGGCCCAAACGATTTGCCAGCGGCGCAAAAACAGAGCCTGCCTCCTGCGCAATGCGCTGACGCCGTTGCGGGTCATAATTTTTCGCATAACGCAGCGCCACGACGCGTTCTGCAAGTTTTATAACCGCGACGCGCGCGTCATCAATCATAGAGGCAAGCATGCGCTTAACGTTTTCAACCTGACTCTGCTGTTCTTTCGCCAGCATCGGCGAATCTGACATTTCCAGCAGGCTTGTTGTCGCCATAGCGGCCACACTGTAAACCAAGTCCGTCGCCTCGCGATCGACCCGGGCTACCAATTCCGGCTTACTCACGCGTTCGGTGCGAACCAATCGATACACCAAAGCGGCGACTACCGACGGAGTGTCCAGACGCAGGTCCGCGACGAGTTCCCCAAGCTCTAAAGCCGCGGCAAGCTGATCGGGATGCTGCTGATGAGTCCACGCACAAGAATCTGTCAATGGCTGTGCCGCCAATCGTGGATGCTTTGCCACAATCCGCGCGACCCAAGATGCCCAATCTAGCGCACCTTCCGCCGTCACCGGCACAGCCTGACGAACCTTAACCAATGCTGATATTCCTATTCGTCATCACTATTTCCTCGCGGGGCGCGCACGAAATGTCCTATCGTTTCAACATGGGCAGTCTGTGGGAACATGTCATATATACCGACCTCACGCAGCTGGAAACCGGCTCTGTGCAAGCGCAGCGCATCATCCGCAAAGCTCTGCGGATTACAAGACACGTAAACGATCTGCCGTAGCGTGCTGTTTCCGACCCACGCTTCAAGATTCACCCCGGCACCGCTCCGCGGCGGGTCGATAATCAGTGCTTCCGGACAAAGGTCAGAAACCACCGGATCGCCGATCACACCCCAAGGCGCATCACTCCCAGTGAGCGCACTATAAAGGTCCGCAACTCGGAAATAACAACGCTCAGTCAGCCCGTTGCGCCGCGCATTCACCTCTGCCATAGCTATGGCTTCGGCGCTGGCTTCGACCCCCAAAACTCGAGCGCCTTGGCGCGCCAGCGGCAAACTGAAATTACCGATGCCGCAAAATAAATCTGCAACCACGCGTCCGCGCACATCACCCAAATAACCGATCGCAACACGAATCAATTCTCGATTCATCAGCGCATTAACCTGCGTAAATTGGTGCGCGTAAAACTGGAGGCTGAGTCCGTGTTCAGCTATGCCATATGACAAAGGGCGCACCGACGGCTGCCCTGGTAAAGGCTGCAAACTGTCGTAGCCAGCAGGCTGCAAGATCACTTGTACATCTTGGCCGTTCGCGAACTGTTGCCACTGCTCTAAGTCAGAATCTGTCAAAACATCCAAGTGGCGAACTAAAATGGCGCCTTCGCTGTCGCCTTCAGCCATTTCAATTTGTGCAATAGTCCTCGGTTGGCTGAGATTTGCAATGAGGCGTTTCAACGGCTGCAGCAGGGCTGACAACCTCGGAGTCAGCGTCATACAGCCGTCTAGGCGCGCGACCCGGTTACTAAACGATTCGCGAAAACCGACCAAAACCTGCTCGCCCACAACGCGCACCCCCAGCCGCGCCTTGCGACGATAACCCAAACGAGTGAGCCCTGAAGGCGCGCGCCAGCCTGCAGCTGTCACGCCTACTCGTTGCAACTCTTGTACAAGACGGACTTGTTTTAGCTGCAGTTGCTCGCCGTACGCCAAGTGATGCAAGTTACAACCGGCACAGCGTGGGAAATATTGGCAGGCTGACGTCACGCGTTTGTGACTGAAGTCTGCGAGCGGCTGACCATCAGCAAAACGCTGACCACCCCGCCGTTTTAGAATTCGTGCCTGTACCCGTTCGCCGGGCAGCGCATTCCGAACCCACAGCGGCCGTTCATTTAACGTCGCGGCACCCAGCCCGTCTTTCGACAAGGCATCAATATGCACTTCTTGTTCTACGGGTAACTTTTTAGCCACGCCTCTCACTCGCTTGGCAGGTGTAGGTCATTACGCTTGAGATCAACGCGATCCCAGCATTTTACGGCTGACCAACGGTTTATCTCCCAGCAACGGCTGCAACGCCTGACGTGCAATGTATTTCGCCGCGCGACGCACCTGCGCATGACTAAAATCTCTGCGTTGAATACAGTGTAACCATCGCCCCTGAATCAGCGCCGGATCAGATTCTATTACCGCAGCGTCAGCCACTCTGGCAAAACCGAACTGTGCTTTGTAGCGATAATAATGATCCGGATTAATCGCCATGCCCGCTTCGGCTTCTCGATCAAAAACAACCTCATAACCCAGTTGTTCAAGAAGATCTAATTCAAAACAACGCAAGCCGGTCTGCAACTCGCGACCAGCTTCCATGGCGGTTAGCGCGCTTACCGCGCCGGCGAAAATTACTGGCTCTTTTTGCCGTTCAGCAACCAACCGATTGAGCAATTCCAAAATATAAAAACCCGCAAAGAGAGCATCACCGCGCAAAGTAAATCCATGCGCGACATCGAATTTACTGACGTTGACCAGATTATTGCGGCCAAAGTAACTGAGCGTGCCTAAACTAAACGGCTGGATTGAATTAACGCGCTTGGCCGCACCTCGAACCCCCCGCGCCACACCGGAAATCCGACCCTTGTCCTTGGTCATAAATTGAACGATCGCACTGGTCTCGCGGTACGGTCGAACATGTAACACCAAGGCAGGTTGTTGTTGCATCATAACTTTATAGAGGACCGAATTTAGTCATACCCCAAGCGTCGCATGTCGCCGGCGTTATTGGTCCAACCTTTTCGCACCTTGACCCACAAATGCAACATCACCTTGTGTTCAAGCAGAGCCTCAATGTCTTTGCGCGCCTCGGTACCGATGAGCTTTAAGCGCGCACCCTGTTTGCCAATCACAATGCGTTTCTGCCCTTCACGCTCCACATAGACATCAGCATGGATCCTCACGATATTCTCTTCCGCCTTAAACGACTCAATAACTACTGTCGCGGCATGCGGAATTTCATCGCCGAGTTGCCGCATCAGTTTTTCCCGCACAATTTCAGCTACCAAAAATCGTTCGGGCTTGTCGGTCACCTCGTCGTCGGCAAACAAATGCGGCGCTTCGGGCAGGGCTGAAAAAATATGCTGGCGAAACGCCTCAAGCCCCTCTTGTCTGAGTGCACTCAGAGGTAATATTTGCTGAAACAGCTTAGTGTCGTCGAGCTGCTGAATCTGCGGTAACAACACTGTTTTGTCTTTAATTAGGTCGATTTTCGACAACACCGCAAAACACGGCACCCGACTTCCACGCAGCAACTGAAGAATGTGCTCGTCTTCGTCTACGATTCGCCCGCCTTCCAACAACAACACCAACACATCAACGCCGCTCAACGTAGACGTGGCATGGTTGACCATGTACCGATTGAGCGCCCGCTCGGTGTTTTGATGGATGCCCGGAGTATCAACAAAAATCGCTTGATGGACCCCCTCGGTATCTACACCAATGAGGTTACGCCGGGTGGTTTGGGGCTTACGTGAGGTGATGCTGATCTTTTGCCCCAGCACGTGATTTAACAACGTCGACTTACCGACATTAGGCCGGCCGATCAAGGCGATATATCCACAGTACGCGGCCATGACCTCACTCACGATCAGTGCCTTGTTTGCGCACCTGCACCAAAACCAATTGCGCCGCAGCTTTTTCCGCGCCACGCCGTGAGCTCGCAGAGGCTGACGCAGACTGTTCTAGGGCCGCCACAGAGCAGCTGACACTGTACTGACGCTGATGATCTGCACCAGTAATGTATTCAACTTCATAAACGGGCAAATCTAGTCCGCGACCTTGCAATAATTCTTGCAGCTGAGTTTTAGCATCTTTTAACGACTCCGCGTCTAAATCTTGAACGCGTTCGGCGTAGAGTTTATCCACTAACGCAGCACACGCTTGGATGCCTCCGTCCTCGTGAGCAGCCCCAATGACCGCTTCGACAGCATTGGCCAAAATAGAGTCGCGATGGCGCCCGCCGCTTTTTAATTCGCCACTTCCTAAACGCAGCAAGGGGGCCAGATTAAGCTCTTTTGCCAACAACGCCAACGTCCGGCCGCGTACAAGTTCTGCACGCATCAACGACAGAGCATCTTCTTGAACTGCCGGATACTGGCGGTATAGCATGCTGCCAACGAGATAACCCAGCACCGCATCGCCAACAAACTCCAGCCGTTCGTTATTGTCCTTGGCATAACTCTTATGTGTCAGTGCCTGCCGCAAGAGCTGCGTATTGTGAAATTGATAACCCAACTGTTGCTGCAGTGGCCGTAAATCAGGGTCGCTCAACGAATTAGCCATAGGCACCGCTTAATTCGTCGCCTCGGACAGCCATCGATTTCGCTCAAAACTGGGCCACTGCCAACCGGGTGGCTTATTCGCCCAGATCGCAACTGCCTTACCGACAATATTCTCTGCCGATGCTAGACCCCAAGTTCGAGAGTCCGCTGAGCGATCTCGGTTATCGCCAATCATTAGATACTGGCCCGGACCGATCGTCCATTCTTGCGCTGGTTCATAGCCTGCTGACTTATATATTGGGTAGTGTCTGCCGTCGGATTCTTCAATGTATTCTTTTACTTTTATGCGCAGTCTGGGGTCAGTAAATTCTCGAACAAACTCGTGATTCAACCGTCTTCCATTAACGAAAAGGGTTTTATTGGCATAGCGCACTCGATCTCCAGGAAGACCGATCACGCGCTTTATGAAATAACGCGGATCGTGGGGCGGAACAAACACCATGATGTCGCCGCGCGCCGGATCATCAACATCCATAAACTTGCCCCCCAGCACAGGGAACCGCAGTCCGTAGGCGTATTTATTGACCAAAATAAAGTCGCCCACTTTGAGAGTGGGCAACATCGATTCGGAAGGTATTTGGTAGGGCTCCGCGACAAAACCGCGCAGCACAAAAACCAGCAATAAGACCGGAAAAAATGACTGCGCAAACTCAACCACTGCAGGCACCGTAGCACTACCCTCTTGCCGCTCATAAGCAGAACTTGTCGACCCTAAGACGGGCTGCAGTCGCACCCAGCACTTGTGACCAACAATAATAGCGCCGCTGCCCAAAACGGCCCAAAACAATATATAGGGAAGATCAATATCCATTAGCGCTCAACTTTCAAGGCCGCTAAAAACGCTTCTTGAGGAATCTCTACCTGACCCAACTGTTTCATGCGCTTTTTGCCTTCTTTTTGCTTTTCCAGAAGCTTTTTCTTGCGTGTGATGTCACCGCCATAACACTTGGCCGTGACATTCTTACGCAGCGCCTTCACCGTCTGTCGAGCAATCACCTGCCCGCCGATAGCGGCCTGCAACGCGACGTCAAACATTTGCCGGGGAATCAGTTCTTTCATTTTCTCAGCCAAGCTGCGTCCCCTATTTTGAGCTTGATCTCTGTGCACAATACTCGCCAAGGCATCTACTCGATCACCGTTGATCAGGATTTCTAGCTTTACTAGGTTCGCCGCCTCAAACCGGATAAACGCGTAATCCAAGGAGGCGAAACCACGACTCACCGACTTAAGCCGATCAAAAAAGTCCATCACCACTTCATTCATGGGCATTTCCCAATGCATAGACACCTGCCCCTGAGAAAAATGCATATTCTTTTGCACACCGCGGCGCTCAACGCACAGCGTCATGATGCTGCCAACATAGTCTTGGGGTGTGAGAATATTGACCTCAGCAATCGGCTCACGCATCTGCCGGTAGTTCGCGGGCAATCGCGAAGGGTTGTCGACTTGGCGTATGGAACCGTCATTCAATTCGACTTCGTACACCACCGTTGGCGCCGAAGTGATGAGGTCAAGCCCATATTCCCGCTCCAAGCGCTCCTGCACAATTTCCATATGCAACATACCGAGAAAGCCGCAGCGAAAACCAAAACCCAAGGCCTCGGAAGATTCAGGTTCATAGAACAAAGAGGCGTCATTCAATACGAGTTTTTCTAGCGCTTCACGGAACGATTCGAAGTCATCAGAGGTTACCGGAAATAACCCTGCATAGACCTGCGGCTTAACTTTGCTAAAACCGGGCAATTGCGGTACGTCGGGCGACTTAGCCGCTACCAATGTGTCACCAACGGGCGCGCCCGTAATCTCTTTTATACCCGCGACCACGTAGCCGACCTCACCTGCACCAAGGCTTTTATCGGGCATACGCTTAGGCGTGAAACGCCCCAACTGATCCACCGAATGCGCTTTACCGGTAGATTTAACGAGGATCTTATCGCCCTTATTCAACCGTCCTTGAACCACTCGAACCAACGATACGATACCGAGATAGTTATCGAACCAGGAGTCGATAATCAGAGCTTGCAGCTCAGCTTGATCGTCTCCGTCTGGTGGCGGAACAGCTTCCACTAAAAGACCCAATACGCCATCTACTCCTAGCCCAGTTTTGGCGCTAACCCGATGTATATCGGTGACATCCAAGCCAATGATGTCCTCGATCTCACCGGCTACCCGCTCGGGCTCGGCCTGCGGCAGATCAATTTTATTGAGTACGGGTATAACTTCTAAACCTTGCTCAATCGCGGTATAGCAATTGGCGACGGATTGAGCCTCTACACCCTGAGCCGCATCAACCACCAATAATGCACCTTCGCAGGCCGCGAGTGATCGCGATACTTCATAGCTGAAGTCGACATGACCTGGGGTGTCAATAAAATTCAGCTGGTACTTTTCTCCGTCGCTATGGAGATACTCCAGCGTCACGCACTGGGCTTTTATTGTGATCCCACGCTCACGCTCTAGATCCATCGAGTCCAGAACTTGCTCTGCCATTTCGCGATCGCTCAAACCACCGCACATCTGAATAAAGCGATCGGCCAACGTGGACTTACCGTGGTCAATATGCGCGATGATGGAAAAATTGCGTATACGCTGATTTATAGGCACAAGTGGTTGCCGCACAAAGGGGAGCGAAGTTTAGCTCATCCAGCACTAGCGATGAAGCGCCGCACCAAGCATCTTAAGTCCAAACTTTATTATTCGAGGGCGTCTTGAATTTAGTCAAGGCGCCTGTTGTGCATTGCGAGACCTGTACGCCGCTAACGGCCACAACAGCAGCACTGCTATAGGACCCAAAAGCGGCCCCATGGCGACCCAAAACCGCACTTTTCTCCGCCGTGATTTGGCCATACGGAAACACAGTCCAGCACTGAGCAAAGTTACGACCAACAAACCTATTATCATGGCTTAGTCGTCTTCTGGCACTTTCAGTGTCAGAAAAATTCGTCGCTGCTGACGCAGCACCAATACCGGCACAATACTGCCGGACTCTACATCATCGAGAATGTCGTTTAACGCTTCAGTATTTGCAACCGGCCGGGTGCGCATACGCAAAATAACATCACGTGCCATCAATCCCCCACGGGCAGCTATTCCGGTCGCATTGACGACTTCAACCCCGACATCAATACCAAGCTGCTCCTTCGTTTGGTCTGACAAGTCGCGAACCGAAAGCCCAAACTTATTGTCCTTAGATGATGGTCTGGAACCAACTCTCAGATCTGCTTGATCTGGCAATTCACCAATGGTGACGGACAATTTCTTTTTCTTGCCGCCACGAACAACCGTCAGGCTTGACGGCTCACCTACCGGCGCACGGCCAACGAACTGCGGCAGTTCTCCAGAGCGCTCAATATCTTGGCCGTTGAACTCGACAATGATGTCTTCTTCCTGCAGACCGGCAGCCGCGGCCGGACTGTCTTCCATAACCCTAGCCACCAGAGCGCCACGCGGACGCTTTAACCCGTAACTGAGGGCCAGATCACGACTGACCTCCAGAATTTCCACGCCAAGCCAACCTCGCGAAACCCGACCCTTATCTTTCAACTGCTTCACAACGTCCATAGCCATTTCGATCGGAATAGCAAAGCTCACGCCCATAAAGCCGCCCGAATTCGAGTAAATCTGCGAGTTGATCCCGACCACTTCACCGTCAAGATTAAACAGTGGGCCACCAGAATTTCCGGGGTTAATCGCCACATCGGTCTGAATGAACGGCACATAGTTGCCCGTTTGTGGGTTCGACAAGCTACGACCCTTAGCACTGACGATGCCGGCCGTTACCGAGTAGTCAAAACCGAACGGCGAGCCTATCGCTAACACCCATTCGCCAACTTCAAGTTTGTCCGAGTCGCCCATAGTCAATGCCGGCAATTTTTTCTCTGCGGTAACTTTTAACAACGCCAGATCTGATCGCGGGTCTGTACCCACTAATTCTGCCTCGTATTCCTCGCGATTGCTCAGACGCACCATGATTTTTTCAGCGCCATCTACCACGTGATTATTCGTCAAGATATATCCGTCAGACTGGATCACAAATCCGCTGCCTAAAGAACGAGGCCGGGACCGCGGCTGGTTCTCGCGCTCTTGTGGCGGCCCGAACCGGCGGAAAAATTCCTCCAGCTGATCATTACGCGGCCCGCTTCGATTCATGCGACTCGGCGCCTCACCAACTGTACTGATGTTAACCACAGCGGCCTCGTTGCTCTTAACCAACTCGGTGAAATCCGGCAACGGTGAAGCTTGCGCGCCCAACGCCGCGGCACACAGCAAACCCACCAAGGTTAGATAGCGAGCGGCACAGGCCCCTAACGTTTGTAGCGAGAAGGAGTTTGCGATCATATTCGGCATTTAATTGGTCCTATTTGGTAAAACTTGGTAGACCTGCAAACGAATCACGCCTTCGCCAGTCGTTTGCGGGCTGTGCACACTTGTGAGACCGAGCAGCCCTTCCCAGTTCCTCGAACGTAAAGCCACCGCACCCTAGATGCGTGCGCAGTCGCCGCGTTTCGACAAAATTATGCGTCGGTTCACACTTCGCGACCGCCTTCCCAGCATAGTGGGTACACCACACGATTCTTTCAAGCCATTGTCAATTGTCGACCATCGGACTCGTAGCACTCGGCTCCAACAAATCATCAACGCTCCGAAGAGCGCCAATATACTCAACTGCAGCGGCAAAACCTGTAACAGAGGGTAAGCATTGGTTACAACGTCAAAGGTGGTTATTGCTGCAACCAGCACCACCAAGGGTGCCGCAAACAAGCGCATGGCAATACCATTTAAAGTTCGAGCACTGATCGCTATGGTCGCGGGAGTCCCTTTCGGCTTGAACGCTGATTGAGCATTCGCCGGACCGAAACACGCACCAGGACATCTCCAACAGGCCGACTCATTCGAGACGAACGTTGGACCTGTAGAAGTTTCTTGCAACAAGATGCTTCGTTCAATCATGTCAACTCTATTACCAAGGATGAGTTACCGCTGGGTTACCCTCGACCATCAGGAAATCGCTATACTGGAGCCACTATGCCAAGCCGACACCATCATGTCACAACGATTTGCAACTGACGTCCTCATAATCGGCGGCGGCGCCGCTGGCCTCGCAGCAGCGCTACAACTGGCCGACGCGGCCCGAGTTACCGTGTTAAGCAAGGGCGACATTACCACGGGTTCTTCGCATTGGGCACAAGGCGGTGTTGCAGCCGTAATGGACCCGGATGACAGTTATACGGCACACGTTAAGGATACGTTAGAGGCCGGTGCGGGGTTGTGCGACCCCGAAGTCGTAGAGGCAACGGTCACAGACGCACCCGAGATGATCGCTCAGTTGTCGAGCTGGGGTGTCAATTTTGATGTAGAGGACAACGCCCTGCATCTGACCCGCGAAGGCGGCCATTCGCACCGCCGGGTGGTACATGTCGCGGACGCTACCGGCAGAGCAATCACCCAGACCTTGACCGAAAAAGTCCTCGACCATCCAAATATTGAATTGTTCAACGACCGCGTTGCGATCGACCTTATCAACTTATCGAAACTGGGCCGCTACCCAAATCGCTGCGCCGGCGCCCACGTACTGAATCGAAGTACCGGCCGAGTTGAAGTGTTCCAATCCAATTTTGTGATCCTCGCAACCGGTGGGGCCAGTAAAGTTTATCTATATACAAGCAACCCTGATGGCTCTACCGGCGACGGCATTGCCATGGCATGGCGCGCGGGCTGCCGGGTCGCGAACATGGAGTTCAATCAATTTCATCCGACGTGTCTCTATCACCCCCACGCTGGCTCATTTCTGATCTCAGAAGCGGTACGTGGCGAAGGTGGCATTTTGCGGCTACCTAATGGCGAACGCTTTATGCAGCGCTTCGATAAGCGCGCCGAGCTTGCTCCGCGTGACATTGTTGCTCGTGCGATCGACCACGAAATGAAGCGTATCGGTGCGGACTGTGTGTACTTGGACATTTCTCATCGTTCCGCTGAATTCATTCATGGACACTTTCCAAATATCGCGGAAAAGTGCGCTGCACTTGGCATCGATATTACCCGCGACGCGATCCCCGTGGTGCCCGCCGCACACTATTCCTGCGGTGGCGTGGTGGTCGACCAACACGGCCGCTCCGACCTAGCGCATCTGTACGTTATTGGTGAGGCGAGTTGTACCGGCCTACACGGGGCCAATCGACTGGCCAGCAATTCACTACTCGAATGCTTGGTGTTTGCACGCCGCGCCGCCGGCAAAATCCAAACCCAGCTCGATCGACCGATAACCGTACCCTACATCCCGAAATGGGATGAATCTCAAGTGCGTGACTCGGACGAGAGCGTCATCATCGCGCATAACTGGGACGAGCTGCGACGTTTTATGTGGGACTTTGTCGGCATTGTGCGCACCGATAAACGACTACAACGGGCGCAGCATCGGATCGATTTATTAAAACAGGAAGTCGCTGACTACTACGCTAACTACACCATTACCAGTGATCTTATTGAGCTGCGTAATTTGCTGCATGTTGCCGACCTTATTGTGCGCTCAGCATTACAGCGCCGCGAGAGTCGAGGGCTACACTTTACTCTGGATCACCCGCAACAAAGCGCTCATCCGCAAGATACGATCCTATTCCCAGGTGGGCTTGATGACCTAAACGTGATGCGCGCAACGACAAACAATTAAGTCAGTCGAACAGACCGCATACTCAACGCGACATTGGCTTCTCGGCAACACCAGGCGAAAACTTCACGAGTCACTTCATCGCGGAATAGCCATTGCGGTCGCTCACCGGTGACACAAAAACACACAACCCATGGCATTTGCCAAAACTGGCGCAGCCGCACGCCGTCCAAATGCACCGAGTCATCAGTTGGTAAATATACAACGTTAGGCTGACCCGGCCGCGCGGACATGACGATACGCTGGCACAAGGGTATAAACAGTCCACTGCCACTGATACCAAGTAATTTCGCGCCGGCGTATTCAACGACAAAAACAGCAAGCAGCGCCACACCACAACGCACCCCACCCAACCGCACCGATATCGAAATCTGATCTTCGTGACCGGCGCGACGCTCCAGCACAACTAAGAAATCGTAGTGGGCGCAGCGGGCGTGGCAATGATCTTATCAACCACCTGTTTTACCAGTGGGTCTTCAGGTACTTCGCGCCCCTGCACCCAATCGAATAACTGCCAATCTTCAAGATCCAACATTTGTTCGTAACAACGTTGTTCAGCATCGCTTAACTCAGCAAATTGGTCTCGAGCAAACGGGATCAACTGCAATTCTAGTTCAAGCATACCTCTGCGGCTGCGCCAATAAATATGTTTCAAATCCGTTACCGCCATAAATTCCTTTTGAGCCTCAGGTTATTGCAATTATCACCATCTATCAGGCAGTCTATTTCTTCTTTCGTTGTACGAGAACGGCCGTTGAACAATTGGCACGATGTACGGATGGTCAAGCTAACCGGCTTTGCAGCGACCGAGTTTTTACAAGGTTACGTAACCTGCAATACCGATCGAGTGTCAGCGCTCGCCTGCACACCTTTCGCTGCTTGCTCGCTGCAAGGCCGCGTCATTGCCAATGGCTGGGCGGTCCAATTGTCGGACGCTGTAGGCCTAATCATGCACCACTCTATCGTTCAGACATTTAGAGATTATTTGGACCCCTACCTTAGATTTTCTAAGTGTACGCTCGACACTGATGAAGATTTCGTTTACGTCACGACCTCCGCGAGCGCGGCGACGGCAGACCTGATGGCGAACTGGCATGTGGTACGCGAAATGACCGAGGCAGAGTCGCCACACGCGAGCGCGCCAGACGCCTCCCAGCCGATCAACGAACAGCTTATTGCACAACGCCAGGTACTGCTGCAGCAATCGTGTTCTGGACGCCATCTACCGCAAATGCTGGCGTTAGAGGAACATGGCGCTATCGATTTCGACAAGGGCTGCTATCTCGGTCAGGAAGTGGTCGCGCGCGCGCAGTTCCGCGGCACCATCAAGCGCGGCCTCGCCGCGTTTACCATTGATGAACGGGCGAACGTTGAACTGGGCCGCGCCTATGAAACCGTCGACGCCAAAGGTGAGGTTGTGATGGTGGGCGAACAGCAAGGACTCTGGGTGACTCGACTTTAGCGGCACATCATAACGTCGCAGCAAAGTGACTCAACACATGCGCACGAGGGACCTCACCAAGTGCTTTGTACTGCCAATCCGCTCTTCCATCTTTGTCAATCAGCAACGCGCGAACGCCTTCTGCAAAATCCGGGAGTTGCGCACAACGGATCGCGATCGCACGTTCCATAGCAAAACTTTCTGTCAGCGTCATAGTCTGCACCCGACGAAGCTGCTCGAGCACAATCGCAGCAGTTGTCGGGCAACCTTTACGTAAATTATCCAGGCCTCTGTCGATCCAGTCCGACTGGCCCTGCAAGGCAAACAAAGCCGTAGCCGTCGACGCCAGATCATCGACCTGCACCGCCCATTCAGGTAAGGCGTCTAACTCAGTCGGCAGTTGGCGCGGCGGCTGGTGCAACGTCGCCAAAAACTCCTCCAACAAAGATGCATTCGCTTCATTAGAGCCGGCCTGCCACGACAGCTCAGCGAGCTGCGGCAATACACTGTCACGCACCTCGTGGTCAATAACGTGCGAACCGATGCCTAAGCTTAGAGCATCTCGAGCATTTAACTGGCTGCCCGTAAGACCAAGAAATGCTGCCACTGCCAGCGGCAACTGCTTGAGCACCCAACTGCCACCGGCATCGGGGAACAGTCCAATCGTAATCTCAGGAAACGCCAGCCGTGAGCGTTCGGTAAGCACGCGAAACCGCGACGCCGACAGCAAACCGAAACCACCGCCCATCACCACACCATGCCCCAAAGTCATTATCGGTTTGGGGTATTCATGCATGAGCAGATCGAGTTGGTATTCCTCGGTAAAAAAACAACGGGCATAGTCGTCAACTTCAGAACCTGCCTGCTGGTTGGCCACACAGGATCGATACAACGCCTGTATATCACCACCGGCGCAAAATGCTTTCGGCCCTCGACCGGTCAACACAATCGCCGCTACATCCTCACGCGAACGCCAGTTCGTGAGCGCCACGTTCATCGCTCGAATCATTTCTAAAGTCAGCGAATTAAGACTCGCTTCAACATTTAGGGTAAGACTACCCAGCACACAACCATTGGCGGTCGGCTGCTCGGTAATCAACAGTGGTGCGTCTGCTGCTTGCATATCCTCTCCTCTAATCTATGCGGGTCCAATCGATGGGCGTCGCGCCCTGTGATTCTAGATATTGGTTGGCTTGGGAAAAATGTCGACAACCAAAGAAACCACGATGTGCTGACAAGGGTGACGGGTGCGGCGCCTTTAATAGGCGGTGACGACCCGCATCAACCACAGCCGCCTTCTTTTGCGCATAACTGCCCCAGAGCAAAAAAACCAAGCCAGAACGCTCAGCGGCCAGGCGCTGCACCAATACGTCAGTAAAACGTTCCCAACCTCGGCCTTGATGAGACCCTGCAGCTCTCGCTCTAACGCTTAGAACGGCATTGAGCAATAACACACCTTGTTCTGCCCACTGCGAAAGGTCACCGCTGCCTGCAGCACCCAACGATGCACACCCCAGATCGCGCTCTATCTCCGCAAAGATATTACGCAAGGAAGGCGGCAAGCCCACCCCACGTGGAACCGAAAAACTAAGACCGTGTGCCTGCCCAGGACCATGATAGGGGTCTTGGCCGATGATAACGACTTTTATCCGCTCGATAGGCACCAGATTGAGGGCCGCGAACATATTTTTACCGGCCGGAAAAACCTCATTCCCCGCTCGCTTCTCGGCGAGCAAGAACGCTCGCAACTGCTGCATATACGGCTGCTCAAACTGATCTGCCAATAACGTCTGCCAGGAGTTTTCCAACTGCACTGTACGCATGACTAGGCCGCTACACTTTTCTCATCAACGGAAATAACAAGACATCACGAATAGATGGAGAATCGGTCAACAACATAACCAAACGATCGATACCCACGCCTTCACCCGCTGTTGGCGGCAAGCCGTATTCCAATGCCGTAATGTAATCCTCATCAAAATGCATCGCCTCGTGATCGCCCGCAGACTTAAGGGCAGCCTGCGCCTGAAAACGTTCGGCCTGATCGATCGGATCATTTAACTCTGAAAACCCATTAGCGTACTCACGGCCACCAATAAACAATTCAAAACGGTCGGTAATCGCTGGATTTTCATCGTTGCGACGCGCCAACGGCGACACCTCGGCCGGGTACTCCGTAATGTAGGTGGGTTGTTCCAGCTGCGCCTCGACCCGCGCCTCAAACATTTCCATTTGCAACCTACCTAGACCCCAGTCATCTTGCAGATCGACACCGGCCTTTGCCAACAGATCACGCAAGTCGGATGCATTACTTGCAGACGCTTCAGCAACACCACCAAACCGCACCAGCGACTCTTCCATGCTGAGGCGCAATGCCGGCTTACCAAGATCAAGTTCAATCCCCTGATAGGCAAACTGCCGACCGCCCAGCACGTTAGTCGCAAGCATGGCGAGCAATTCGTCCGTCAGGTGCATCAGGTCCTGATAGTCCGCGTAGGCCTGATAAAATTCCAACATCGTGAATTCCGGGTTATGCCGTGTCGACAGCCCCTCGTTACGAAAGTTGCGGTTGATTTCAAACACCCGCTCAAACCCGCCTACCACCAAGCGCTTGAGAAACAGTTCTGGGGCGACCCGCAAATACAACGGCATGTCTAAAGTGTTGTGATGGGTAATAAACGGACGCGCCGTTGCGCCACCTGGGATGCTATGCATCATCGGCGTTTCCACTTCTAGAAAATCGTGGTCGACAAAATACTGTCGCAAATTGTGAACAATTTGCGAACGCGCTTGGAACACCCTGCGACTGTCTGCGTTCGTCATCAGGTCAACATAACGCTGCCGGTAGCGGGTTTCTTGATCGGTAAGCCCATGGAATTTCTCCGGCAGCGGCTGCAGAGTCTTATTCAGCAAAACAATATCTTCCGCCTGCACAGAGAGTTCGCCCTTATTCGTGCGCATCAACACACCGCGCACACCAACGATATCTCCCATCTCCCAGTATTCGGTAAAACCGGCGTACACGTCTTCGCTGACATTGTCACGCGCCAGATAACACTGAATTTGCCCGGAGACGTCCTGCAGGGTAATAAAGCTAGCTTTCCCCATTACCCGACGCAACATGATGCGTCCGGCCACGGCCGTGGCGACCTGGGCCTCGGCGAGGGCCGCTTTATCATCCTCAACATGACGCGCTAACAGATCCGCCGCCAAGTCCTGCCGCCGAAACTCATTGGGATAGGTTCCTACAGCCGCTTGCCAGCTTTGCATTTTCGCTTTCCGTGTCGTCAGAATATCTCGCTCTTCACTCATACTGGGCCTCTTTGCTCACCGCGCTATTCCCTACAATCCCGCTTTTAGATTGGCTTCAATGAATCCATCAATGTCGCCATCCAGCACCGAACCTGGATCAGTGCGCTCAATTTGGGTGCGCAGATCCTTCACTCGAGATTGGTCAAGCACATAGGACCGGATCTGACTTCCCCAGCCAATATCCGCTTTAGAATCTTCAATGGCCTGTTGCTCTGCGCGCCGTTCTTGCAGCTCCAACTCATACAATTTAGCGCGCAGTTGCTTATACGCGTTATCTTTGTTTTGGTGCTGAGAACGCTCACTTTGACATTGCACAACCGTATTAGTCGGCAAGTGGGTCAGGCGTACCGCCGAGTCAGTGCGGTTCACATGCTGGCCACCAGCACCACTGGCACGATAAGTATCCACCCGAACATCCGCTGGGTTTATGTCGATCTCAATATCGTCATCGATTTCCGGTGCGATAAAAACCGACGCAAATGATGTGTGCCGACGGTTGCCCGAATCAAACGGGGACTTGCGTACCAACCTATGAACACCCGTTTCTGTGCGCAACCAACCATAAGCATACTCGCCAGTTATTTGCACCGTAGCACTTTTGATGCCCGCCACATCGCCGGGCGACAACTCCGTCACGCGCGCCGAAAACTGGCGTTTTTCTGCCCATCGGAGATACATACGCAGCAACATATCTGCCCAGTCCTGAGCTTCGGTGCCGCCAGAACCGGATTGAATTTCCAGAAAACAGCTCGCGCCATCCATCTCACCCTGAAACATGCGTCTGAATTCCAACCCGGCCAAACGCTCCGCCAAATCGTCTAGCTCAGCCGCCACTTCATCCAAAGTGTCTTCATCTTCTTCGTCGCTCGCCATTTCGGCCAGATCTGCAAGATCCCGCAGCGAGTCGGTAAACGACGCTAATACGTCAACAATAGTTTCCAATTCCGAACGCTCGCGGCCCAGCAACTGCGCCCGCGCGGGGTCATTCCAAACCTCAGAATCAGCTAGCTCCAGTTCAACTTCCTGCAGCCGGTCGCGCTTTTCAGCAAAGTCAAAGATACCCCCTAAGCGCTAGATCACGTTCACTCAGATCCTTGATTCGTTCACGAACAGAAGTAATTTCTGGCATTGGTCTCAATCGGTGTTGCGCAGCATTTTAGCTGTCTTGAAAGCAGCGCGGAGTCTAAGCCAAAGGCTCAACGTACTCCACTATCAACTGCAGCGTCGGCGTGTTGCCATAGTCGTTACGGGCCGGGCGGTAAACCACCCGCAGGCGCTTTATGCGCTGATCCAGCGGCGGTTGTCGAAAGGCTATGGCATCGACCAAACGCGTTTCTTTACGTAATACCAACTTTAGGTGCTGCGCGCCCACCACCCGCTGGCTAACGAGTTCGAAGTCATCACAAAACGTCGGTTCCGGGAAACCACTTCCCCAAGGACCTGCAGCAAACAGAGTGTGCACAGTTTCAAGAGTGAGCTCCTGCTCGGTCAATCCACCATCAACGAAACATTTGGCGCGCAGCGTGTCCTCGTCTATCAATTCGGATACAACGCCGTCAAAGATGCTGCGAAAACGTTCAAAATGCACATGCTTAAGACTCAAGCCCGCCGCCATGGCATGCCCACCAAACTTAATGAGCAAACCCGGATAGCGTGTCGCGATGGTGTCGAGTACGTCTCGGATATTCAGGCCATCAATGCTGCGCGCTGAGCCCTTTATTTCACCCGCGGCACCTTCTGAAGAGTCAGCGAAAACGATGGCTGGACGATGCAATCGTTCACGCAACCGGCCTGCCACAATGCCTACTACCCCCTGATGAAAACGTTCGTGATACACCGCGACACCAAAATTCCGGTCAATCTTCGGCACTTGGGCGAGCAGCAGTTCAGCATCGGCGACCATATCTTGCTCTAGTTCGCGCCTGTCTTTATTTAGCCCATCTAGCTCCTGAGCCAAGGCCCGGGCCGAGCTGAGGTCATCTGCCAGCAAGCAGCGGATACCCACACTCATGTCTTGCAATCTCCCGGCAGCGTTCAAGCGCGGGCCCACTGCAAAACCAAGATCTTGAGCGCTGAGCCGACTCAGATCGCGCTTACCTATTTCCACCAAAGCACGAATACCTGGCCGTGTATGTCCTTGGCGCATGCGCAACAGCCCTTGATGCACCAATATGCGGTTATTGCAATCTAGCGGTACAACATCCGCCACCGTGCCTAAGGCAACCAGATCTAAAAATTGACCGAGGTTAGGCTCCGGACGCTGAGACGAATTAAACCATTGCCGCTGGCGCAGAGTGTGACGCACCCAACTTAACAGGTAATAGGCAACGCCGACCCCAGCCATCGACTTACTGGAAAAGCCACAGTCACCGCGATTCGGATTCACAATGGCATAAGCAGCAGGCAGTTCCGCACCGGGCAGGTGATGATCGCTCACAATGACATCAATGCCAGCGGCGTTGGCTGCTGCCACACCGTCTAAGCTGGAAATACCATTGTCCACGGTAATAATTAAATCGGGCTTTAAGCGTTCTGCGACGGCGACGATCGCCACCGAAAGACCATAGCCGAACTGAAAGCGATCAGGCACAAGAAACTCGACAACGCCGGCCCCCATCGCCGCCAACGCTAACTTAGATAACGCGACAGATGTGGCGCCGTCGGCATCATAATCACCAATAATAAGGATGCTCTGCTGCTCCACAACAGCATCGGCGATGCGCTCCGCAGCCTTTTCGATGTCGATAAGGCCCAACGGCGACAATAACGACGCTAAGCTTTTCTCAGTCTCATCTGCATGCGTTAGGCCACGACTTAAATACAACCGTTCAATAAGTGGGTTGTCTACGCCAAGCGCGCCCTCGCCAACTGCACGCGTAATGATCTGCATCGGCGCATTCAGTCCTGAGGTGCGACTCGTATACGCATCACTGGAGCAGTAACCGTTGCCAATGCTTCCAACTGCGCCAGCGCCTCATTCATGCGCGCCTCCGGCGTCTCCTGGGTTAGGATCACAATATCTACGAAGCCGCCATGGTCGTGACCGTCTTTTTGAATCACCGCTTCGATATTGATGTTGTGGCTTGAAAGTATTTGCGTGACTTCAGCAAAGACGCCGGGTTCATCACGAGTGGGAATGCGCAAGTAATACGCGCTGCTGATCTGTTCGACCGGGAGTATGACCTTCGACATATTCGCAACCGGATCGGCGACGATCTGATCAGCATTCAGCGCCGTGCCAACAATATCCGCCACGACCGCCGAGGCGGTCGCAGCGCCCCCAGCACCCGGCCCACTGAAAAGGGTTTTGCCGGCGGCATCAGACACCACCTGTACGGCGTTCAATACACCGTTGACATGCGCCACCAGTTCACCATGCGGAACCAATGTCGGATGCACTCGCGCTTCAATACCATCGGGATTGCTGCGCAAAATACCTAAATGCTTAATACGATAGCCCAACTCTGCCGCATAGCTTATGTCTGTGAGGGTAATCGCGCGAATGCCCTCAACATACACTTTGGCAAACTCAAACTGGGTACCAAAAGCCAGCGCCATGAGAATGGTGAGTTTGTGCGCAGCATCAATACCATCAACATCAAAAGTCGGATCAGCCTCGGCATAGCCTAACGTCTGAGCGCGTTCGAGGATCTCGTCAAAGCCTACGCCTTCCTCCTCCATGGCAGAGAGCATGTAGTTACACGTACCGTTGATAATGCCGCTCACCGCGGTGAATCGATTCGCCACCAAACCCTGCTGCAGCGCGTGGATAATTGGTATCGCACCGGCCACCGCAGCCTCAAATCGCAACGCCTGCCGAGACAATTCATTGCCATACAACGCTATGACGGCTTTGTTCGCTGTCACCACCGCCTTGCCATTACTCAGGGCACCAACAATCAACTGTTTTGCTAAAGTTTCACCGCCAATCAACTCAACAATCAGATCGATTCTTGAATCAGACAGCAAGTCCATCACATCAGTGGAAAAATCGGCTCCCTGCAAATCTACATCTGGCCTGGCACTGCGGCTGGCGACACGCACTACGTCAACACTGACGCCACTGCGCTGTTCGATAAGCGATCGATTCGCAGCGAGCAACGTCAAAACGCCCTGAGCCACCGTACCCAGACCCGCAATTCCTATGGAAATGGCTTTCAAACTACCGCTCCTGCTGCCCACTGCATAGGTTATTCACCTAAAACCGTAGCGGCCAGTCGTTCCGCCGGCAGGTAGCCGGGCAATAAGCGTCCGTCGGCAAGTACAATCGCCGGTGTTCCATTGATGCCCAGCTGCTGTCCCAAACCGAACTGTTCGGCTACCGGATTCGAGCACGCCGCAGCGGGCACACTGTCCCCTGCTTTGAGTTGCGTTATGGCGGCTTGCCGATCCTTCGAACACCAAGCCGTAACCATTTTGTCGTAGGTTTCCGAGTCAACCCCAGCACGCGGATACGCTAGATAGCGAACCTCTATTCCCAGATCGTTAATCTGTGCCATCTCAGCATGTAATTTTCGGCAATAGCCGCAATCTACGTCGGTAAAGACCTGGATGAACCCGCGCCGCGCCCCTACAGCAGGAAAGACAATCATGTCGTCGAGCGGCTGCTGCGCCATCCATCGTTTACGTTTTTGATCGCGCCTGAGCTCTGACAAATTCAACAGGTCGTCTTGCACAGCAAAGAAGTCGCCACTAAAAAAGTGTTGACCGTCTGCTGTACCGTAGAGGATGGCGCCCCCAGTCAGTTCTATCGCATACATGCCAGGAATATCGATCGGCACGATCTCTTCGATCGGAATCCCTGGACGCACCCTTTGTAACTTCTCCGCCAAACTACGGCCTGCTTCTAGAGCCTCTTTTGTCTCAGCAATAGCGGCTGGTAGCCCGCCCAAAACCGCAGCCGCAACACACAAGATCCAAGCCATTAATTTATTAGCCAACATACACATTATCCTGTTCGCTTACCGACCACGCGCGCTCCACGCTTCTTAGCCCCGTGGGTGGTGTTTTCGTAATAACGATTGAAGACGCTGCTGCGCAACATGGGTGTAGATCTGGGTCGTGGACAAATCGCTGTGCCCAAGCATCATCTGCACCGCACGCAGGTCTGCGCCATTATCCACGAGATGGGTAGCAAATGCATGGCGCAGGGTGTGAGGCGAGATGTCTTTTTGAATAGCCGCCACCCGCGCATAGCGCTTAATGGCATGCCAAAAAGTTTGCCGGGTCATTGTCCGACCCAAACGGCTGGGAAATAAAATATTGCCCCCCGCCGGAATCAATTGTGCGCGGGCTTCGAGCAGGTAACGTTGTAACCAATGCAGAGCTGCTTCGCCTGCAGGCACAATCCGCTCCTTGTTGCCTTTACCGATGACCCGCACAACACCTTGTCGCGGATTCACGCTGGCCAGTTGCAACGCCACAAGCTCGGATACACGCAGCCCACAGGCATACAGCACTTCTAACATCGCCCGATCACGGAGCCCGATCGCAGTCGTTACATCCGGCGCCGCAAGCAGATTCTCCACATCTTGCGCAGCCAAACTTCCGGGCAGTGACCGAGCCTGCTTGGGGTGCTCAAGAAATTGGGTGGGATCCTCTTGGAGCCGCTGCTCGGTCAACAAATAACGAAAAAATCCGCGCACCGAGCTAAGCCAACGCGCTGCCGAACGCCGCGCGATATTCTGGCCGTTACGCATTTCATTATAAGCACCGAGGTCTTCGGCGCTGGCTTGCATTAGCTTAGTGGCTCGATCGGTCTGAACCAACCAATGTTCCGTAAGGGCGAGGTCGCGACGGTAGGCGGCCAGAGTATTTTCGCTCAGACCGCGCTGCAACCACAGCGCGTCAAGGTAGTCTGATATCTCGTCGCTTAAACTTTGATTCGACTCGCGTATGGGCATGCAAGGGACGGCTTTAAGTTCAAGCCATCACTATAAACAACCCTTCGAAGGCGTCTACTTTTTGATTTTTTCTTTGATACGCGCAGAACGACCCGAACGCTCCCGCAAGTAGTAGAGCTTAGCCTGTCGCACATCTCCGCGCCGCTTAACTTCAATCTGATTAATCAGCGGGCTGTGAGTTTGAAATGTTCGCTCAACGCCGACACCGTGAGAAATTTTGCGCACGACAAACGCCGAATTGATACCACGGCTTTTAATGCCAATGACCACACCCTCGAAGGCCTGCAAACGTTCGCGACTGCCCTCTTTAACGCGCACCTGCACGCTCACGGTATCGCCAGGACGAAATTCGGGTATCTCCGCCAACTGGCGGTCTTCAATTTCTTGGATCACTTTATTTCTGCGCATCTTTATCTCCAATACATCGCCTAATCTGGCTGACGGTCGGCAAAAATTTCTAACAGCAACTCCCGATCCTGGGCACCGAATGTCATACGGGTTAACAATTCGGGACGTCGCTCCAGAGTGCGTTTTAACGCCTCACGGCGTCGGTATCTCCGCACCTGCCCGTGGTCTCCACTGAGCAGCTGTGGCGGTATCTTTTCCGAAGCCAAAGTTTCGGGGCGCGTATAGTGAGGGTAATCGAGCGTCGCATCAAGATAAGATTCATCCATAGCGGACATTTGATTGCCTAAGGTGCCTGGCAGGTGCCTCGCGATCGCATCCATCACCACCATTGCCGGCAATTCACCGCCACTGAGCACATAGTCCCCAACGGACCATTCAAGATCCACCCAGCGACTTATAAAACGTTCATCAATGCCCTCATATCGGCCGCAAACCAGAATCAAGCCCGCGCTGTCTCGGTACGAACCGACCTCAGCCTGATTGAAGGTTCGTCCCTGCGGACTCATTAACACCACCGGCGTATCTGTCGGGGCTCGTTCTTTAGCCGCCATAACCGCAGCCTGCAGCGGCGCCACCTTCATCACCATCCCCGCGCCACCGCCATAGGGCCGATCGTCGACCGTGCGGTGTCGGTCGGCGGTGTAGTCACGAGGGTTGAAGAAATCAATGTTCACCACCCCCGACGCCACCGCTCGGCCGAATACACCTTCGCGGACCACCGCCTCAAACATATCCGGAAACAGCGTAATAACCCCTATCCACATAGATTTAGTCGTTCCATTCCGAAGGCCACATCACCATAATCCGCCGTTCCGCAAGATTCACATCGATTATGTAAGGGTCAGCAAATGGCACCAACAACGGCTGCCCTTGGCGCGCAATCTGCAATACATCATGGGCGCCCGTTTCCAACAAGCCGATAACCTGACCCAGCGCTTCCCCCTGTTCGTTAAGGACATCGCAGCCGATCAACTGGTGCCAATAAAACTCCCCATCTGCGGTCTGGCCAAGCATCTCAGCGGGGGTGCCTAGGAGGCTGCCGCTGAATTTCTGGGCAGTTTCACGTTGCTCGACGCCCGCAAGACGCACCAAGTAACCGTCATTGTGATTTTGGATTTCATAATCTTCGATACGCTGCCATTTGTCGCTATTGTGCGACCGCAGAAACCACGGTTGATAGGACAAAAGATTGTCACGAGGAGAGGTGAAAGACTGTAAGTGCTGCCAGCCTTTAACGCCGAAAGACCGTCCCAGTCGACCCACTACGACATTGTCTTGGGACATATGGCAGCCTGGGCTTTACAAAACGCGCATCGCTGATGCGCGCGACAACTACTCGGCGGTAGCCGTGGCTGCTTCTGTGGGTTGTTGTTTACGCGCCATCGTGATCAATTGCTTGACCCGGTCACTGGGCTGCGCGCCAACACCGACCCAGTAGTCAATACGATCCAAATCCAGACGCAATGCTTCGGCTTGACCTTTCGCTACAGGATTATAAAACCCCACGCGCTCGACAAAACGGCCATCACGCGAGCGCGCCTGGTCCGCTACTGTGACGTGATAAAAAGGACTCTTCTTTGCGCCATGACGTGCAAGACGTATCGTTACCATAATGTTCTCTGTTTACCAAAGGTCGAATTTCGGAGGCGACGTATTCTATAGCAACGCAAGGGACATGCAAATGGCTTACGGCTCACTCTCGCGCGGGTCTATTTACGTCTGTACGCCTTTAACAATCACACAGTGGGTCTCTGCTGCCGCGTGACGATGCTTGGCCAGCGCCTGATATTCAGGACTGAAAAACCAATTTTCAGCGCCGTCGACCGACGCAAATCCGATCAACACTGTGCGGGTATAAGACCAATCCCCTTCGAGCACTTGCGGGGCTTCATCCACACCGAGCATGGCTCCACCATAATTGGAGAAAATAGCCATAAAACCGGCTTCGTATTCGCCGTAACGCTCACGGTCATGGATATTAATTGTTGCAATCACATAAGCCGTCATCTTCGCCCCTAAGTTAGTCTTTAATCTACTCGCGCTTATTTTGCAGATGCAGCACGCCGTCTTGCTGATTGATCGAACTGGCAAACCGCTGCAAAAAATTCATCCCCAAGAGACCATCAAAACCGTCAGCGCCCACTAACGGCAGAATACCCACCTGCAGGCGATCAACTTCGGCCTCACCAACCATAAAGCCAGAGACCTCGATCAGCGGAGCTGAGACCAACCCACCGGCCGTTGCCAGACTGATGGAACGACTCAAATCATAACGAAGGTTTAAACGGCGGGCAGCATCTGGAGTCAGCGTTGTAATTGACGCCCCAGTATCTAAGAGCAACCTCAACTCACTCGACGAAAGTCGTGCTTCCACTACATGATGAACACCGTGTTTGAGCAGTGGCACGGTTATTCCTTCGGCGAACTGCAACCGCTGATTAATCCGCCGCTCTAGCGCCTGAGCCTTGGCACCCATTACCGCGTCCTGCAGAATAAAATACAGTGAATACAGCGCCTGGTCATACAGTTGCAGCTGCACCTGCACTTCAGCCAGCCGATAGTAGTGCTCGGCGGTATGCGGATCTAAGTTCACTAAACGCTGATAAAATGCCAATAATTCTGACCAGCGCTGTTGGTTCGCCAGTTGCCCACTGTGTGCGTTGATAAACCGCTGAAGTTGCGCTCTAACCGCCGCTTCACGCCCTGAATCTGCACGACCCAGCACATCATAAAACGCCTCCAGCGACTCCATCGCACTAAGCGCCGGTGTCGATTCATCAAGGTGTGGCTCCGCCACCGACCGGCTTGCCTTTGACAATGGCCGCTGCGTTGCAACCGGATCGGACGCCATCTGCTTAGCCGTTAACGCCGCCGCCCCAGTTGCAGACGCCGTGCGCTCTGCAGTCACGCTACGCAACTGCCAACCGGCGGCAATGCCCGCTATGGCAACAACAACCAGCAGCAGGTTTCGCATGGACTTAAATCCTAGACTAACGGCGACGCATACCCGGTGGCATGCCGCCCCCGGGAAGCTGCATTCCTTGCATGCCACGCATCATCTTTTGCATACCGCCTTTCTTACCCACTTTTTTCATCATCTTTTGCATTTGTTTGTGCTGTTTCAACAGACGATTGATGTCGGCAATTTGGCTGCCACTGCCTGCGGCAATGCGTTGCTTTCGCGATCCGTTAAGCAAATCCGGAAAACGCCGTTCGCGTACGGTCATAGAGTCGATAATTACGCCCATACGTTTAAACTGTCCGTCGTCCAACTGCGCCTGGGCATTGGCAGGCAACTGGCCCATACCCGGCAGTTTATCGAGCATACTGCTCAAACCACCCATATTGGCCATCTGCTGCAGCTGATCTCGGAAATCCTCTAGATCAAACTTTTGGCCCTGCTGCATCTTGCGCGCAAACCGCTGAGCCTTAGTCTTGTCGACTTTGCGCTCGGCCTCTTCGATGAGCGACAAAACATCGCCCATACCTAATATGCGCGAGGCAATACGATCGGCATGAAAGACTTCTAGCGCGTCAGTTTTTTCCCCACTGCCTAAGAACTTAATCGGCTTACCGGTGATGGTACGAACACTTAAGGCCGCACCACCACGCGCATCTCCATCAGTTTTTGCAAGCACAATACCCGTTAGCGGCAGCGCGTCGTTGAAGGCCTTGGCGGTGTTCGCAGCGTCCTGACCAGTCATTGCATCGACCACGAACAGCGTTTCGATCGGTTTGATGCTGGCGTGCAACTGCTTGATTTCAGCCATCATGGCTTCATCCACGGCAAGCCGGCCGGCGGTATCCACAAGCAACACATCCGCCAACTGCTGCTTCGCGCTCTGAACGGCGGCCGTCGCGATTGCAACGGGCGCTTGATCGGCCGAGGACTCGATAAACGTTACTCCAACCTCAGTCGCCAGAGTTCGCAGTTGTTCAATTGCTGCAGGCCTATAGACGTCCGCACTGACTACGGCCACGCGTTTTTTCTGCTGCTCTTTGAGCAGCCGCGCCAGCTTCGCGACAGTGGTCGTTTTCCCTGCTCCCTGCAGCCCCGCCATAAGAATTACCGCCGGGGGCGCCGTTGCTAAATCAAGACTGTTATCCGCGGCGCCCATGACCGCGACAAGCTCTTCATGAACAATCTTGATGAACGCTTCGCTTGGGTTAAGGGCCGTTATAACCGCCTGACCCAGCGCTTTGCTGCGCACCTGCTCAATGAATTCTTTTACTACCGGCAGAGCGACGTCTGCTTCGAGCAAGGCAACGCGCACATCACGCAACGCGTCACTGATGTTACTCTCGTTCAAGCGCGCCTTGCCGCTGATCTGCTTTAGGCTAGCCGACAGTCTTTCTGATAGGTTCTCAAACATAGTAGGAGCTATTACGCGGGGACCAGAATTATAGCGCGAACCACTCTAGTCACGCTATTGCACAACGCCCGGCTGCAAGACCTTTAGGCGCATGCGCACGCTCTAGGCGGTTTTAACGCGCCGCAAAGGCGGCTTCACGGCAACG
Organism: Gammaproteobacteria bacterium; assembly: GCA_002725095.1. Taxonomy (GTDB): domain Bacteria; phylum Pseudomonadota; class Gammaproteobacteria; order Pseudomonadales; family Azotimanducaceae; genus UBA4421. Next base: position 83,258 of record PBQQ01000036.1, read on the forward strand.
CTGGCTTATGCCAAACTTCCTCTCCCAACATTACGACGACTTATCATAGACACTGGGCTTACGAGCGCTTATCAGCGCCGGACTTCATGAACGAATCCGCATCCATTTCTGCTTACGCGGCCATCGCTTTTTATGCGCTTGGCTTTGCACAGCTGGTCACAGCGCAAAAACAAACAGCGGGCGTAATAGAGCCGGTTACTGGAACAATAGAGCCGGGTAAAAAAATCCAACAGCGCGTCGCATTGTTGGGATTGGCGGCTGTCGCGTGTCATGGCTGGGCAACCTTTTCCGCCTTAGTAACCAATGCGGGCATCGACCTTGCGCTGGTGCACGTATGCAACTATATCGCGGTAGTTATGGTCGCTGTCGTCGCCTTGGCGAACACTCGCCTACCTGTAATCAGCGTCAATTTATTGTTGTTTCCCATCGCAGTGATCAACTCACTGGCTTTGCTCATCATAGAACCCGGCAACAGCACCCAACTGGCGATCAACAGCGCCCAAAGTGCGCACATTATTTTGTCATTAACCGCCTATGCGGGACTGATGACTGCGGCCCTACAATCCATTCTGCTGGCATTCCAAGATAAGCAACTGCAACGCCTAGATACAGGTTTTTACCGGATGCTGCCCGCGCTTGAGACCATGGAGCGGCTGCTTATCGCCATGTTGTGGATCGGCACTGTATTGCTCAGTCTGGCAATTTTCACGGGGCTCTTGTTCTTAGACGATATGTTCGCTCAACGGGTAGCCCATCACACCGTGCTGACCACATTGTCTTGGCTCATCTACGTCGCCTTCTTGCTCGGTCATCATGTGCTGGGCTGGCGCGGGATTACCGCCGTGCGTTGGAACCTTAGTGCCTTCGGACTATTGTTGCTGGGCTATGTCGGCAGTAAATTTGTATTCGAGTATTTGCTGCAACCATGATCAGCGCCGAGACCCCAACACTGTATTTATTCCTCAGCATTGCCTTGCTGATTTTACTGTCCGCATACTTCTCGGGCACCGAAACCGCCATGATGGCCCTAAATCGCTACCGCTTACGGCACATGGTAAAACGCGGCCATCGCGGCGCGCGCAAAGCCAGTAGGATGTTGAAACGTCAGGATCGCCTTCTCGGCGTTATCTTGGTAGGCAACAATTTAGTTAATTTCAGCGCTGCGACTATCGCGACGATCATCGGCTATAACCTTTTAGGCGACACGGGGGTATTACTCGCGCCTTGGGTACTGACGCTCACGTTTCTTATTTTCGCAGAAGTCGCGCCCAAAACACTGGCGGCAGAGCGACCCGATGCCTGGGCACTCAAAGCGGTCTTCGTCCTCGCACCATTAGCCAAATTACTGCACCCAGTCGTGCTGCTCATAAACGGCTTCAGCAACGCTCTGGTTAAACCGTTCCTCAGCGAGCGCAGCGAGGGTGACGACCAACTGACTAAAGACGAATTGATCACGGTAGTCAGCGAGGGCGCGCGCTCGGTTGGAGAACGCCAGACCATGATGACACGCTTATTGGATCTGGAAACTTTGACCGTGAACGACATCATGATTCCACGAACCGAAATGGTCTGTGTTGATATCGACGATGACATGGCCGACATCTTAGCCAGCGTCGCTGTCAGTCAGTACACCCTGCTGCCCATCTACAAAGACAACTTCAACAACATGTTAGGCGTTCTACACCTGCGTCGTCTTGCGAGCCTGTTAAACGCAAAGGAATTTACCAAAGCTGATCTTCTGCAACTGGCCCGCGAACCTTATTACGTGCCTGAGGCGACACCACTGCACACTCAATTGCTGAATTTCCAGAAGGAAAAACAGCGCTTTGCATTGGTTGTAGACGAGTACGGTGACATCCTAGGCATCGTAACTCTCGAGGATATCTTGGAAGAAATAGTTGGCGAATTCACCAGCGACTTTGCCGCCAACATCGCAGCGATCACAGCTCAGGCCGACGGTACTTTCTTAATCAACGGAATGGCCATGTTACGCGACATCAACCGAGCATTGCGCTGGAACCTGCCCACCAACGGGCCAAAGACACTGAACGGGTTTGTACTGGAACATCTAGAGACCATTCCAGAATTCAACCTATGTATTCAAATTAACGAGTATCAGATTGAGACAGTGCAAATTAAGGACAATATTATTCGGTCTTTACGCATTCGTAGAGTCGATGACGACAGCGCTACGACTCATCAATAATTCTCTACCGCGCGAGCGCCGCACTGCGCGCTTAAATCCCAGATGATGAGAAGCGCCAGCGGTTCTAGCTCTTTGCCCAACGCCGATTCAGCGCACTGACGATCGCATTCAGACTTGCCGTGATGGTGTTGCGACTGACACCAAGGCCATAGCAACGCCCCTCGGTTTCTGGATCGTCAATCGCCAAAATGCAAATCGCTTGAGCATCAGAACCCGTGCCCAAGGCGTTTTCTTGGTAACCCAAAACCGTCAGCGGCTCGTTCAAAGTTTCAACCATCGCATTAACGAACGCTTCAATAGGCCCCGACCCTTCACCATCAACGGTGACTAAGTTGTCGGACACTTCCACCCTAGCGACACAACGTTGATCCTCGTCTTGCCCCGGCAAAAGATCGTAATCCATCAAACGATAGGGGCCATTTTCAGAGCCATAGGTATCCACCAACGCCTGGAAGATCTCATCAGGTTTTACTTCACGGTCTAATTGTTCAGTCAGTTGTTGCACATGGGCGCTGAATTCCACCAACAAATCGCGCGGCAGAGCCAACCCATGGTGCTCCTCCAGCAAAAATCCTACGCCGCCTTTGCCGGACTGGCTGTTAACCCGCACAGTTTCTTTATAGGAACTGCCCACATCCTCTGGGTCGATCGGCAAATAAGGCACCTCCCAACTGCTGCGGTCGACCTTCGACATGCCTTTCTTAATCGCGTCTTGATGGGAACCAGAAAAAGCAGTGAACACCAGCTCTCCGGCATAGGGGTGACGTTCATGCACGTCCAGCTTAGTTACCGCTTCAGCGATCTGTCGAATCTCTGGCATGCGCCGAAGATCTAAAGTTGGGTCTATACCCTGACTGAACATATTCATCGCCACGGTAACGATATCGCAGTTGCCGGTGCGTTCGCCGTTACCAAACAGCGTACCCTCGACCCGTTGCGCACCCGCCATTAAGCCCAATTCAGTGGCGGCAACACCGGTACCTCGATCATTGTGGGTNTGCAGGCTAATTACAGCACTGTCGCGTCGCGGAAAGTTTCGACAAAACCATTCGATTTGATCCGCATAGATGTTTGGCGTCGCCATTTCGACCGTAGCCGGCAGATTAATGATCAGTGGATCATCTGGTGTTGCTCCCCAGGTGTCGGCTACTGCAGTGCAAATCTCGGCAGCAAAATCCAACTCCGTACCGGTAAAACTTTCCGGCGAATATTCAAAAGTGACATTTGACGCCGAGCCTTCTAGGCCTTGTCGAACCATTTCGGTGCCTTGAACAGCAAGATCAATAATGCCCTGGCGATCCATGCCAAAGACCACTCGGCGCTGCAGCTCCGAGGTCGAGTTGTACAAATGAAAAATGACATTCGGCGCGCCGTCTAAGGCTTCTACCGANCGTGCAATCAATTCTTCACGCGCTTGGCAGAGCACCTGAATGCTAACGCCAGACGGAATACGCCCTTCATCAATGATACGACGAATGAAATCAAAGTCTGGCTGCGACGCGGCCGGAAAACCCACCTCAATTTCTGCAAAACCAATGTCCAACAACAAATCCCATAGGCGCAGTTTTTCGTCTACATTCATAGGATCAATNAGCGCTTGNTTGCCATCGCGCAGGTCGACACTGCACCAACGTGGCGCATGNTCGAGAACCCGGCTGGGCCATNGGCGGTCTGGCAAGTCTATGGGCTGAAACGCTTTNTACTTTTGAAATGGCATCGCGCCAACGGCGCGGCCACCTTGCGATTGATGATTCATGTTAATGCCCTTGGACATATCGTCGTTCCCCGTCATCGCCAGCAAATAATATGCACGGCAGTTGCAATATACCTGAGTCCACACGTCCTGTGTGGGGCTGCTGTTTTGGTTCTGGGTGCGCTAGTCGTGCGCTGGGGTTTGATTATTGTGCCGGTGCAACCGGCAGCAGGTTCAGCGCTAGCAGCGCCAAAAGAGATAACTGGCCAGAGTCTTTGCCGTTCAAATCCGCCTCATGCTTGCGCACGCGCAAACCCACCGCAGAAGCGATTATTAGTGGAAGACATGGTCTACTGGCTAAACTCATAAGAGGACTATATCCCCGACATGTCCTATTGCCAAGGACGGTGCTTATTAGCCGTAATGCACGGTGACGTGGGCAGCAGCCTGCATCGCGCGTTGTCGAGCGCTTTCTACGCTGTCATCCAATGCTAAAGCAACGCCCACTCGGCGCTCACCGTTCACCTCCGGTTTGCCGAACAAGCGAACTTGTGTGTCAGCCACTGCAAGCGCCTGATCGACACCGCTATAACTGAGCGCAGTAGATTCGCCGTGGGCGAGAATAACCGCCGATGCCGCTGCCCCGCGCGCCCGAATATTCGGTATCGGCAGTCCCAGAATAGCGCGAACATGCAGCGCAAATTCACTCAGGTCTTGACTGATAAGAGTCACCATCCCGGTGTCATGAGGTCGCGGACTGACTTCAGAAAAATAGACCTGTGTGCCTTTAATAAAGAACTCCACCCCGAACAGCCCCCAACCACCTAAAGCTGCGGTGACCTGCTCGGCAATGCGCTGGCACTCTTCTAACGCCTCGGGGTCCATNGGCTGCGGCTGCCAAGATTCTTGATAGTCGCCGCCCACTTGGCGGTGACCAATGGGTTCGCAAAAACTCGTGCCTCCGACATGACGCACCGTGAGCAGCGTGATTTCATACTCAAAATCCACAAACCCCTCAACGATCACCTTACCCGCTGCCCCACGTCCGCCGTCTTGCGCGTAACGCCATGCGGGATCAACATCAGCTTCGGTGCGCAGCGTCGACTGCCCTTTGCCGGAACTGGACATCACCGGTTTGACTACACAGGGCAAGCCTATTTCAGCAATNGCGAGCTGATACNCTTCGTAGCTTTCGGCAAACCGAAACGGTGAGGTCGGTACTTCGAGGGTTTGCGCCGCCAGCTTACGAATGCCCTCGCGATCCATAGTCAACCGTGCTGCCATCGCAGTGGGAATAACCCGTTGCCCTTGTGCTTCCAGTTCAACCAGCATCGNCGTAGCGATGGCTTCTATCTCTGGCACGATTAGATCTGGCTGTTCTTTCTTGATCAATGCGCGCAAAGCCGACTCGTCCAGCATATCGATGACGTGGCTGCTATGCGCGACTTGCATCGCCGGAGCATTCGGGTAGCGGTCAACAGCGATGACTTCCACACCCAACCGCTGCAGTTCGAGGGCGACTTCCTTGCCCAGTTCACCACTGCCTAACAACATAACCCGCGTCGCCGTGGCACAGAGTGGCGTGCCTATTCGTGCTGGCTGGTCGCTCATCGCAACGTCCCCTTTTAATTTTGCAACGCGGTGGTCTGCGCAACCAAACCATCGCGAAAACGCCGCGAATTTTCGACATAGTGCTTTGCACCCATGCGAATCGCTGCACCTTGTTCTTCAGTCAACGTCCGAACGACCTTGCCAGGCGATCCCATAACCATGGAATTATCCGGAATTTCCTTGCCTTCGGTAATCAGAGCATTGGCACCGATAATGCAATTCTTGCCAATCTTCGCCCCGTTCAGCACCACCGAGTTAATGCCAATCAGCGACCCTTCACCGATGTCGCAACCGTGCAACATTACTTTATGACCAATGGTGACATGCGGACCAATATTGATTGGATAACCCAGATCGGTATGCAGTACCGAACCGTCTTGAACATTAGATCCCTCGCCCACTGTGATCAGTTCCGTATCACCCCGTAATACTGCGTTGAACCAAACGCTGGAGTCTTGACACAACAGCACACTGCCCAACACCGTAGCGTTGTCGGCGACCCAATAGTCGCCGCTTGCCCGCACCTGCAGGTCATCAAGTTGATACAGCATTTAACCCTCCGTTTTATGTCATGGTAATGAAGGGCTTGCCTAAGTACCACTACGCCTACCGACCCCTATTACCGGTATACTGTTTCTATGAATTATTGCAGCTCCTGTGGCGCTCGCGTCGAAGTCAAAGTTCCTGAGGGCGACAGCTTGCCGCGCGCGGTCTGTACCGAGTGCCACACCATTCATTATCAAAACCCACGCATCGTCGCCGGCACGCTGCCGATTTGGCGCGACCAGGTGTTATTGTGCAAACGCGCCATAGCCCCACGCGAGGGTTACTGGACCCTGCCCGCCGGCTATCTGGAAAATTCCGAGACGATCGCTGCAGGTGCTGCACGAGAAACGATGGAAGAGGCAAATGCGCTCGTCAGCAATTTACACCTGTATACCGTATTCAGCCTGCCGCATATTTCTCAGGTGTATACGTTTTTTCGCGCTGACCTCGAAGGCCCTAACTACAGCAGTGGTCCGGAATCTCTAGCGGTCGAGTTATTTTCCGAACANGACATTCCATGGGATGANCTGGCGTTTCCGGTGATCAATATTACCCTGCAACACTATTTTGCCGATCGCAAAACCGACCTTTATCCAACCCACTATCAGGACCTAGAGTTCAAACGACGATCGCCCTGACCGCCAACAGCGCTATAGCGTTTTGCGCGCGTTATCAAACAAGCGCATCCATGGTCCGAAATCGCCCCATTCAGGATCTGCCACCACATTTTGACAACTGCGAAATACGCGCTCTGGATGCGGCATCATTAATAACACCCGCCCGTCGGCTGCGGTCAGGCCGGCAAGCCCTTGACTCGCACCATTAGGATTGCAGGGATAACGCTCGGTGATTTGATGCTGCGCATCGACATAATTGAAGGCGACCTGGCCCTGTTCGCGCAAACGGTTTAAATCCTGCGCCGCAGAAAATTCAGCGCGTCCCTCACCATGAGCAATAGCAACCGGCATAACACTGCCCTGCATACTGTCCAACCATGGCGAAGTATTCGCAGCAACCTTGACCATGACCACCCGACCTTCAAATTGCTCGCTACGATTACGCACAAACCGCGGCCAATGCTCAGCACCGGGTATAAGCTCTGCCATCTGCGCAAGCATTTGGCAGCCATTACAGACCCCCAGCACCAACGCATCACNACGGAAATAATCTGCAAACTGCTGTCGAACTTGGTCATTAAACAGCGCGGTCTTAGCCCAGCCACCACCACCGCCAAGCACATCCCCATAGGAAAACCCGCCACAGGCAACCAGACTGTCGAACTCCGCTAACGTACGCTGACCACCAATCAGATCCGACATATGCACGTCGACACAGCGAAAGCCGGCCGCGTCAAACGCCGCCGCCATTTCCAACTGCCCGTTCACGCCCTGTTCCCGCAACACCGCCATAGTGGGCTTGGCGCCTGTATTTATATAAGCGCCGCCCATTGACCGCGCAGCAGGATCAAAGGTGAGCTTCGAGCTTAGCCCCGGGTCATCGTGCCGAGCACGCAATATCTCGGCAAATTCCTCATCCGCGCATACTTCACTGTCACGCATACGCTGCATGCGATAACTGGTCTCGGCCCAGAGCTGCTGTAATTCACCGCGACTGTATTCTGCCGCCAACTGCTCGCCATGATTAATCCGCACGCGTTCGTCGTCGCGCATACGCGCTACCGGCTTCACTACGCAGGGCGCCGTAGCGCTTAGCTCGGCCAACTGGGATGACTGCACTTGAGCAACAAAACCAATCTCTTCATTAAATAACGCCGAGACCAGATCTTCCGTGGCCTCTATATCGATGTCTAAACCTAGACGGCTGGCAAACGCCATCTCCAGCAATGTGGTGATCAACCCACCATCCGAGCGGTCATGCAACGCTAAAATTACGCCCCGGCGCTTCGCATCAAGCAACCAATCCAGCAGCGCCTTGAATGCAAGGGCGTCGTCAACATCAGGCGCAGTATCGCCCAGCTGACCATAAACCTGTGCTAAACAGCTGCCGCCCATGCGCCGCTGACCAAACTCCAACAACACCAGCTCACTACTGACCTCAGGCTGCACAACCGGCGTAAGAGTTCTGCGGACATCATCGACCGGCGCAAAGCCAGAAACAATAAGTGTAAGCGGCGAAACAACGCGCTTATCCATACCCGCCTGTTGCCAGCGTGTTTGCATAGACAAGGAATCTTTACCTACGGGTATTGCGATACCCAGAGTGGGGCAGAATTCTTCGCCCACCGCGGTGACGGCGTCAAAAAGCGCTTGATCCTCTAGGTCGCTNCCTGCCGCCGCCATCCAGTTTGCAGACAACACCACGCGATCTAACGCANTAAGATCAGCGGCCACGAGGTTGGTCAGGGTTTCTGCAACCGTCATACGCGCAGCTGCGGCAGGATTAATCAACGCCAACGGACTGCGTTCGCCCATGGCAAAGGCTTCGCCAGAAAACGTTTGGTGGCCGCTCAGGGTCACCGCTACATCGGCAACCGGCTCCTGCCAAGCACCGACCATGGGCTGGCACGCCACCAGCCCGGTGATGCTACGGTCGCCAATCGTAATGAGAAATTTCTTGCTGGCCACAGTTGGAAACCGCAACACCCTAGGCAAGGCCTCGGCCAATGTGACCGCGGTCAGATCCAACGTCGGCAAACTCGGTTTACTGCGCTGAAACTGACGCTGGGTCTTCGGCACCTTACCCAACAGAACATTCAAAGGCAGCGCTACCGGATGGTTATCAAACCATTCGTCCGCCACCATAAGTTGACCGTCATCCGTAGACTCGCCAACAACGGCATAGGGGCATCGCTCGCGCTCACACAAGGCCGCAAATTGTTCGAGCTGAGTTTGCTCAATCCCAAGCACATAGCGCTCTTGAGCCTCATTGCACCAGATTTCCAGCGGCGACATGCCTAAATCGGCGTTGAGCACATCACGCAACCGAATACGGCCACCTGATTCGGCGTCGTCAATGAGTTCTGGCAACGCATTGGACAGACCACCGGCACCCACATCATGGATCAACAGGATCGGATTAGCCTCGCCCANCGCACAACAGCCATCAATGACTTCCTGACAGCGNCGCTCCATTTCCGGATTGCCCCGCTGCACCGAGGCGAAGTCTAGGTCCGAGGAACTTGCACCCGACGCCATACTCGACGCCGCGCCACCGCCTAAACCAATCAACATGGCTGGACCACCCAACACCACAAGTGCGGTGCCCTTTGGAAACGGTCGCGCTTGGACATGCTCGGCGCGCACGGAGCCAACACCACCGGCAATCATTACGGGCTTATGATAACCACGCACAACTTCGGTCGTNTCTGACTGAAGACTTTGTTCAGGCATTTCGAAACTGCGAAAATAACCGCAAATCGCTGGCCGACCGTACTCATTATTGAAGCTCGCCGCGCCGATCGGCCCTTCAAGCATGATCTCCAACGCCGTGGCCATATGCTCAGGCTTTCCTGTCGTCAATTCCCACGGCTGCGGTGCATCTGGAATATTAAGATGCGAGGTCGTGAAGCCACTGAGTCCGGCCTTAGGCTTAGACCCTCGACCGACGGCACCCTCGTCACGAATTTCGCCGCCAGAACCCGTCGCAGCACCCGAAAAGGGTGCAATCGCGGTGGGATGATTATGCGTTTCCACCTTCATCAATATATGCGCCGGAGCGGATTCGAAGGTGTAGTCTGCCGAACCCTGCACCGACAACCGAGCCACCGAGTGGCCTTCGATCACGGCCGCATTATCGCTGTATGCGCTGAGAATGCCCTGACCGTTGATCTGCTGATAGGTATTACGAATCATCGCAAACAGCGACTTAGGCTGCGCCACACCATCGACCATCCAATCCGCATTGAAAATCTTGTGTCGACAATGTTCCGAATTTGCTTGCGCAAACATCATCAGTTCTACGTCGGTTGGGTCGCGCTCAAGCTGATTATAAGCGGCGTGCAGATAGTCGATTTCGTCCTCGGACAAGGCCAAACCCAACGTTGTATTGGCTTGTTGCAGCGCTCGCACGCCCTCAGACAACAACCCTATATGACCTAGGCGCGCGGGGTCGGCCTGAGTAAAGATGCGCCGAAAATCTTCTTCGCGCCAACATTCTTCTGTCATTCGATCGAACAGATGGGCAGTTTCGTCTGCCGTAAAACCAGAGTCTTGGTGCGTGAACCAGCGCACACCGCGTTCTACTCGAACAACCTCAACTAAGCCAGACAACGCAAAAATATCCGTCGCTTTACTCGACCAAGGCGAAATAGTGCCGCGCCGCGGCAGCACGGTATGGCTGCGCTGACCAGCGCGCTGTGGCATCTGCTGCTGCGGCCCATAGCGCAGTAACTGTTCGGNTCGCTGCAACGATTNGCCCGCNAACGAGGCNCGCACCTGCAACACATGCACAAATTCAGCGTAGGTGATACTCGGCACCTGTCTTTGCATGCGTTGCAAAGCAAATTGACTCAGCGCTGGCGGTCCAGCGAGCACTTGGACGNCGAGCGGCTCCGAATCTGAGTTATTGATCATCCGTGTCCTTAGATAAATCCGATACGTTCAACGCCATGCAAGCCCTATCATTTGTTACCCGACCCACTCGTCACACCTTGCCATCTCGCAGTTTTTTTTCGTGCTGCTGTTGCCGGCGCCGGGCCGCAAAGAAGGTGCTCATCACCTCACTGCACGCATCAGCAAGCACGCCACCTGACACATGCGGAAAATGGTTAAAGTGCGCTCGCTGACTGATGGGACTACTCACCAGCGCACCCGCCTTAGGTTCCGGCGCGCCGTAACAAATCCGCGCAATGCGCGCATGAATACTCGCTCCAAGGCACATCATGCACGGTTCTACAGTGACATAAAGCGTCGTCTCAGGCAGCCGATAATTGCCGATTTTGCGCGCCGCATCACGCAGCGCCAAAACCTCTGCGTGGNCTGTTGGATCGTCAAGAGCGATACTCTGATTCCATCCCTCACCAATAATCTCACCGCCCCGAACCACCAGTGCACCCACCGGCACTTCACCCATTTCAGCAGCGCGTTGCGCCAGCTCAAGCGCCTGTTGCATCCAAAAGTCATGCCCGTGCTTCGACGGCGAATTAGGCATGAAATTCGAACGATTCGTTAACTGGGAGATCCGCCATCATCAATCTTGATCTTAAATGGCGCGAGCAAATTGAACACTTCTGGACTGCTAAAACGGGCATTGCTTAGAGAATTCTGCGTCGGGTCGATGGTGAAATTATACGCTTGTTGAAACTGACATTGATCTAACTTTGTGCGGTGGAATCGGGCACCGGCAAAATCAGTCTGGTGAAAGTCGGAACCTGTTAAATTGCTTNCTACAAANTCCGCTTCACACGCGTNGCACTCGTGCATGANCAGTTGNGCCANATCCAGTTCTGCAAAGACNGCGTAACTCAGATCGCAACGAACAAAGCTGAAGGGTGGTTCCAAAGCAAAACCACGCCAGTCCATAAGGGTCCAGTTGATGCCCGTAAGTTTACAACCACGGAACTGGCTAAGCTGCATGCGGCTGCGGCGAAATTCCGCCACATTAAAATTGCAGTCTTGGAAGTCGCAATCGAGAAAACNACACCCCGTAAAAACCGCTGAGGAGAAATCGCATCCATGAAATGCACAGGCATCAAATTCACTGTCATGAATCTCCGACATTGCGAACTGAACATCGACAAACAGAGCTTCGTGAAAGCTCGCAGACGACTCCAGTGCCGAATGCGTCATAGCTGCTATTCCTTATAAAAACGTTCGTATAAAGCCTCGCACCACAGCTTCGACCACTCGCCGCCAACTGCGCTCAAACTTGCTCCACCGGTTTGTTACCACGTCGATCCAACCAATGGTCAAAGCGCATCAATAAGGGCGGCAAAAACAGTAGATCTAAAAACAGCGCGACCACGATTATTGGGGTGATCAATAGCGCAACATTCTGAAAAATCTCGGTATTGGAGAACACCAACATAAAGGTTCCAAGCGCCAAGCTCGCGGTGGTGATGGTAATAGCGGAACCTGCTTTGTCCATAGAGTAGCGAATAGCCTCCTGCACGCTGCTGCCTTCACGTTTCGCCGCTATGTATTTGCTCAACACGTGAACGGAATCGTCCACCACTAATCCGATGCTGATGGAAAAAAGCATCAAAATGTAAGGGTTGAGCTCGCCGACAAAGAACCCCCAAATACCAAACACGATTGTCGCAGGAAATAAGTTTGGGACGATGCTGAGGAGACCGTAACGTAAATTTTTTAGTCCTACGATCATGGTCAGCGTGGTGAACAGGAAGCTAAGCGTAAATCCCAGTAGCAATTCGACGGTGATCTTCTGATTGAGTCGCGCGAATAGGATGCTGTTGTCACCATGCAATACTTTGTATTTGTCAGAAATATTGTTTCCGATCCACCCGTCGATACGCTCATTGAAAGCGATTAGTTGACGGTTTGACAGGTTGGAGGTTCCGACGATAAAACGGACAGCAGAATAGTCGGAGTTAAAGATCGGCTGAAGGCTCGGTTCGATTTCCTGGATCAATTGATACCCGACCAGGTAATCGATGATCTGTAGTTGATCCGTTGGCAGTCGATCAAATTCTTCCTGATCATCGTGTTCGTCTTTGTTTCTGCTGCGCAGATAGTCGGTGTAGGTCGTGACA
>PBQQ01000037.1 GCA_002725095.1 Gammaproteobacteria bacterium
AAGCAACCTAATGGTGAGTTCGCCTATTACCAGTACCGCTTGACGTTGCATGACGGCGCGGAGGATCTCTTAAACAGCGCTCTCGGAACTTCGTTCTTCACTCCCGGAATGAGACTAGGTACCCTCCTCCTCGACGTGGACGCAGGCTCCTGAATCACACTGGGTCCGAAAAGTTTCAGTCGAGGTTTCGTTGACTCCGTATCCGGACCCCCGCGACATCTCTTGACTACGGGTACAGTGAGAATCTCTCGGGTTTGTGAAAGGCAGCGTCCGTAAGAGATCCCGGTCCACTTCGAACGTGTTGCGAGTATGTGCTTTCTTATTGCGTAAGCGATTGTGTTAATTTAATGAGTGTGACGCGCTCCATTAGAAGAATTAGCGGAGTGCTTGCTGCGGCTGCACTTTTTGCAGCCGGTGCTGCGGTCGGTCCGGTGTCAGCCCAAACGATCAACGGGTGTGTCCTCAAACCCAAAACCAAATGCGTAGGCGCCAACCTAAAAGGCGTCAATCTGAAAAGCGCGAATCTGTCTGGCACGATTCTTACTCGTGCAAGCCTTAACCGCGCAAATCTGAAAAAAATTAACTTTAAGGAAGCAAAACTAATCCGCGCGAATATGACCCGCGTGAACCTGACCAAAGCGGACCTCACAGGAGCGAATCTGGAGCGCGCGAACCTAACAAATTCGAACCTCACCAAAGTAAACCTTTCTGGAGCAAACCTTCACAGCGTGGAAATGCAATGGGATGTTTTGACAGGTGCGAATTTGAGGAAAGCAAATCTGAAAAACGCTAATCTGAGCAATGCGAACCTGCGTAACGCTGACTTAAGCGGAGCAAATCTGTCCGGAGCCAACTTGCATGGTGTCTCTTCGGGAGGGATAACAGGCTCTCCTAGATTGCCTTCAGGATGGAATCTAATTCGCGGGTACCTCGTAGGCCCTGACGCGGACCTGACTGGCGCAGACCTAACCAACTTGGACCTGACCAACTTGGACCTGACAGGCGTAGATCTATGGCGCACAAACCTTGATGGCGCAGACTTGACCGGGTCAAACTTGACTAATGTTTCATCGGGACCTGCACCTGGGGTCAAGGGTGTACCGACATTACCTTCGGAATGGAAACTAATCGGTGGCTTCCTGTTCGGTCCGGGTACGAATCTAATCGGGGAGATCCTGCCCAAGGGATTGGACTTAAGTGGCGTGAACTTGATTGACGCATACCTAGTCAGCACGGTTATGGATGGCGCGAATTTGACTGACGCGAACTTGACCGGCGCAGACTTGACTGATGCGTACCTGACCGGCGTTACGTGGTCGAACACGACCTGTCCGGATGGGACAGTCACGAACACGGGTTGCCCTCAATAACAGCGAAAGGAAACCATCTTTCGTTCTCACACGCACGAGATGCTTTTCAATTGACCGCGTGCGGTGATGGCGATCTGGGAGGCCGTCATATCTATTTGGGTGGGGCGGGTGACTAGTAACCCCGGGTCAAGTGCGAACACTTTGCGAACATTTTTCGTCCAGCACAGTGCAACATGGTGCAACGTGAGGTGACCAGATAGGACGGTATTTAGGTGTCTTCTTCTTCCTCAGGGGGTTGAGCAACGCACTCGTAATGCGTAGGTCCGGGGTTCAAATCCCCGAGGCGGCTCGGTGATTTTTGGCTGCCCTTTTCGTTTTGGGGAAAATTTCGACTCGATTGCTGCCTTGGCGACGGCATCTAGCCGTGCAGCGTGGTCACGTGGATGCGTAACGGGATGCCGATTTAACTTAACCGCTCTCCTAGCGAGGTGGTCTCGGGCCACCGGGTGGTCTCGGGCCACCGGGTGGTCTCGGGCCACCACCGCCCCCGCCTGCGCCGCCTGACTTCACGAACGACGTTGAGATTTCCGCTACAAAGGCACGCGGGATGACGGGATAATCGCGAGTCAGGATGTAGCAATACGTGCCGTTTGGGAATTCAGGTGTCTTTTGAAACCGGCCGTTTGCGCTGTACAGATCCCCTGCCCCCTTTATGTATTCATAATCTTCGTTGTACTTTCCATCGAAGGGGCCGCCGGGTCCATCTGGCCGGGTACCAGACCGTAATCTGTAAGAAGACTTAAGCCGCTTGAGACCACTCCCGCGATTGCGGGATTTCTTATACCCGCGGTCGAGGTATATCGGAAACCCATCGCCGGCCCATCCAATAAGCGGGGAGTGTCCCTTTCTTGAGATGGTGTCTACGAGACCGTCGGGTATTCCGTGGTAGTGATAGGCACCAGTCGGTTGAACGTGGGCGTCATTCTCATCGAGACCAAGATCAACGAGAGGGCTCAGCGCGTTCTCGCTCCAGCCGGAGTTGGGATTATCGTTATACCACTCGGCAGCAAGCGGATCAAAGAGAACACCGTTTACCGCGATCCCAAAAGGTTGCGGAATTGACAAAGAAACGAACTCTCCATTTTTAGTTGGACTTGTTGGGAAGGAGTAGTCATAATCTTGAGCCGATATTGTGTTGGGGTTGTCGGAGTTCGGGAACTGTCCGGTGCTGTGATTCGGAAGCCCGTTCGCGCGAATCCGGCGAACTCCGTTGCCCACGGTGACCTGTACGGAGCACCCAGTCGCAGGGTCCTCAAATTCGTAACTTCCTGTGACGTCGGCGACAAAGGTTTCCGCTGCATACGAAGGAGAAGCGCGTAACACCAGACCCGTCGTCCCCGTGGCTGTGACAGCCAAGGTGGATCCGAGGCCACCCAGCAAAAACCCCCGACGGGAGACTGGAAATGAATTTATGTCCTCTGTCACCATGGGCGGAGTCTATGTCTGATGAGGCCCATTTTGTTAAAAATGATGATCTGCTTGGAAAGGAATCCCCGTGATTGATCTTCTGGATGAAATTCGCGCTGGGAAGATCCGGGCCGGTGATGGCGGCATGGGCACCATGCTCCAGTCAGCAGGGCTTGACGATGGCGGAGCGCCCGTCCTGCGAAGCGTCGTACTTCAGCTCCAGAGGTGTTGGCCGCTATCCCATTTGGCAATTTCGACGTAGTCGCACTCCTTGGCTACTTGCGGGGCCCATCTGGGGAACATTCTTGATGACACAACTGGAATCTAGGAGTCTGGACGTGAGCCTTCTTGCTCCCGAGTTCCCTCGTAAGACTCCTCCTTTGGGGGTAGAGCAACGCACTCGTAATGCGTAGGTCCGGGGTTCAAATCCCCGATGCGGCTCTGAGGATTGGGATCTTTGTGCCTTTGTCGGTGGTCCTAAGGGCGAGTGCTGGGCTACCCTCAGGCGCGTGCGATAGCGCGCGTCGGCGCAATGCGTCCCGCAGACCCGAGCACCTGCCATCCATTGCTGGGCCCTTCGGATTGGATGGTCGGAAAGCACGGCTGAGTGCCAGTTGCCAAAGCCATCGAGAAATGTTCCGCTGGAATGCGGCTGCAGCATCCTGAACACACTGCTTCGTGTCCGGGAGAATCAGTTTGCACTGTTGATGGACCTACGACACGCTGCTGCCTTCATAGAGATGCCAACGAGTTAGCAAGTCGATTTGGCGGCCACTCTTCGGATAGGGCCATGGTCACTAGGTCGGCTTGTGCTGGGGGTGGCTCATTGCCGCTGGGTGGGTGTGAGTCGAGATCGCTGGGGAAGGCGTAACCCTCTGCGCTTGCGGCGATTGCGTTTCGCAGGTCAACCTCTGAGGCACCGGAGGCCTTCCACTTCAACAGTGATGGGTAGATCGCCCGGATCATTCGAGCCCTGTCGATCGATTCCATCGCCCGACCGAACGCGCTGGAAATTTGGAGCAGGTTGCCTAAACGGCGGACGTCGTCTGAGACGTTCTCACCCGCGCCGTGGAACAACGCGGGATTAAAGAAGATTGCATCCCCTCGACCAAGCGGCACCTGGACTGTTCGGTCGTTTGAGTACTGCTGAAACTCGGGCAGGTGACTAGCTATGTAACCGGGGCCGTACTTCTGGGAGTTCGGAATCAAAAAAGTTGGCCCGGTTTCCATCGGCATGTCAACGTGAGCAACAGCTCCCTGCAAAGTCAACATCGCAGACATCCGGTGAATGTGGCGCGGAAATCCTTGCGCAGATTCCATTGTCTGGAAACCCAGGTGAAAGTCGCGGTGGGGACTTTGCGCCTTGCCGCCGGGGTTCACCTGATTGAGTTGCGACGTGACTTGATAGCGCGGCCCTAGCCATGCTTCGCTTATCAAAGCAAGCATGTCGTTCGCGTAGTAGCGAATGAATGCATCCGGATCTGCGACCGCAAACTTCTCGAGCGCATTCCAGACTCGATCGTTGGCTCCCGGAGCCGCGAAATGGTCACCGGCCGCCGTTCCGGATAACTTCTCAGCCTCAATAATGCCGCGAAAAACATCCGTTGCCGCATCGAGAACATTGTCCTCGTCGAAAGCTCCGGAAAGAACGAGAACCCCTGGGCCCTCATCCAGCACGCGTACGAATTCCGCTTGGACTTCTCGTCGTCCCGTCGCCTCATCGAGGAGAGATCGCAGCGAATTACTGTCGTAAATAACGACCCCCTGATCAATCCTGTCGACCAACGGGAAGTCATCTAGATCAACCGGCTGCTCCACAACTGCCGCAAAATCATCGACCCGGCAATCCCCGAGTGAGTAGTACGCCGGGGCGCGGGTCTGGCTTCTCTTGCTCAATGTTGTCAACTCCATCATGAGTGTGGCGGTGGCCCCGTGAAACCTCGCCTTGCCACACTGAATCGTCGTCGGTCTTCCGGGTATTGCAGGTATAGGCAACTACGTGCACGGTCTGTCTCTAACTCTCGCGCTTTCCCCTTTCCACAACTGTCGGTGGGACACCACAGTGCCAATCAGAAAAGAAACTACGGAGTCACAGGCTTCAATGTCCACGTCACGGTCATGTGTCCGGTGTCGCGTCCGTCAGACGTAAACTCAATATGAATTTTAAATTCAGGCCGCTCTGCCTCATCAAGACTCCTCAATATGTCCCTTCGCGTTGCCAACATCCTCGCTTCAGCGATTACTGCCCCCATGGCGACTGCACGGTAATGAATCTCAGCGGATACTGCGAGAGGAATCACTGACTCGAGTCGATCAGCAAAATTTGCTAGCACCAGAGCCCCCGAAGCAGACTCTCCCAGAGTGAACATCGCGCCTGCGTGTGGACCGCCGAGGTGATTGCGGAAGGCTGGCTGATCCGGCAGTTTCATGGTCGCACTGTCGGACGTTAGATCTATGAACTCTAAATTTAGAGTCCCCACCATCGGCACCATGGATGGCAGCGCCTCTTTGATTCCTTGCAAATCCATGGCCATGCTCGCAGCCTACGGTCTAGTTGGGGCTCTCATGTTGCTTTTGCAAGTCAAAGACACGTGACGGTGGTGTTGTGAGTTCAAACCACCTTGTCGTGATTCGTTCTCGTTGGCTGTAGCGCCACTCTCCGGCTCGTCGCGAAGTGACGATGTACGAAACTTGTTCCCGAGTCTTTTCTGCTGAGATTCGAGCAACTTGGAACCGCACGATCAACGCCTCCAAAGTGAAACCCTGGCGAATCCGATAGACGGCCGTAGGGGCTCCGCGAGAGAAAGACGTCGACATACTCCTTGGCTGGACCGTCTCGGTATCCAATGAGATCTTTTGCATGACACTATTTCGGTGTTCTGGAGCATCAATCACGCTAACTGAGTAGTTGTTGCAGGCGAGGAGACATTGATGAGAGATCCGTTCGAACCGTCCAAGGTCTTCATGCGTAGGTCCGGGGTTCAAATCCCCGAGCCGGATCCAATCCGGAGGTGGCGGATTTAATTCACAGGCAAACGCCTGGAGTGTCTATAGCCTGTAACTCATGACAAGTGACGCCGAATCAACACGGCCTGAGACCTTGGTGGCTGTCCACAATGTCCGCCTGTCGATGGCGTATGACTATGCGAGGTGGTTGGAAGATTCCGGAAAAATGGAGAAGGAGTTTCCGGGATTCTTATCGCGGGAAGTCATTGAACCGATGGACGGCGGGCAAAACTTCTACACACTGGTAGTGCGCTTTGACTCGTCGGCAAATCTCAGNAGGTGGCTGGACAGCGGAGAGTGGAAGGGGCTTTACACCCGGTTACAGAACCTCGTCGAACAGGCTGACCGTTTCGGGACAGATGAGCAGTACCTCACCCCGTTCTGGTACCGACCCGATCCACAGTCTGTTCAAGCGCCGACTTGGAAGATCTGGCTCTCCACGGTGGCTGCCCTGTATCCATCTATATTCATTATTTCCCTGCTGCTAGAGAGCGTAACTCTGCCGTTCGCGGCAATGTTGCTGTTGTCCAATCTCCTGGCTGTCGCCAGTGTGTCGTGGATCACCGGTCCGATTGTCCGCAGGATTCTGAAGTCGTGGATGACGGCCCGCCAGGCTGATGTTCGGATCACCGTTTTTGGCACGCTGGCGGTAGTTGCCGCTCTCTCCCTCCTCCTCGCAGTATTCCTGCAAGTACCGATGACGTAGGAAAGGTTGGCGTGTACGGCACGGGGATCATCGGCATGTCCATGCACTCGTTCGCGCGATCATCATCCCGGCTCGATGGATGGTCGGTCGCCTCGCCGATTGCTTTGACGTGGTCGACCTGACGATCAGATCCGTCGCCGTTGGCGGCTGTTTCTACAACCCCGTGACTGATCCTGATCTTGTAGGCCCTGAGTGTGACCACGAGTGGAGACAAGAGAAATGAGTACTGAAAAGCCCTGTTTTTTCAGCGGGTGCGGTCGCCCTGTCAGGGCAAAGGGTCTCTGTAATCCTCANTACATCCAGCAAGAGCGGGGCAAAAACCTGACTCCCATTAGGAAGAGAACCCCCAAACACACCGGGTGTAGCGAGCAGGATTGCGAAAAGACTCACTACTCAAAGGGGCTATGTAGAAACCACTACGCCAAGACACAAAGAGACAAGTAGCTCCGCCCGGAAGCTCCTCAAAGACCCTTGCCAACAGCGGCCGCTCGCGTTGGCTCATGAGCAATAACCGTAAGCCTCGGCTCCCACTTGGTGAACGTTCGCGCGACAGTGCGTGGCGCCGTAACTCCTTGGGCTGGACGTAGTCGGTCATGACCGTCGCCTGGCCTCTGCCGCGGCCGATTGATCCGGTAGAGGAGAACGAGCCGTGTTACTACTCATACGGGGCCGCCGGAAAGTCGGCGTATTGGGACGGTCACGCGTGGAGCGTTCCGTTTTTTGGGCACCCCAAGGCAGCATTTTGTGGGCCGATGAGGGGTCGAAAATCACCCACGTTCGAACCCCACCTACATATTCATACGGGGTGGGGCGGGTAGTTAATAACCCCGGGTCAAGTGCGAACAATTTGCGAACATTTTCTGTCCAGCACGGTGCAACATGGTGCAACGTGAGGTGACCAGATAGGACGGTATTTAGGTGTCCTCTTCTCCCTCAGGGGGTTGAGCAACGCACTCGTAATGCGTAGGTCCGGGGTTCAAATCCCCGAGGCGGCTCGGTGATTTTTGGCTCCCCTTTTCGTTTTGGGGAACATTTCGACTCGATTGCTGCCTTGGCGACGGCATCTAGCCGTGCAGCGTGGTCACGTGGATATGTAACGGAATGCGGATTTAACTTAACCGCTCTCCTAGCGAGGTGGTCTCGGGCCACCGGGTGGTCTCGGGCCACCGGGTGGTCTCGGGCCACCACCGCCCCCGCCTGCGCCGCCTGACTTCACGAACGACGTTGAGATTTCCGCTACAAAGGCACGCGGGATGACGGGATAATCGCGAGTCAGGATGTAGCAATACGTGCCGTTTGGGAATTCAGGTGTCTTTTGAAACCGGCCGTTTGCGCTGTACAGATCCCCTGCCCCCTTTATGTATTCATAATCTTCGTTGTACTTTCCATCGAAGGGGCCGCCGGGTCCATCTGGCCGGGTACCAGACCGTAATCTGTAAGAAGACTTAAGCCGCTTGAGACCACTCCCGCGATTGCGGGATTTCTTATACCCGCGGTCGAGGTATATCGGAAACCCATCGCCGGCCCATCCAATAAGCGGGGAGTGTCCCTTTCTTGAGATGGTGTCTACGAGACCGTCGGGTATTCCGTGGTAGTGATACGCACCAGTCGGTTGAACGTGGGCGTCATTCTCATCGAGACCAAGATCAACGAGAGGGCTCAGCGCGTTCTCGCTCCAGCCGGAGTTGGGATTATCGTCATACCACTCGGCAGCAAGCGGATCAAAGAGAACACCGTTTACCGCGATCCCAAAAGGTTGCGGAATTGACAAAGAAACGAACTCTCCATTTTTAGTTGGACTTGTTGGGAAGGAGTAGTCATAATCTTGAGCCGATATTGTGTTGGGGTTGTCGGAGTTCGGGAACTGTCCGGTGCTGTGATTCGGAAGCCCGTTCGCGCGAATCCGGCGAACTCCGTTGCCCACGGTGACCTGTACGGAGCACCCAGTCGCAGGGTCCTCAAATTCGTAACTTCCTGTGACGTCGGCGACAAAGGTTTCCGCTGCATACGAAGGAGAAGCGCGTAACACCAGACCCGTCGTCCCCGTGGCTGTGACAGCCAAGGTGGATCCGAGGCCACCCAGCAAAAACCCCCGACGGGAGACTGGAAATGAATTTATGTCCTCTGTCACCATGGGCGGAGTCTATGTCTGATGAGGCCCATTTTGTTAAAAATGATGATGTGCTTGGAAAGGAATCCCCGTGATTGATCTTCTGGATGAAATTCGCGCTGGGAAGATCCGGGCCGGTGATGGCGGCATGGGCACCATGCTCCAGTCAGCAGGGCTTGACGATGGCGGAGCGCCCGTCCTGCGAAGCGTCGTACTTCAGCTCCAGAGGTGTTGGCCGCTATCCCATTTGGCAATTTCGACGTAGTCGCACTCCTTGGCTACTTGCGGGGCCCATCTGGGGAACATTCTTGATGACACAACTAGAATCTAGGAGTCTGGACGTGAACCGTCTTGCTCCCGAGTTCCCTCGTAAGACTCCTCCTTTGGGGGTAGAGCAACGCACTCGTAATGCGTAGGTCCGGGGTTCAAATCCCCGATGCGGCTCTGAGGATTGGGATCTTTGTGCCTTTGTCGGTGGTCCTAAGGGCGAGTGCTGGGCTACCCTCAGGCGCGTGCGATAGCGCGCGTCGGCGCAATGCGTCCCGCAGACCCGAGCACCTGCCATCCATTGCTGGGCCCTTCGGATTGGATGGTCGGAAAGCACGGCTGAGTGCCAGTTGCCAAAGCCATCGAGAAATGTTTCGCTGGAATGCGGCTGCAGCATCCTGAACACACTGCTTCGTGTCCGGGAGAATCAGTTTGCACTGTTGATGGACCTACGACACGCTGCTGCCTTCATAGAGATGCCAACGAGTTAGCAAGTCGATTTGGCGGCCACTCTTCGGATAGGGCCATGGTCACTAGGTCGGCTTGTGCTGGGGGTGGCTCATTGCCGCTGGGTGGGTGTGAGTCGAGATCGCTGGGGAAGGCGTAACCCTCTGCGCTTGCGGCGATTGCGTTTCGCAGGTCAACCTCTGAGGCACCGGAGGCCTTCCACTTCAACAGTGATGGGTAGATCGCCCGGATCATTCGAGCCCTGTCGATCGATTCCATCGCCCGACCGAACGCGCTGGAAATTTGGAGCAGGTTGCCTAAACGGCGGACGTCGTCTGAGACGTTCTCACCCGCGCCGTGGAACAACGCGGGATTAAAGAAGATTGCATCCCCTCGACCAAGCGGCACCTGGACTGTTCGGTCGTTTGAGTACTGCTGAAACTCGGGCAGGTGACTAGCTATGTAACCGGGGCCGTACTTCTGGGAGTTCGGAATCAAAAAAGTTGGCCCGGTTTCCATCGGCATGTCAACGTGAGCAACAGCTCCCTGCAAAGTCAACATCGCAGACATCCGGTGAATGTGGCGCGGAAATCCTTGCGCAGATTCCATTGTCTGGAAACCCAGGTGAAAGTCGCGGTGGGGACTTTGCGCCTTGCCGCCGGGGTTCACCTGATTGAGTTGCGACGTGACTTGATAGCGCGGCCCTAGCCATGCTTCGCTTATCAAAGCAAGCATGTCGTTCGCGTAGTAGCGAATGAATGCATCCGGATCTGCGACCGCAAACTTCTCGAGCGCATTCCAGACTCGATCGTTGGCTCCCGGAGCCGCGAAATGGTCACCGGCCGCCGTTCCGGATAACTTCTCAGCCTCAATAATGCCGCGAAAAACATCCGTTGCCGCATCGAGAACATTGTCCTCGTCGAAAGCTCCGGAAAGAACGAGAACCCCTGGGCCCTCATCCAGCACGCGTACGAATTCCGCTTGGACTTCTCGTCGTCCCGTCGCCTCATCGAGGAGAGATCGCAGCGAATTACTGTCGTAAATAACGACCCCCTGATCAATCCTGTCGACCAACGGGAAGTCATCTAGATCAACCGGCTGCTCCACAACTGCCGCAAAATCATCGACCCGGCAATCCCCGAGTGAGTAGTACGCCGGGGCGCGGGTCTGGCTTCTCTTGCTCAATGTTGTCAACTCCATCATGAGTGTGGCGGTGGCCCCGTGAAACCTCGCCTTGCCACACTGAATCGTCGTCGGTCTTCCGGGTATTGCAGGTATAGGCAACTACGTGCACGGTCTGTCTCTAACTCTCGCGCTTTCCCCTTTCCACAACTGTCGGTGGGACACCACAGTGCCAATCAGAAAAGAAACTACGGAGTCACAGGCTTCAATGTCCACGTCACGGTCATGTGTCCGGTGTCGCGTCCGTCAGACGTAAACTCAATATGAATTTTAAATTCAGGCCGCTCTGCCTCATCAAGACTCCTCAATATGTCCCTTCGCGTTGCCAACATCCTCGCTTCAGCGATTACTGCCCCCATGGCGACTGCACGGTAATGAATCTCAGCGGATACTGCGAGAGGAATCACTGACTCGAGTCGATCAGCAAAATTTGCTAGCACCAGAGCCCCCGAAGCAGACTCTCCCAGAGTGAACATCGCGCCTGCGTGTGGACCGCCGAGGTGATTGCGGAAGGCTGGCTGATCCGGCAGTTTCATGGTCGCACTGTCGGGCGTTAGATCTATGAACTCTAAATTTAGAGTCCCCACCATCGGCACCATGGATGGCAGCGCCTCTTTGATTCCTTGCAAATCCATAGCCATGCTCGCAGCCTACGGTCTAGTTGGGGCTCTCATGTTGCTTTTGCAAGTCAAAGACACGTGACGGTGGTGTTGTGAGTTCAAACCACCTTGTCGTGATTCGTTCTCGTTGGCTGTAGCGCCACTCTCCGGCTCGTCGCGAAGTGACGATGTACGAAACTTGTTCCCGAGTCTTTTCTGCTGAGATTCGAGCAACTTGGAACCGCACGATCAACGCCTCCAAAGTGAAACCCTGGCGAATCCGATAGACGGCCGTAGGGGCTCCGCGAGAGAAAGACGTCGACATACTCCTTGGCTGGACCGTCTCGGTATCCAATGAGATCTTTTGCATGACACTATTTCGGTGTTCTGGAGCATCAATCACGCTAACTGAGTAGTTGTTGCAGGCGAGGAGACATTGATGAGAGATCCGTTCGAACCGTCCAAGGTCTTCATGCGTAGGTCCGGGGTTCAAATCCCCGAGCCGGATCCAATCCGGAGGTGGCGGATTTAATTCACAGGCAAACGCCTGGAATGTCTATAGCCTGTAACTCATGACAAGTGACGCCGAATCAACACGGCCTGAGACCTTGGTGGCTGTCCACAATGTCCGCCTGTCGATGGCGTATGACTATGCGAGGTGGTTGGAAGATTCCGGAAAAATGGAGA
>PBQQ01000038.1 GCA_002725095.1 Gammaproteobacteria bacterium
GGTCCGCGCACGATGTTTGCGCCTAGCGCGTCGACCAGCGCCGCGGTTTGGTCTACCGCCTCTCGGCTTTTTGCCCGCAAGCAAATGTGGTGTAGACCAACGCGATATTGCTCAAAGCGCTCGTTATCAAACGATGGGTCACACCGACGTACACCAATGGCCGTGCGTGCCCCAACGTAATACAAGAGATCTGGCCCATCGTTAACCTTAGTCATGCCAAATGCCGGCAACAGGCCGCTGTAGAACTTATGCGCCTTATCGAATTGACTCACGGTCAAAATGACATGGGCCATGCCGTTGATATCAATCATCTGGCCTCTCCCCTGAAAACTATGGGTCTTAGTAAACACGATAGGTTCTTGGGCCACCAGATGGGTGCGTTAGTACTGCTTTGACCCCCCGTCTGAGTCTCCAGATCCAATAGCAACGATAGACGCCATCTACTCGCCCGCTCCTTTCGTATTAACTCACCTCCAGCCAAGATGCTCAAACCTCCCTAGCCTGTTCCATCGACAGCTTTATCTGTACTTTAAAAGGCTCTTCATCAAGAGCAATCAGGAGCGGCCATGGCATTAACGAATTACGTCGAACAAAAAGTTGTTTTCATTACCGGTGGCGCCAGTGGCTTCGGTTTTTTTCTCGCAAAGAAATGCATTGAGTTAGGCGCAAAGGTCATCCTTACGGACATAGACCAAGACGCTATCAAAAAAGCGTTGGACCAAATATCCGCGCCGGAGGACGCCATAATCGGGTTGCCTTGCGATGTAACCGATGTCGAACAGGTGCGGCAGACCGTTCAGGAGGCTTTAAAAAGTTACTCACGAATAGACGTTATGGTTAACAACGCGGGCGTTATGCCATTGGCTTTCTTTGCGGATCACAAGACGGCTTATCATGCATGGGACGCGTGCATTGACATCAATTTCAAAGGGGTACTGCACGGCATCATCGCTGTGTATGACCAGATGGTCGCGCAGGGCTCTGGGCAGGTCATCAATATTTCATCTATTTACAGCAACTTTCCGGTCGCTGGGGGTGGGGTCTATGGCGCCACTAAAGCGGCGGTTAATTTTCTATCCGAATCACTTCGAGTTGAATCTCAAGGACGCATCAAAGTGACAAACGTGCGTCCTACAGGTGTTCCGGGAACCGCGCTAGCTAACGGTATCGTCAACCCGGCTGCCGTGGTCGGAATTCTTGGCCAGAACATGGCTGCCTATCAACAGATGCTTCAAGCCCACCCTGATTCTGACGTACCCGCGGAACACACCACGGCTGACTCTATCGAGCTCTTAGCATTAGACCCCGAACACGTTGCGGATCAAATCGTTTACGCGATTAATCAGCCTTTGGGGGTTTCGGTGGGCGACATTACGGTACGAGCCTCCGGGGATGCGTACATTCTTTGATCGGATGCGCCACCGAGAATTTCCTGCAACTTACCCATCGCCTCAACCCGGCAAAGCATTCTGGGCCGATTCAAGCTTAAGTCAGGCCCTTTAGCTGACCTGACCCAAACAAAGCTCAGCCNATGTTAATATTCGTCGGAGACACAGCGCCCATGAGCTATAGGGACTTAAAACATGCAATCAACACACTCATCCTCTGGCGACACACAAAGCGGNATTGGCGGCTTCTTNGGCTGGATTGAAAAAAGCGGAAACAAACTACCGGATCCGGTTTTTCTATTTCTTTGGCTGATTCTCGCGCTNGTGGTGATTTCNGTGATCGCTAGTCTGGCGGGACTGTCTGCCGCGCACCCTACCCTAATCGATCCGGCAACGGGCACTAACGCGCTCATCGTTGCATCGAGTCTGCTTTCGCCCGACAACATTGCCCGTTTGTGGATGGACATGCCCACAACCTTTACGCACTTCCACCCACTTGGCTATGTTCTAGTGGTCATGCTGGGNGCTGGCGTGGCGGAACGCGCTGGCCTGTTCAGTACGGGTATGCGGGCCGCCGCTCGCAACAAACCAAAGGCGGTGCTGACACCGATCGTGGTTCTCGCTGGCATGATGGGCAACTTAGCAGCAGACGCCGCTTACGTTGTACTCATTCCGCTGGCTGGTATTGTTTTTCATGCGGCTGGCCGCCATCCAATTGCGGGCATCGCCGCTGCCTTCGCCGGTGTTTCCGGGGGTTTCTCGGCCAACCTTTTGCCCGGACAACTGGACGCCCTATTGTTCGGTATCACTGAAGCGAGCATAGAGACTGTATTTGGCGATTTTTCTGTAAACATTGCCGGTAACTGGTTTTTCATTGCGGCGATGACGTTCGTATTTTTGCCGGTGATTTGGTTTGTAACCGATAAGATTATTGAACCGCGACTGGGGCCATTCGACCCGACGCTGGCCGCCGCCACGGGTGCGGGTGACGAAAGCGATCAGCCCCTTAACGATNTTGAGCGCAAGGGTCTTGTCTACGCAGGGTTCGCCGCGCTGGCGGTTGTTGGGCTGTGGGTGTTTTTTGCGTTTGGTCCCGGCACCCCGCTGATCGACGAGAACGCTGCCGCCGAAGCTCAATTCGCGCCTTTTTATAAAAGCCTCGTAGCCGCTTTCTTCTTGCTCTTTCTGCTCGCTGGTTGGGCTTACGGCAAAGGTGCCGGCACAATTTCCGATCATCGCGATTTGGTGGGAATGATGACGGGGGCCATGGAGGATCTTGCCTATTACTTGGTGCTTGCCTTTACTGCCGCACATTTTGTCGCCATGTTCGCATGGTCGGATCTTGGCTTAATTCTCGCGGTGCACGGGGCGAACTTTCTTGGCAGCACCGATCTATCTGCTGCTGCACTCCTCTCCATGATAATTTTAGTCTCGGCACTGCTGAATCTATTCGTGGGTTCGGCCAGCGCAAAATGGGCGCTTATTGCGCCGGTTATGGTGCCCATGCTTATGCTGCTTGGCATCTCACCTGAAATGGCGACTGCGGCTTACCGAGTCGGCGACAGCGCTACGAACATCATTACTCCGCTCATGGTCTACTTTCCGCTGATTTTAATCTTCTGTCAGCGCTGGCAGAGCACCTTCGGTCTTGGCAGCTTGGTCGCGACCATGTTGCCCTACTCGCTGGCTTTAATGATCGCTGGTTTGGCAATGACAATTGGTTGGGTGGTTTTGGATCTGCCCCTAGGGCCAGGGGCGAGCGTCTTTTTGCAGTCTGCCGTGACAAGCGTTAGCGCACCGCCCTAACTAGCAGACTAGAAAAATCGACTGTTCGTCACCTTCGTGGTCGACTACTCGCTTTCGTTGATCTGAAAACCCAANCGCGGAAAGTGTACGGCTACGTCACCGGTGCGCGCGTCGCGGCGTTTAACAACGATCTCTTCGGTGGAGGCCATAAGCAATTCACCCTGAGTGGGCTGAAACCCATAATCGATAGGCATGACATCGACAGTTGTGCCGACACTCAATTGTTCGTCGACAAAGTCGGTCGTCTTCGGTGCGGTGGCAATATCGCTGTCACGCGCAATCGCCACAGCCTCTTCGCCGGTGATCGCAGCGATGTCGCCATGACCAAACGCCGCNATTCTTAGCATCCATTGCGCAAGCGCNGGAAAACGTTCGAGATCTGNTTTCAGCGCGTCATTCTTGTAGACGAACCAACAACAATGATAGGTAGAAAAATCCAGNATATTNGGTNGNTCGCCGCCCAGATAATCTGCGGCNGACAATTGGGCATCCAGTCGCCGCATATGCATCGTCCAGTAAGGNGACGCAATGTCTAGAGCAATACCTAATTCGGTCGATCCTTTACTGAGCTCAGCTCTGTCCGCCATGAAGGCGGCAGCCGCGGTCTGATCGCTGAAAAGATCGCTGCCAGCAAGGGCCTTGGGCTGAAACGCAACCGCGACGCTGACCTTAAACAAAAATGTATCGGTCCAATGCACGGCAGCACCCAGCGCCGCCGTTTGATCAGCCGGATACACAGAGCGCGTTGGATGCGAACGATCAATGAGTCGACAAATAAGCGCCGTATCGCAATAGATATCTGCACCCACCTGCAACACCGGGGTTTTCCTGTAGCCGCCGGTCAATGCCATAAGGTCTGGTTTCGGCATGATGACTGGGATCTCTACCATGCGGTAGCTCAGTTGTTTGTAGCCGAGCAGACATCTGATTTTTTCTGAGAATGGCGAGGCAGCGTACTGATGAAGAATAAGGTCGGTCACGGCGTTCTACACAACAATAAAAAACACAGCCTACCAAGCAACGATGCGCTAAAACATCCCATCAGCGCGAATCCGCCGCAGCAGGCGCAATTCTTTAGGGCTTATTCGTTCCTAGGCGCGACTCACATCAACAACCNAGGCCTTTTCTTAAGGATTGCAAAAGCTCAACTCTGTAACGCTTGCTCANGGCCGCGTGCTCAATTCTCTGGAAAGCGTGACAAGCCCCCGCGTATACNGAAAGGTCGCAAGACACGCCCGCCGCCATGAGTTTTTGCGCGTAGTCGATGTTTTCATCGCGGAACAGATCCAGTGATGCTGTAAACATCCAAGTGGCCGGCAGTCCCGCATACGACTCGAGTCGACCGGGAACCTGTGGGGCGGCTCTTTCTGCCTCACCCAAGTAGCGGCTCCATCCGTATTGATTCAATTGGCGCGTCCAAACAAACTCGCCCACCAACGGGTCGCCCGGATTTTCCGAGTTACCGGTACGGTCGTCTAGCATCGGGTAGGTCAATGCTTGCCAACAAATAGCGTATTCGCCGGCATCTCTGGCTTTAATGGCCAATGCGGCCGCGAGACCGCCGCCCGCGCTTTCGCCGCCGATACCGATACGAGTTCGATCAACGCCAAGATCAGCAGCATTTTCGTGCAACCACCCCAGTGCCGCGTAACAGTCGTCCAACGGAGCCGGTATTGGGTGTTCAGGAGCGAGCCGGTAGTCAACGGACAACACTACGACACCCAATTCTTTGGCGATGTGNAGATTCATCGGATCCGAACCCTCGGGACTACCGAACAAATAACCGCCGCCATGTATGTGCAGATACGCCGCTGTGGGCGATTCTTTTGGCCCGCCATCAGCGCAATACAACANACCGCGCACATTTGGTGCATTGTCTTGCGGAATAAATATTTCCTTGCGCTCAAGGCCGTGCGATTTTGGATCGCCAAGAGGTGGAACTTGATCCGCCATCACTTGGCGTGCGCGCGCGACTTTGGTGTCATCCAGATCTTTTAAAAAAGGCCCGTCTGCCATAGCGCGTAATTCTGGATCCAGTAAATGCTTTGTGCCACTCATGCTCACCTCGCCCTCGAAAGTTTGGTTAAAAGACGCATACCTTTCTCACCTCTAGATTGCTTTTCAACGCTAATGTATGACCACGCAACGCACCTCAATGCTCCAGCGATCCGGCGCGTCCTTGGGTGTCTGCTGCGGATGAAATGCGCTATGAAAGCTAAACGTGCAACCGCCGCCGCCTCGATTATCNGCTTGTCCACCAGCCGTTCGCGCGAGCATTCCTCCAGAGTCCCACTGCTTTATCAATAGCGCCTCATTGCGGGTCATTTCGGGATAGTAATAAAACTTTTGTTGTTCGTGGTACTTCGACCAATAGTTTTCGCCAATTCGATCCGGCATATGGATCTCAAACACCACTAAATCTTCGGGCTCCATTTTCAATCCATCGCCCAGCGCCAGCGGGTGAGTTAAGACGGGCACGTCTTGAATGTTGCGCCACACATTGATAATGGAAAACCGCCCGCTGTCCGACAACGCCTGCGTTGCTGCGTCTTGAGGGATTAACCCCTGCTGAGCCTGGGACGTACTTCTAAGGGTGTCATTAACGCTCGGCGGCTGGGTGAGTTGCATAAGGCGCTCTGGCGCCGAGCGCAACGTGTAGTCGCCGTGAACAATATGGGCGGGCGCCTGAACGTCCTGCCCGCCTTTTTCGCGGCGCTTATCGGCTTGCCCGCCTGCGGATCTAACATTGTGATCNAACGCCCAGACACNCCCTCCTGTGCACGCTGCAACCAATTCCTCGCAATCGCGATAGTAGCGGCTGGTGACGCAGTCGTGATCNAAGAAGTCGTAGCTTACCGTTGGCGCGTCTAAAAGCTCGAAGCCATTTTGCTGCAGNGACATACGCTCAGAGGATGCCAACTGTCTGGCGTCACCAATAACCAGCGCTCGTTCTTCAGTCGAAACACCAANGCTTTCAACGAAATTTCCTCGCTCGTCTCTCACCATGCGCACAAGGTCGTTGCGATAGAGCGAAGACTGGGTTTCTGGCGTTAGAAACTTTAACGAGCCGAGCCGATTTGCCGTTGTGGTCATAGTTTTGAAACCTTTCAGACGTATTCGAAAGCCACCGTTTATCCATCGAAAAGATACCGTTTATCCAAGCGTCGGCATCANTGCTTATTCAAAGCCTTTATCTGCTTTATGATAAAGACAGTAACAACTCGCAAATACCTCAAAACAGTATACTTTTGTATATTCTGCTTATTTTGCACTAAGAGAAAAGGACTAGGAGATTACGCTTGCGACTCATCAGTGACGACATTCTGATCGACTCTGGGCAACATAGGCCTACTTACGAGGCTGTTTATCCCTGTTTTGACGAATTCAATTTTGGCGACCCTGCCTCCTGGACGCAGGGCCACCCTTTCGACGTTTACAAAAAGATGCGCGAACACGCTCCNGTAATGTGGTCNCCCTCGGAAAAAGAGGTTTCCGGTTATTGGTCCGTGACTCGGCTTGAAGACATCAAGTCAGTAGAACTGGNGCACAGTGTTTTTTCGTCTCAACGTGGCAGCATCAATATGGCCGTGCTCGACCGCAAACACTGGCGCCCGCAAAGACTCATGCCCGCGGCTCTGAATTCCCTGATCAACATGGACGAGCCGTTACATCGGGAAATGCGTATGCAACAGAACGATTTTTTCTTCCCGGCCTATGTTGGCAAGATCAGAGATCGAGTCGCTTTGAAGATCGACCAACTGCTCGACGACATGGAAAGAAAGGGCCCTGTGGTCGATTTCGTTAAAATGTTTTCCGAAGAAGTGCCTCTGTTTACGCTGTGCGAGATGCTTGGGGTNGATGAGGATGATCGTCCTAAGGTCAAGGTTTGGATGCACCATCTCGAGCTCGCGGCGCAATTCTTGGCTAACCCCTGGCAGACATTTTTCTCCGAGCCCATGTTTCCATTCCGCTTTAATTCCGTGGTTGAGGACATGTTTTCCTACGGCGAGCGCGTCATGGCCGATCGGCGCATGCACCCAAGAGAGGATTTATTGACTGTNATCGCCCAGTCGAAATTAGGCGGAGAATTATTGCCGCAAGAATTCCTCGACGGTTCTTGGCTGCTGATTATCTTCGCCGGCAACGACACCTCGAGAAATTCTCTTTCCGGAACGATTCGATTAATGAACGAGTTTCCNGATCAGCGGGCTATGGTGCTGGAGGATCCGTCCTTAATTCCTAATATGTCGGAAGAAGCACTACGCATGATTTCTCCTGTAATTCANATGCGACGCACAGCTACGGAAGACNCNGAATTAAANGGGCAAAAGATCGCCAAGGATGAAAAGTTAGTNCTCTGGTATGGCGCCGCTAACCGNGANCCNGACATTTTTGCAAATCCAGATACTTTCGATATGCACCGAAAAAATGTCGGCGCGCACGTTGCTTTTGGTCACGGTGTGCACAAATGCCTTGGATCGCGAATCGCGAAAATGCAGCTACGGCTGGCCTTCGAGCGGATTTTCGAGCGTTTTCCAGATATCACTTGGACTGGCAAGCAAACCATTGCGCCAAACGCGTTAGTGCATGCGATCTCAAGCTTTCAGGTCAACTTGTATGGCCATAACGGCAAAAGACCTACGCAAATTGCTACAGGTTAAAGAATAAGCGTGTTGGGCCGTTGACGGTCTAGGGTGGAGCTCACTCCGTCCAAAGCCGTAATTTTCAACTCGGCTTGACACATTAAGACGAACGGGTCAGCAACACCTCAGTAATTCAACGGATATGAAATGCATTACAAACTTTTGTGTTTGATCTTATTCCATTAGACATTATGCTTCCAGACTCCAATGGACTAGTTTTTTATAAAGAGTTTATAAAAGATATAATTAACTCTCCTGTT
>PBQQ01000039.1 GCA_002725095.1 Gammaproteobacteria bacterium
GGGCCAATCATCGACACGTTGATCATTTGCACCGCCACAGCGTTGCTGATTTTGGTGTCCGGCACGTGGCAAAGCGCGGACGCCGAGGGCGTAACGCTGACCGCTAACGCGTTCACCAATCTGCTGGGGCCTGCCGGCACCTTAATCATTTTCGTCTGCGTGTTAAGTTTCGCCACCACGACAATGTTTACCTACTCGTTCTACGGATCCCAGTGCGCAAGCTTTGTATTCGGCACCCGCCACAGATCCAGCTACCGGATTGTATTTGTCGCTTCAATCGTATTGGTATCGGTCATGTCCATCGACGCCGCAGTCGGTTTGATCGACGGCTCTTTCGCACTNATGGCGATCCCAACTATGCTTTCCGCGATTTGGCTGGCGCCNAAAGTNCTGGCNGANGCCAAAATCTACTGGAAGACGCTNCCNAACCTNTAGCCTAACCAANTTTGCGTTNACNCAATCGCGAGGNAGATCCAAACATGTCCTACCATCCNCTGCCCANGGCNCTGCGAGCGGCAAAACCNGCGAGCGAGCANACGCAAAANGCNCANGCAAAAGTTCGCGAACANCTGAATTTTGCCGACCGNCAAAGTTTTGAGGACGCGCGCAAAGGTTTTATCGCGACGTTAGAGCCNTTAACCCTNCGTCGNGACGATGGTCGAATNACCTANGACCTTNAACACATGTCGTTCCTTGATGGCGANGCGCCGGATACCGTGAANCCAAGTCTTTGGCGTCAGGCNCAATTNAANGCNNAGCATCANGGNTTATANGAGGTGTGCGANGGCCTNTATCANGTGCGCTCGTTTGACATTGCNAACATGACGTTAATTCGGGGCAACAGCGGCTGGATTGTTATCGACCCGCTCACCTCCAGCGAATCCTCCGCGGCTGCTTTGCAATTAGCCAACCTCCACCTCGGCGAGCGACCCGTGGTCGCGGTGATTCATACCCACAGCCATGCAGACCACTTTGCCGGTGTCTTAGGTGTCATCAATCCTGCCGATGCCGCCAGTGGCAAAATCGCGGTTATCGCGCCGAAAGATTTTGTTAAAGAATCCTTGAATGAAAACGTGCTCGCCGGCAACGCAATGGCACGNCGCTCTACCTACATGTACGGTAATTTGCTCCCGCCCTCGCCGACAGGTTATGTCACCACTGGTCTTGGCGCTGCGTTATCTATGGGCACAACCGGCTTTATAGTGCCTAACGACTTTGTCTACGAAACCGGCGAAACCCGATTNATCGACGGCATCGAATTTGAATTCCAGATGACAATGGGCACGGAGGCGCCGTCGGAATTTGTATTTTATCTGCCGCAGTTTAAAGCCTTGTGTATGTCCGAAATCACCTCTCACCATCTACACAATGTCTACACGCCNAGAGGCGCACAGGTTCGCGACGCACTCGCGTGGGCAGCTCANATTAATGANTCGGTGGAGCTTTTTGGAGACCGTCTAGAGATCCAATTTGCCTGCCATCACTGGCCAATTTGGGGGCGCGAGGCGGCCATTGAATATTTGCAAAGCCAACGCGATCTGTACAAATACATTCACGACCAGACGCTGCGTCTCGCCAACAAAGGCTACAACAAAGAAGAGATCGCAGAGCGGGTCACACTGCCAAAGTCTTTAAGCGACAAGTTCTATAATCGCGATTACTACGGCACGGTGCATCACAACAGCCGCGCGGTATATGTAAAGTATTTAGGCTTTTTTGATGGCAATCCTGCCAATTTGTATCCGCTGCCGCCTACCGAGCAAGCGGTTCGATATATGGACTTTATGGGCGGCGCAGACGCTGTCGTGGACAAAGCACAGANGTACTACGCAGCCGGCGACTACCGCTGGGTCGCAGAGGTNCTGAACCACGTTGTCATGGCAGAACCCGAGCATATTCCCGGACGCGCGCTGCTCGCCGACACTTACGAGCAACTGGGTTACCAATCCGAATCNGCACCATGGNGAAATTTTTACCTATGCGGCGCTTTGGAACTGCGCGAGGGTTTACCCGAAACAAGTAATTACGCCGCGAGTTCCGGAATGGCTGCGGGCATTCCCATCGAGAATATTTTTCAGGTCATGGCCGTACGACTTATGCCAGAGCAAGCCGCCGCTCAAGACCTGCGGCTACTGCTGCACTTCAGCGANCTTGAGAACGATTACCTGCTGCAGATCAAGAACGCAGTACTCCACTATTTCNTAGCCAAACCTGGGATAGACGCCGACGCTCAGNTGTCACTCAGCAGCGCGCACTTCAAGCAGATGATTATGGGCTCNGTCAGCGCTGCGGATTTGATTGAACAGCAGCATCTTACGGTCGACGGCGATCTCAACGCGCTATTGCGGCTGGGAACATTATTTGATCAATTTCCAAGACGCTATCCGCTAGTAACACCAAGGGAACAATAACGCTTTAACCAACGTTTTCACGAGGAGAGGACTATGCAAACAATTTCAGTAACGTGTTCAGCAGGAGAGATCCAAGGCCGAATAAAAGAGGACGCCCTGCTGTTTGCCGGCATTCCCTACGCTCAACCCCCGGTAGGCAACCTGCGTTTTCAGGCACCCCAGGCTCTAAGACCCTTCGCCGAACCGTTCGCGGCACTAAAGTTCGGCCCGGCCGCGCCTCAGATTCCTAGTGGCGGTATGACCGACAACGCACCGGTACGCTGGAACGAAGATTGTCTGACGCTGAATATTTCGGCGCCAACAGCGATTCAGAGTGGCGCGGCTAATCGGGCAGTGCTGGTTTGGATCCACGGCGGCGGTTATCGCACAGGCCAAGGCGCCATTCCTTGGTACAACGGCACCCGTTTCGCGCGAGATCAGGATATCGTTGTGGTGTCTATCAACTACCGACTTGGTGCATTAGGTTTTGCTGACCTCACACATCTGGGCGAGGAATTTAAAACCTCTAACGTCAACGGCATGCTCGATCAAATCGCCGCACTGCAATGGGTGCAACGTAACATCAGCGCATTCGGCGGCAACCCAGATAACGTTACCATTGCCGGAGAAAGCGCCGGGGCATTTAGCGTCGGCGCCTTAATGGGCTGCCCCGCAGCCAAAGGCTTNTTCAGCAGGGCCATCGCGCAAAGCGGCGCGGCCCAACACACCCTNAATCCAGNAGCCGCTCAAACCGTTGGCAAAGCNTTCTGNGCGCAGCTGCAGCAAGACAATGCTGTAGGGCTGCTNGCAGCANCNGTAGAAGACATTCTCGNGGCNCAAAATGCCACNGCAGCACAATTTGAATCNGGCGCTGGCGTCATCAGCAGNTTNGGCACCAGTGTTTCGCCGTTTTACCCCGTGCACAACACAGAGCTGATGCCGCAGGATCCGTTACAGGCGATAAAATCGGGAAATGCCGCTGNNGTTGATGTGTTGNTCGGCAGTAACAGCGATGAAACAACACTGTGGAGTTACGGCGATGTGGACGACGCGAAACTGCAGCGCATCGCCACTGACTTCGATGTCGCAAACGGTTTATCGACGTACCAAACCAGTCGTCCAAACGCCAATGCAGAACAGTTGCTCGTTGCGCTAACGAGCGACCACATGTTCAGAATCCCCTGTATTCGTTTGGCCGAGGCACAATTGAATCACACACCCAATGTCTGGATGTATTTGTTCGACTGGAAATCTCGCGCCTTCGAGGGCCGGCTCGGTGCCACCCACGCACTGGAGATTCCGTTTGCGTTTAATAACTTAGATNGAGCTGGTGTGGACGTATTTATCGGACCTGGCCCCATGCCTCAGCAATTGGCAGACACAATGCACANCGCTTGGAGTGGTTTTATTAAGAACGGCTCACCGGATTGGCCCAGCTATACCATCGGCNAACGCAGCACTATGGTTTTTGCCGAAACCAGCAACACGGTCAACGACCCCATGGGCGACGAGCGGTCGGTCTGGGAAGGCATACGTTAACGAATGCGCAGTTAGCTTAGGAATTCGTCTGCGCGCAGATCTAGGGCGTGTCGCGCATGGCGCTGGCCCATGGTAGTAAACATTCGATCGCCACGCTCCGTGCGCTGCACAATCATGGAGGCGATAACGGTAACCGCAAACCCAGAAAAGGCGCCATACCGATACGCTTGCCAACACTCGGCCCAGCTAAAATTAGCCACGCCNGCGGCACCGAGGGCGTCAAAATAACCGCGCACTAATTGTTCTTCTACTGGCGCGCGATCCGCCGACGTTAATCCGGCACCAATGAAATATGCCACATCAGCTAACGGCGAACCCAAGGTAATGCTTTGCCAATCCACCGCAGCGACATCAATGCTTGCGCCGCTGTTTTTGAACAGCAAGTTGTCCAACCGGTAGTCGACATGGATGAGCGAAAACACGTCAGGAAGTCCGTGCACCACTAATGGCGATGCATCATTTTCGGCCAATTGCTGAATAATGCGACTCTCATCTGCGGCTAGTTCGGGACCATAGCGGTCGACAAACCCGGGCAGTTGAGCGCGATACAGGTCCAGTGTTGTCGTAGCCGGTCGATCCTCTCGATTGTACAACCACGTTAATTCGGACAGCGTCCCATCGCACCAACTGGGGGCATGTAACCCAACCAATTGGTTGAGCGCCGCGGCAGCGGTTTGCGCGTCGCAGCCACGCAGTTGATCGCCCTGCTGGGCGGGCGCNAAATCCTCCAGCAGCAAAAAAAATTCCGGACCTTCGCCCTCGATTTCAGCAAAATAACATCGCGGCGTGCGGATACTCAGACGCGCCTGTAACTGCTGATAAAAACGCACTTCTTTGAGGAAATTTTGCAGCGCCACCCCAGTGATACGACTACTGAGGTCGTCGGAGGGAAACTTTCCGACTAGGCTTAACGGAGCATCCGCTGACGCCGACACATAGTCGAAGGTATAGCGAATACATTTGCCGATTTGCCCAGTGCCCACCCGCTCCGCGGCAAAACCCTGTACCTTGGCATCGATGCCGCAGCCTTGAAAACACTGATTAAACCAGTCTACATCGATCGACTGCTCGTCAGGAATCGGCAATGTCATAGCTACCCCCCCGCCAAGCGCGCATCAAACAAAGGAGCGGCTGGCGTCAAACGTTGTTGGTGTTTTGCCACTGCCGCCTGAATTTGCTCGACCACCTGTGGATTGGCGGCGGCGACATCGAAACGCTCCGAAGGGTCGCGGTGCAGGTTATACAGAAGTGGCTGTTCATGCTCGGTACGCTCGGGCGGCAACCCGTAAGCGCCCTCGGTAACAAAATGCAATTTCCAAGACCCTAAGCGGTACGCATACAGCACGCCCGCACGATAATAGGCGAGTTCATTACGCGGACTCGGAGCGTTGCCGAACAAGGTTTGCGACAGGTCTTTACCGTCAATACCCGTCGCCACATCACTGCCCACCAGCGACANTACAGTTGGGAACACGTCCAAAGCCGAACCGATCTCACTGACCACACCTGACGGCAGTTTGCCTGGCCAGGAAAATACCGTAGGCACGCGCATGCCGCCTTCAAACGTTGTGCCTTTACCATCACGCAATAGACCCGCGCGCCCGCCCTCTTCATTCATAGTCAGCCACGGGCCGTTGTCACTGGTGAAGATCACTAGGGTGTTGTCCTCAACNCCCACNGCNCGCAACGCCTGACGNATCTCGCCGACGCTCCAATCGATCTCTTCCACCACGTCGCCATAACGACCGCCGAGGCTTCTACCAACAAAATCGGCGCTACGAAACAAGGGTGTGTGCGGCATGGTGTACGGCAGGTAGACAAAAAAGGGTTCATTACGATTGCGCTTTATGAACTGCACAGCCGCCTCGGTGTAGCGCCGAGTTAAATTCGCCTGCATTGTGGGCTGTTCTACCGCATCCACCCACTCGCCATCATGACGTTGGCTATGCACCAGCGGCGTCGCAAAGTGCTGTTCCTTTGGATCGGCATATTTTGCTGCACGACGCGCAAAGGATTTGGCTGCTGCCTCCGTTTCTCCGCGCTGAGACATGGCGACCAAGGCTTCAAAACCCGGCTCATCGACCCAATCCATATCGTTGGAATAAGGCACCCCTAACCATTCATCAAAGCCATGGCGTGTCGGTCTGGCATGCGGCGCATCGCCCAAGTGCCATTTGCCAAAAATGCCAGTGCGGTAACCGCGCTGCTGCAACGCTTCGGCCAGCGTTACCTCGGAGTCTGGCAGACCTCCAGGCTCATTTGGAAAGTACACCCGTATGTTTCGACCATAGAGTCCGGTGCGCAGCGGCAAGCGCCCCGTCAGCAACGCGCCCCTACTGGGCGAGCACACCGATGCTGCAACATAAAAATCCGTCCAACGCTGACCACTTTGCGCCAAGGCATCGATATGGGGTGTACGAATATAGGGGTGCCCATAGCTTTGCACATCCCCGTAACCTAGGTCGTCTGCAAACAAAATGACAATATTCGGCGGGGCCAAAAGTTGCGGCTCGGGTGCTATTGCAGTAGCTGCAACAGCTCCGCTTAAACTGCCTAGCCATACGACCAAAATCATAGATAACCTTTTGATCAACGCGTCCTCCCGCTCATTCGTTGCCCTCAACAGTACTGTGACATCTTAGCCCAAGTCGTCTTTAATCAGGGTAGCCGTCTAAGGTTTTGCGCAACCCCTCTAACAATCGACTGATACAGGCGCTGAGCATTACAAAATCGGCATCGTGCTTTGCGAGCGGATCATCCAGCGGCTCGTCTGGCATCGACTCTTGATCCGCCAACCTGAGCTTGCGCACAACTAAGTCAGAATCCAGCACCAAACGAAACACCTGATCAAAATTCAGACCTAGACGATCCACAATTAAACCTTCGGTCACATGCCGTCGCACCGATGGATCCGCTAGATCAATATCCAGCCAGTTGACCGTCGCCGCAATATCGCTCGGATCGCGCATACGACATTCACGACCCAGCGAAAACGAATCGACTCTGGACTGCATAAAAACACGCGTCAGCAAATCTAATACGGGCCGCTTATACACTAATGGCGAGAAGTGCAGATTCACCATGGCCCGGCTTAAGTTGTCCAAAAAATACTCCGCTACAGTTTGCGAAGGCGTCCCTACCACCAGTAACTTTTGGTCGCGTAAATAAAACGCCTGAACACGGTCTGAACGCGTCAAC
>PBQQ01000040.1 GCA_002725095.1 Gammaproteobacteria bacterium
CTGAAGCCCAGTTCCTGTTCGCTGCGCCGCTTTACCGCTTGTGCCATGGTTTCGTTTTTGCGTGGGTGCGAGCAGCATGAATTTGACCAATAGCCGCCCCACAGCCGCTTTTCGGGGGAGCGTTGTTGCAACAGTAGCTCGCCGTTTGTGTTGAATATAAACAGCGAAAACGCGCGATGTAGGATGCCTGAATCGTTGTGGCAGGCCGCCTTATCCAGATGGCCCAGTTCGCGATCCTCTTCATCTACGAGGATCAGCAATTCCGAATCATCCGAAACTATTTCTGAACGTTGCAGTTCTGCCATGGTGCTGAGTGATGCCGATTTGAGGCTCAAGTGTAACGCTTCGTCGCTATTTCGCCTAAACTGTGCGGCTTAGAATTTATTCAGTCTACGGGCGGGCTAATGCGCGAATCTCCTAAGCAACTCACGGTATCCATTGATGGTTGTGACCTCGCTGTCTTCGAATGGCCGGGTCAATCGCGCGGAACCCAGCAAGTTTTATTGGTTCACGCGACTGGGTTTCACGCGCGGTGCTGGGATCAGGTGGTGGCGCGGCTGCCCGAAGATTGGCAGATCTTTGCGGTGGATATGCGCGGTCACGGACGCTCGGCCAACGTTGCACCATTCACTTGGCAGCGCTTTGGCGATGACCTATTGCAGCTTTGCAGCGCCTTGCAAATATCTGATGCCATTGGTGTTGGCCACTCGATGGGCGGACATTGCGTCACTCATACGTGTGGCCATAACGAAAATTTTTTTCGGCAACTGCTCTTGATCGATCCAGTGATTATGGACCCAGAGCTCTATCAGAGCGCTGCGCGTCAGCAGTACGATGATGTTTCAGAGCATCCGGTCGCGCGACGGCGCGGCCACTTCGCAGATGCTCAAGCCATGTTCGATCGCTATGTGGAGCGCTCGCCTTATTCTCTGTGGAACCCGCATGTGTTTAAGGACTATTGCGACTTTGGGGTGGTGCCCAGCGAGCAGGGTGAGGGCATGGAGCTGGCGTGCCCGCCAGAGGTAGAGGCCTCTATTTATATGGGCAACTTCGATTCGGATCTGTACGAACTGATTCCTAAGATTGAAACACCGGTTGTGGTCCTCAGAGCCAGGCCCAGAGATCCCGAGAGTCGGGACATGGACTTTACGGCGTCACCGACTTGGCCCCAGCTCGCGAGCCAGTTCGCCAATGCGCAGGACGTCTATTTGCCGGAGTTAACGCATTTTATTCCGATGCAGGATCCGGGGTTGGTTGCGGATTTCATTACTGCCGCCGCTGATGTACAACAGGTTCGTCAGGGTGCAGAGTAAGCTTTAAAAAAATCGATAGGAGGATGCGGTGAAAATAAGTGTAGCTATGGCTTTTAGTCAGCATACGGCGACGGGTTTCATCAAAGAGGCTGTGCAACTGGTGGAAGCAAAAGGGGTGCACGGCATTTGGGTGCCAGAGCATGTGCTGTTCTTTCCCGAATACGCATCGACCTACCCTTATTCCGACAATGGCCGTATTCCAGGTGATCCGGAAGGCATTCTCGACCCTTTTACCGCGCTGACGTTTATTGCGGCGCATACCGAGCGCGTGCGTTTGGGCACAGGTATTTGTTTGGTGCCTCAGCGACAGCCGGTGTATACGGCGAAAATGGTTGCAGATGTGGACTACTTGTCGAATGGCCGGATGGACTTCGGGGTTGGCATTGGNTGGTTGAAAGAAGAGTTCGAGAATCTCGATATGGACTTTTC
Organism: Gammaproteobacteria bacterium; assembly: GCA_002725095.1. Lineage (GTDB taxonomy): Bacteria > Pseudomonadota > Gammaproteobacteria > Pseudomonadales > Azotimanducaceae > UBA4421. The sequence continues at coordinate 1,743 of PBQQ01000040.1, forward strand.
GACGCGNGCTGCGCGCACAGAAGAATATATTTTGGCCATGCGTGCGCTCTGGTCGGACGGGGTCAGTGAGTTCTCTGGCCAGACCGTTAGCCTGCAACCGTGCCACTTTAATCCAAAGCCTGTGCAGAAACCTTATCCGCCAATTTATTTTGGTGGTGAATCCGATGGCGCCATGCGCCGTGTCGCGCGGCTCGGAGACGGCTGGTACGGCTACGATTTAAGCCCGGAGCAACTGCAAGAAAAGTTAGTCGGCTTGGACGCNGCGTTGGCCGGGGCCGGTCGCAGCCGCAGCGACATTGATCTGGTTGTTGGGCCGAATCGTCATCCAGTAACTGTCGACACCGTAGCGGCCTATTCAGCCGCAGGTGTGGATCAGTTGGTGGTGCCGGTGTTTGCAGGCAGTTTGGACAAGTTGTCCGATCGCCTAGACGCGTTGATGGCTTTGGCCAGCGCTTAAACCTANCCGCTTATGGCGTCCTGATATTCGCGNATGCGCGACAAATGGCCGTCGACATCGGTTGGGCCGGCATTATGGGTGGCAATGGCGATATGGGTGCAGCCCATGTNCTGCCACGCCTGTGCATGTTTTTGCCAGCGTTCGGGCGAGCCGCCTGCATACTGGGCCTGAGCCTGAATACCAAAATTATCAAAGCTCAGGCCNGCGGCCTCGCGGGTGGCTTTGATTGTGTCGATGCAGGCCTGAGCTTTGTCGTTTGCTCCCATTAATGGGATCCAGCCGTCTCCGAGCCGTGCCACGCGATCTAGCAGTGCGGGTGCCGAGCCGCCGAACCAGACCGGTATCGGCTGGCTGGGCCGCGGGNTGATACTGGCTTTGTCGATGCGATGATAGTCGCCGGTGTAGTCCAGCGAATCTTCGCTCCANAGCTTTCGCATGACCTCTACTTGTTCGGCTTGGCGGCGTCCACGATTGGTAAACGTTTCGTTCAAGCCTACATACTCGACTTCGTTCCAACCTACGCCGACTCCTAGGCGAAAGCGGTTATTGGAAAGCAACGCAACCTCAGCTGCCTGCTTGGCGGCCAATACGGTTTGTCGTTGGGGGAGGATCATTACCGTCGTGATCATCTCTAGTTTCTCGGTCACTGCGGCAATGAACGCGAATGTCGTAAAAGGTTCATGAAAGGCCACGTCTTTGTCGTACGGGCCGCGAAAACCGCCCTCGCGATCTGGGTCTGCGCCCAGAACATGGTCATAGATCAACAAGTGGCTGATGCCCAAGGACTCGACGCCCTGTGCGAAGGCTTTTATTGCCCCAGGATCGGTCCCGATTTCATTGTGTGGAAATACCGCGCCGATTTGCATGTTTCCTCCTGCCTCGTAGATATTTAGAGCAGTCTACGATGTGTGGAGTGTTGTTGGCCATAAATACGTAACAGGCGTTGAATTGTATGCTCACAAGGTCCAATCGTGCGTCATTGCCGCTATACTTTGTGCTCATTCTTTTGTTTGAGATCTCATGTCGGAGCCTGCTGACAGCGCACCATTTTCATTCGTTGAAATGGAGCATGACATTCTTAAGTTATGGCGCGACACGGATGCATTCCAGCAGTCGCTGACCAATACTCAAGGCAAGAAACCGTATATTTTTTATGACGGACCACCCTTTGCGACGGGTTTGCCGCATCACGGTCATCTTGTCGCCAGTACTATCAAAGACGTGGTGCCGCGTTATTGGACCATGAAAGGCCGTTATGTGATGCGTCGCTTTGGTTGGGATTGTCATGGTCTGCCGGTTGAACACGAAATTGATAAACAGCTGGGCATGTCGGCTCAGGATGCCGTAGAAAAACTTGGGGTCGCTGGCTACAACAATGAATGCCGGGCGATTGTTCAGCGCTATGTCAAAGAGTGGCGGCATACCATTACCCGTATTGGGCGCTGGATCGATTTCGATAACGACTATAAGACCATGGATGCCTGGTATATGGAATCCGTTTGGTGGGTGTTCAAAGAGCTTTGGGATAAGGGGCTTATCTATCAGGGTGTCAAAGTGGTTCCGGTTTCTACGGCTCTGGGNACGCCGCTGGCCAATTTCGAGGCCACGTCAAACTATCAAGACGTTCAGGATCCAGCGATTACGGTGTTGTTGAAGCTTTTGGATGAGGACGCCTATCTGGCGATTTGGACCACAACCCCTTGGACGCTGCCCTCTAACCTCGCGGTTTGTGTGGGCGATGACATCGAGTATTCGTTAGTGCGCGACGAGGCCTCGGGCAAGGCCATTTACCTGGCTACAGAACGGCTCGCGGATTATCAGGTCGCCAGCGAATTTTCTGTGCTTGGAACGGCTCGTGGTCGTGAGCTTGTGGGTAGGCGCTATCAGCCGGTGTTTGACTATTTTGCTGAAAAATCTGCAGAAGGCGCTTTTGTTGTCATCAGCGGTGATTACGTCACGACTGACAGTGGTACCGGTTTGGTGCATCAAGCCCCGGCGTTTGGTGAAGACGACTACAAAGCGTTTCAGGCCAGTGGGCTGGACGCCTTCGCGTGCCCAGTGACGTTGCATGGTGAGTTTACCGAAGAGGTGCCGGACTTTGCCGGCCGTCACGTAAAAGACGCCGACAAAGACATTATTGCCGCACTCAAAGCCAAGGGTGCGTTGTATCGGCAAGAGGTGATTCAGCACAGTTATCCCTATTGCTATCGTTCCGATACGCCTNTGATTTATCGGGCGATTCCTTCTTGGTACGTGCGCGTGACCGCCATAAAAGACAACCTTAAGGCGGCTAATGAAAAAATAAATTGGGTGCCGGAGCACATTAAGCACGGTCGGTTTGGAAATTGGCTCGACGGCGCTATTGATTGGGCGATCTCGCGTAATCGCGTTTGGGGTACACCGCTGCCGGTTTGGATCAATGACGAAACGGGCAAAGCGTTGTGTGTGGGCTCGATTGAAGAGTTATACGAATATACCGGTGTGCGGGTAAGCGACCTGCATCGGGAGTATGTTGACGATCTGACCTTTCAGATTGCAGGTGAAGCCGGCACCTACCGGCGCATAGAAGAGGTGCTCGATTGTTGGTTCGAGTCGGGTTCTATGCCGTACGCGCAACTGCACTATCCCTTCGAAAACGAACAGGTATTTAATGCCGGATTTCCCGCCGAGTTTATTGCGGAAGGTTTAGATCAGACACGCGGCTGGTTCTATACCCTCACAGTGTTAGGCGCGGGCCTATTTGACCAACCCGCTTTCCGTAATGTGATTGTTAACGGCATGGTCATGGCGGAAGACGGCAAGAAGATGTCGAAAAGCCTGCGCAATTACACGCCGCCCGATGAGTTAATGGAAACCTACGGTGCTGATGCGCTGCGCCTTTATTCTATTAANTCGGGGTTGGTAAAAGGCGAAGAGCAGCGTTTTGCGGACTCAGGTGTGCGCGATATGGTTCGTCGCGCTTTGTTGCCNTGGTACAACGCTTATTCGTTTTTGCGTACCTATGCGGAAATCGATGAGTGGTCGCCGCAGAAAGGTCAGCACGAGGGCGACGACATTCTTGATCAGTGGATAATGTCGCGTTTGCAGACGCTCAAACAAACCGTAGCCACTGAGATGGAAGCTTATCGTCTTTACAATGTGGTGCCGGCCTTGTTTGCGTTTATAGAAGATCTGACGAACTGGTACATCCGGCTGAATCGCGGCCGGTTCTGGGGTGAAGACATCAGTGCCGACAAAATTGCCGCTTACAGTACGTTGTATGAAGTGCTGTTGGAGTTGTCCAAGGTAATGGCACCGTTTGCACCGTTTTTGTCAGAGCACTTGTACCAGGCGTTGGCGCAGCTGGCCGCTCAGCCAGCGCAACCCAACTCTGTGCATTTATGCGACTATCCTGAAGCCGAGTCCATCAAGGTAAAGCCTGGATTGGAAACGGCGGTCGAGCGTATGCAGCAAGTCATACTGCTGGGGCGACAAAAACGCGAAGAAGTTAAAATTGGTCTGCGTACACCTTTGTCTAAGCTCACTATCGTGAATTCAGACCAAGCNCTGCTTGATGATATGCGTTCGATAGAGCNNTACGTGCGAGAAGAGTTGAACGTGCAGGCGGTCGAATACGCGACCGATGAATCTGCATATATTGAGTTGTGTGCGAAACCAAATTTTCCGCTTTTGGGCAAACGCTTGGGTAAGCGCATGAAGGCCTTTGCGGCGGCCATCGATGCGCTGACACCCGAGGAAATAGCNGCGTTGCAGCAAAGTGGTGATGTTGCGCTTACTGTGGATGGCGAAACCGAATCCTTTAATACCGAAGAAGTACGANTGCAGCAGCAGGCGCGAGCCGGCACGAACACGGTGTCTAATAGCCAGATTGCGGTAGATCTGAACTGTGAACTGACCCCTGAACTGGTGCGTGGTGGCTACGCGAGAGAAGTCGTCAACCGCATACAGCGTGCGCGTAAAGATATGAATTTTTCGGTCAGTGATCGGGTCGCGGTGAACTTTGCAGCGACGGGTCAATTGGCACAGGCCATNGATGAGCACCGTGACTATGTGATGCAAGAAACGCTGTGTATCGATCTGGCGGGGGATCTGGCTGCGGGCAGCGGTGCTGAGACAGAAATCGATGGTCATCCATTGCGCTTTACTCTGGTTCGTCAGGCGCAGTAATAGCGACCAAGTTGAGCGACCCATTCGTTCCCGCGATAGCGCGCAGAGAGCCAAGTGTGCAGCTATCCTATTGGACCGTTAGTTCTGACTGAGAACGAACACGATCAGGTTTTTGTTCGTGACATCGCAATCTGTTCGATTTGCAATCTGGCGAAGATTTAGGNGACAGCTGCTGTCGCTTGGGTCGCCGGTCGCAACTGCGGATTGAGAGCGATCAATCAGTTGAGCGCTGGTGAATTAATTGCCGGTATAAGTCGGCGCGGTTNTGTCCAGATAGCTCTTGATCGCCGCTTTTCGATCTTCTGTAGTCGTCGTCAATAAATTTTGATCTGTGTCCATGTGCATGAGCGCATGATTTAAAGCATTGGCGATTTGGTTTGTAGATTGTTTGATCATCTGCGCCGCGATAGGCGGCTTATTAACGTAGCCCGCCGCCATGTCTGTAGCCGCGCCAANAAGCGCTTCGCGAGTCACCCGTTCATCTAGGATGCCCCAATCGAGCAGGCTTTCTGAGTGCATGCGTTCGCCACTGATAACCAGGCGCTTAGCCCGGGCTGGGCCGATTAAATTAACGAGCAACGGCAGGCTTTTCCACATCAGATTCATGCCGATATCGATTTCTGGGTATTGTATAAAACAGTCATCGCTGCCGATGCGAAAATCGCAGGCCGTCGCTAGACACGCGCCACCGCCCATNGCAGCACCGTTCCATGCAGCAATGGTGATTTGATCAATACCTAATATTGCCTCAATGGCGCGCTCGCCCATCCGCGCGCGTCGACGGCGCAGCACTAACGGCACGTCGCCGGCTTCGCCGGGGTCGGTTAAGTCCGCGCCAGAGCAAAAGTGCGGTCCATTGCCGGTTACAACCACGACACGAACGTCAGCATTGTCGCGCAGCGACAGGGCGGCGTGTTCCACCTCCCATAGGTGGTCGTAATTCATGGCATTGGCTTTAGTGACGCGATTAAATCGCAGCCAGGCGACGTGGCCCTCTTGGGTGAACTCGATATGTTCGTAAGAGTGGGGCATCGGCTTTATCTTACTTGGGCAGGGTTTAGAGGCGTTAGATGATAGCGAATTCAANAAAAAACGGGGACCACTTTCGTGATCCCCGTTTTTAGAGGGGGAGGGATATCCGAGGAGGGGAGGGGAGAGGAGGTACGGATATCCCTCTGGAACCGGTGTTATGTCTCACCGTTNAAGNCATGTTACTTGNAGTAACAAAGATATGCCACATTAAGTTACGCAACACTAGATTGCTTATTTGCAACACNGAGTATTAAATNCNGGCTCCGGCGCTCGTTATGGATTTGCNTTATTAGCCGGTTGTGGTGCTGTTTTTGTGGCCCAATTTGNGGATTTCTGGGCGGTGACAGTTGGTCAGATGGTTGTTTCGCGTGCTCTAGGTAAGAAAAAACGCACGCGATAATTTANATCTTCAGGGTATTTTGATGGATTGGGACGACTACAAATACTTTAGTGCGTTGGCCGCGACGCGTTCGGTGCGCGCGGCAGCAGAACAATTGGACGTTAATCCGTCTACGGTGAGCAGACGCCTCGAGCATTTCGAGCAGCGTTTAGGGGTGCAATTATTTATCCGTTCGCAGCGTGGTCTCACCATTACACCTGAAGGCGCAGAGGTGATTGCTCGAGTCAACGACATCGCCTCGGACCTTGGGAATATTGAAGGTAAGTTGATCGGCCAAGATCAGCGGCTGTCAGGGTTGGTGCGGGTGGTCATTCCGGAAGTGATCGCTTTGAGCTTGCTGGTCAAAGAACTCGCGCGTTTTCAGACACTTTACCCAGACATCGAGATCAGCATGGTACCCGGTCACCAGCGGCCCAACATAAATATACGCGAGGCCGATGTGCTCATAGCGGCGACGGATCATCCAGCGGAGAATTTGGTCGGTCGATCATTATCGCCGATCGCGATCGCGGCTTATGGCTCGCAAGAGTTGGTTGATCGAGATACTCGATTAGGCGTGCTGCCTGGGGGTGAGGATAACGTCTGGGTCGACTATCTAACGGACAGTGAAATGAGCAGAGCGAGCCGTCGGTTACGTGTCGCCCATGCGGCCAATGCCCGTATCCATGTGCGTAATCACAGTTTGTTACTGCATTTAGAAGCGGTGCGCCAAGGGTTAGGCTATGCCTTTCTGCCATGCATTTTGGCGGAATCGGACCCCAGCCTGCTGCGCGTTGGAAACATTCCACCTGCACTGGGGCCCTCGATGTGGATGTTGACCCATCCCGATTTGCGCGGCACCAAGCGCGTAAAAGTATTTATGGAGTTCGTCAGCGACATCTTTGATCGGCGTGCTCACGAGTTGCTTGGCTCGGAATTGAATAGCTCGTCGCAGGCTTGAGTTACCAACGATTACAACCTTAGAAAGGACTCGAAATGAGTGGTCATTTGCCGACATCGCATAGTTTTTATTCTCAACGTTTGCGGCTGCAGTTTGTTGAATGGGGTAACCCGCAAGCCCAAACGATAGTTTTTGTGCACGGCGTGCGCGATCACAGCCGCACTTGGGATGATGTGTTGCAATATTTTGCTGACGACTACCACATCGTCGCACCGGATCTTCGTGGCCATGGCGATTCTGAATGGGTGAATGGATCGGGCTATGACTTCCTAGATTACTTGTATGACTTATATCAGCTGATTGTGCAAAACGACTATGGCCCTGTTTATCTAGTAGGGCATAGTCTGGGTGGCGCTGTTACCAGTTTCTTTGCAGGTACGTATCCTGAGTTGGTCTCGAAATTGGTGGTGATTGAAGGCATTGGTCTGTGGCAGCGTCATGCCGCTGAAATGTCCTTAGGTGAAAAGCTTCGGGCTTGGGTGGAGACCACCCAGAGTTTGGCCGACCGGCAACCTAAGCGCTACGACTCGCTTGAAGACGCTTATCAGAGAATGCAGCAAGCAAATCCGCAGTTGAGCAGTGATCAGGCGTACCACTTGACGCTGCACGGCAGCGTGCGTCATGAAGACGGCCGCTTTACGTGGAAATACGACAACTACACCTACAATTTTTCAATAATGGGCATTCGNACAGAGGAAATGATCGAGCTGTGGGAATCAATACAATGTCCGGTATTGTTATTGAATGCCCAGAGCGGACTAGAGAATCGTACCGGTCAGGACGGTACGTTAATGCATTTTGCCAACGCGCAATTGTACGATATTGCAGATGCAGGCCATTGGACCCACCACGATCAGCCCGACGCTGTCGTTGCACACATAAACGCTTTTTTTGCGGACTAGGGCAATTGNTTTAAAAAGTNNCTGATNTCGNCCGCGTTGCCGCGGATTCGAATGCGCTGNTGTTTTTTACTGAGTTGATAGTCGTACATCGGGTCGTAATACTCCCGGAGCAAATAATCGATCCAAGCTTTATGGCTGGCTCGCTGAGTGAACGCTTGAGTCAGTCGCTTTTGTAGCGTCTGCAGGCGCGCTCCACCCAAGCGTTTACCAATGCGCAGCAAAGCACTTTGGTACCGCTGATGCAGGTCCTGGGCAGTTAAACCCTGTTNTGCGGCCTCGTGCAGTGCATGGTCAACATATTCTTGNTCGATATGACTGANTCTTTGTTCNATATCGACCTCAAGCAAAGCTATATCGGCCTTTTGCATGCANTGGTGCCAGCGCTCTGGTAATCCGACGCTGCCAATGGTGCGGCTTTCATCCTCGANCACAANGTTTTGCGTTGCATGTCCNAGATAGTCTGCNGTCAGCGCGCATTCGAACGTTACCGGGGACGGTTGTGGTGTNAGTCGGCGCCCGAATGCCGAGCCGCGATGGTTAGCGCGACCTTCCAGATCAATGCTGTTGTGCAATCCTTGAATGATGACGGTTTTCGCCGATCCGGTGCGGCCGCCGAGTAACCAGAACGTTTTGTCTGGATCGCTAAGAATCGCGAGACTTTGTTGTCTCAGGTCTTTAAAGCCGCCGTCGATTCGTGGACGTTTTACGCCCCGTTCGGCTAGCCATTGTTGAGTTAGGCTGGAGCGTTGCCCGCCGCGCCAACACATGATGTGAACATTATCGTGCTCGACACAGATGCGTTGCCAGGCAGCGATGCGCTGATCCCGCAAATCACCGGATACGAGTTTATGGCCAAGNGCTACCGCAGCGTCGGCACCTTGTTGTTTATAGGCCGTACCCACGCGCTGGCGCTCGTCGTCAGTAAGGATCGGTATATTGACGCTGTTAGGGAAATGACCCTTTGCGTACTCTTGTTGCGCGCGAACGTCTAAAAAAGTTGGCTGCGTCGCTAAAAATTGCCGCAACGCAGAGCTATGGGGCCTGTTCGACAATTTGGTCACCGGCCTCGAACTTGGATAGGTGTTTTCGCAAAATCTCGATCACATCNTTGCGCTGCTGTTCTAACGCTTTTTCTATNGCGCGCTGCTGCATGTCGATTGCGGTTTTGAAGTCGCCTGTCGCGGCGTAGGTCGTAGCCCAGGTGTCGAGATATTCAGGCCGATCACGCGCCGCTGCATCTGCGTTCATCAATTTGTCCATGATGGTGCGAGCGTAGCGGCTGTTGCGCAGTCCGCTAATTGGCGTTGTGGCTAGGGTCCACGACACCTCGTTGATGATTTCAGCCGCTCCATNATGGTGCGAGCCCGCATTACGCACCGCTTTTTTGTACCACTTCAACGCCCGCCTGTTGGACTTAGGCACTGCGATGCCGCGGGCATTCAAATTGCCGAGCACCACCATGGCCTCTGCGTGGTCGGTATCGGCTAGCTCGAGCAACCATGGCATAAGGCGCGCGTGNGCTGAGATGCTGCGCTGGCCGGTGGCGCTGCTCAAATAGCGTGCATAACTGATGATCGCTGCCGGGCTTTGTAACGCGGCGGCCTGCTCTAAATACTGCTTGGCCGCATTTGGATCCGCCGCCAAGCGTTGCCCGGTTTGAAATTGATGGCCGAGATAAAGTAGCGCTTCGACGTTGCCGAGTTGGCCGGCTTGCTCGAGCAAAGCGACGCCTTGGGTAGTATTGGTGTCGTCATAAAAACCCTCAATGTACAGTCGGCCAAGNGCGTACATAGATTCCACGGATCCAAGCGCGATGGCTTGCAGATGATTTTCGAGGGCGCGCTGTTTGAATTCCTCGGTCGTCGGCTGCGGATCGCCCGAAGTCTGTGCATCGTCCTGCGGTGTTGCTTTTTTCGCGGCCCCCGCCTTCAGCCAATAAATTCGTGCCAGCAGGCTATTGGCGAACAAGTTTCCTGAACGAGCAGCGACTTCCAGCCAGCTGATGGCGGCGTCGAAGCGGCTTTGCTTGGCNAAGAATGTCCCGATAGAGGCCTGTGCTGCGGAATTCTGGCTGCTCGCTAATTCCCGCAGCAGCGGCCAAGGATTATTCGGTTGCACAGCTTGTTTGCTAGATAGGTCTAAGTTCAAAGGTTGCAGTATCGGTGTAAGGTCGAATTGCAGGCTGCGCAGCGGTTGTTGGGAGTTTTCGCGAGCCAGCAGGGTCAGCGTTAAGGGTGTTTGCGCATCGTTTTGGTAAAGCGCGCCCGATTCAATAAGGCTTTGTACCACTAACAAGGTCTTTGCGTCGTTGATGCTAAATACTTTGTAGGGTGCCTCGGTGCTGCCGTCCGCGTCGGTCGTGATGGTATTGCGCAGGTGGCGTAGCCATGCAGCGTGGAGTTGCTGAGCGTCTGTGGACTCTAAATTACGATAGAACTTTTCGAGGACAAAGTGGCCGGTATAGCTTGCCGGATGAATTTCTAGAATGGCGGAACCGACCGAGCCCAAGCGCAGCGGCTCATCTGCCGACAGGGCTAATGCCTGNGCTTCGAGCTCGGACAAACGCAGGTACCGGGCTGCCACGTCGGGTTGCGATAGAAAGTCTTGTTGCAGTGCCATAATGCTCGGCAGCGCTACGCCGTTATGTTCCACGACGGTGGGGCCGATCGCAGCGGTTTGACAGCCAGATATGAGCCCAAGGCTCACAAAGATACAAAGTAAATTCAGCAGCTGACGGAGCATATTCATCAAAATGTTATAGCACTGTCGAGATGTGGTTGGAACTCGGCGACGGCGCAGACCTTAGACTGTCTAGNGATCTTACCATTAGACAGCGAAAATATTGTTGAGGTCAGGCAACACTTTCAGGAGATAATGCGCAAGAATGCGGCAAGCAGGGTGTGGACTCGGCGGAGATCGAATGTACGCACTAAGGATGTATGCAGCAGAATGATTAATATGAGTAGGGTCNGGCGCAGACGTTAATAATGAGCAAAACCAGAGGCGGTGAAATGGGTTGGCGCGAGTATCTGGCACTGCCAGAACTGGGGGTCGACTCGATAAAGGCGAAGGTCGATACCGGTGCGTTGACGTCGGCTATTCATGCAACGGATATTCAGGTCAGCACGGTCGATGGTTGCACCTGGGTAGATTTTAACGTCATGCCCAGCCAGTTCAGTGACGATCTTACGGTGCGTTGTCGAGCACCATTAGTAGGATACCGAAAGGTGCGAAATTCCGGCGGTGTGCAAGATGAGCGGGCGGTCATCACGACCGACGTAGGGATTGGCGACCAGGTACGTACCATTGAGTTGACTCTGGCGTCGCGCACTAATATGCGGTTCCGCATGTTGCTGGGTCGAAGCGGTATTCCGGACGGCTATCACGTCGTGCCAGGAAAATCCTACTTGTTAGGCGGATTCAGAGACGCCAACGAATTTGGCGAGGAAGAGGAATAATGTCGAGACAGCATGGCGATGATTTAAAGCGGTGCTTGATGCAGCGTCTAACTCCGGAAGCAATGCTTTGAATATTGCGATTTTGTCGCGTGGCACGAATCTTTATTCGACGCGCCGATTGCGTCAGGCCTGCGAAGAATCGGGCCATAGTGTGCGGGTGATCGACCACCTTCGTTGCTTTGTCGACATCACCTCGGATAACCCTTCGGTGCACTATTTGAAGGAAGAATTCCGCGCCAAGGATTTTGATGCGGTGATTCCTCGCATCGGTGCGTCGGTAACCTTTTACGGCTGTGCGATGGTGCGTCAGTTCGAAATGATGGGCGTGTACTCGCTGAATGAATCGGTGGCGATTACGCGTGCTCGAGACAAGCTGCGGAGTTTGCAATTGTTGGCGCGTAAGGGTGTTGGTATTCCCGTGACGTCGTTTGCCCACACTCCCGACAATGTGCTCGGTCTTATTCGCGAGGTCGGTGGTTCACCACTTGTCATCAAGCTTTTGGAGGGCACCCAAGGCAAAGGCGTGGTGCTAGCCGAAACCCAAAAGGCTGCGGAAAGTGTCATTCAGGCGTTCATGGAAACCAATACCAACATATTGGTGCAGGAATACATTCGCGAGGCCGGTGGGTCGGATATCCGTTGTTTTGTTATTGGTAACAAAGTGGTTGCGGCGATTCGTCGGCAGGCCGTCGAGGGTGAATTCCGCAGTAATTTGCATCGTGGCGGTTCTGCGCACCAGGTGACGTTGACCCCGCAAGAACGCGCAACCGCGGTAAAAGCCGCGCGTTATTTGGGTTTAAATGTCTGTGGTGTGGATATCCTTCGGTCACAACGTGGGCCGTTGGTTATGGAAGTTAATGCTTCGCCAGGACTGCGAGGTGTGGAAGAAGTAACCCAGGTGGACGTGGCGAAACAGATCGTGCAATTTATTGAAAAAAACTCTAAGCCAAATCGTACCAAGACCAAGGGCAAGGGTTAGAGTGTTGTAGGCGGCCACTGGGCCATTAGTCGTTAGATAGTTTATCGAGAAGCGTTATGTTTGGACGTCCTAAAATTGAATTACCCACTCCGCAAACGGCATTGCCGGGTCGTGAAGAGCTTATGCCGTTGCCGCCAGGACATTTTGTGCATGGTCGAAGTCTGCAGGGTCCCTTCCCGGCCACGTGCGAACAGGTGCTGCTGGGTATGGGGTGTTTTTGGGGGGCCGAACGGATGTTTTGGCAGTTGCCCGGCGTCTATTCCACCGCAGTAGGCTACGCCGGAGGATACACCGTTAACCCGACCTATGAGGAAGTGTGCAGTGGTGCTACTGGTCACACTGAAGCGGTTCTAGTGGTTTATGACACCGAGCTGATTGGTTTGGCAGATGTGTTGGCGACGTTTTGGCAGGGCCATGACCCTACTCAGGGTATGCGTCAGGGGAACGATATGGGCACTCAATACCGCTCAGCGGTATACGCGTACAGTGATGAGCAGTTGATGCAAGCCAAAGCCAGCGCCGCAATTTTTCAAGACGCGTTGGATGCCGCAGGTTACGGAAAGATTACCAGCGAGCTTGGTATGGCCACCGAATTTTATTACGCGGAGCATTACCACCAGCAATATCTGGCTAAGGTACCCAATGGCTACTGTGGTCTTGGCGGTACTGGCGTGGGTTGTGATCTGGGTGCACTGGGGGTCGAGGCTTAGCTGACCCGGGTTTTTTCAACGCCGCAGCGCTCACAGCGTTGAATGCTGATGAGGCGGCCTTGTTTGACATCGAACTGTTTTTTTTCGTCGTCTATCCATTTGTGAAAGCCGCGAGCGCAGAGGGTCTTGCCCCGAGCGGTTTGTTTGCGCCGTTGCTTGCGAAATTTTCCCAGATCGGTCGGTGGTGTGGTGTTGCTCATGGTCTGACTTTACACAAGTCTTCGTGTGGAGTTTATTGCGCTGGTTCTGCGATTGGCCTCGTCGGTCATCGCGGTTACTATGCCGCCCTTTCAGGGTGCTTACGCTGTTTACGTGAGCATTGAAAACTAAATAACCGAAAGAGCAGTGCGCGTTAATCGACGGTGCTGATGCGTTGACTACGAGAGGAAAGGCATGTCGAAAGTAGGCATCGGCATTGATTTTGGAACCAGCAATTCTGCGGCTGCCGTCTTTGACGGCGAGCAATTGCAACTCGTGCGTCTTGAACAAGACGACGACATCATTCCCTCAGCCACCTACATTGATCGGTCATTGACGGCGCAGACCGGTAATCAGGCGGTCAGTCAATATATAGCCGACAACACCGGCCGAACAGTGGAGCTGATTCCTGAGGTCGTCGGCGAAACCAGTCAGTTCGTGGAAGCTGGCGGCGGTGAAGAAGTTTCGGAAGTCGAGACGGCTACGCAAAAGGTTTACGGAGCGCCCGTTACCGACAGCGGTATGCAAGGTCGGTTGTTTCGTGGCACCAAACGCCTGCTCGGTGATGAAACGGTACGTCGACTGATGGTATTCGACCAGCCGTTTCGTTTGGTTGCACTGATTACACCCCTGCTGTTGCGTATTCGGCAGTCGATTGAGCAGCGAGTAGGCCCGGTGAGTGGCGCTCACCTGGGTTATCCGGTGAACTTTGAAGGGCGTGATCAATTCGCCAATGATCTGGCGCTCAATCGGTTAGGCGAGGCGTTTAATTACGCTGGAATAAAGACCCAACAGTTTTTTCCGGAGCCTATTGCGGCGGCGGTAAGTTATCTGCACAGCAACCCAGACGCGGATGGCGATTTGCTGCTGACACTCGATTTTGGCGGTGGCACATTGGATTTTTGTGTATTGCGGCGACAGCGCGAAGACTTTGAAGTGGTGGCCACCCACGGCATCGGTTTAGGCGGTGATCATTTGGACCAATTGTTGTTCCGTAAGCTGCTGTTTCCGCATTTAGGTAAAGGTCAGGTCTGGCGCCGCCGTGGCTTTGACCGTGAGATTGAAACCCAGTTCCCGTTTGAAGACTTTGAAGAATTGCTGGTCAACTGGGCAGTCACCTACACGTTGAACCAAAATCGCTACACAACACCGGTAATGGAATGCATAGCGGCAGGTGGCCCGGGTCAGAAGCAATTTGAACGTCTGCGCGATGTTATTAAGCACAACCTAAGCTATTTGTTGTTTGCGCGCATTAAAGCGTTCAAAGCGGAGTTGTCGAGCGTGGATAAAGCGGTTTTGGACATTCCGGAAATTGACCTCGCAATTCCTATGCAGCGTTCTGAATTCGAAACGCTGATCGGTGGACCCATTGCTGCTGTGGCTAAGGCGTTGGACACCGTCGTGGCGAAAGCTGGGTTGCGGCACTCCGATATTGGGATTGTTCTGCGTACCGGCGGTTCGAGTTTGATTCCGGCGGTCCATGATCTGTTGACCGAGCGCTTTAGCGGGCGCGTTGTAGATCATGATCCCTTTACCAGTGTTGCCGCGGGGTTGGCGATCGCCAATTTCCGCCAGCTGCACTTTACCCAGTAATTGGGCCGCGTTCAGTCGACCTCTTGCGGTGGCTGCCAGTTTGGGTCCACTGCGGTGAAGAACGACTTGAGAATACGGTAGGTTAATCCCCAAACAAAATGACCGTGCTCCAGTCGATAGCCATTAAACACCGTAGGTCTGCCCGCCATGGGCATTGTCTCGGTGCTGTGCAGGGTGTTCGCTGCCAGTACATTCAAGGGCGCCCAAACCACCTCGGCAACCTCATGGTTCGGGGTAAACGCCGGATCACCGGTTATTTGAAAAACATGCGGCGCGATAAGCATGTTCAGTACTCGGCCTCGGGGGTTCGCTTGTTCATGATCCAGGGCCCCAAGATACGTTGAGCCTGTAAGGTCGAGTCCGATTTCCTCTGACGTTTCGCGCATTGCAGCGCCCCGTAACCCGTCGTCAGAGGTTTCCCTATGGCCGCCCGGAAAGGCCATATGCCCGGACCAAGGATCGCCAGCTTTGTCAGCACGTTTGATAAACAAAATGTCAGTGCTGTCTGGAGCTGCGGAACGTTGTCGCAGAATGAGCGCAACAGCTGCTTCGCGCGTGTCGGCATTTGCCTGAGCGAGCTGGGCATTATAAGTGGCAAGACTTTGAGTGATTTTGTTTAACACAAGCTGGAATACTGCAAAACTGGCATCATGGCCCACTACTCTAACGGCTGTGGGGCCATGACGCGAGTAACGGAGGCTTTCAGTGACAGATAAAGACCAGCACGCCCAGCGCGAAGCCGCATTGTCTAGCGACAGCAATCATTGCTTTGTTTGCGGCCCGGCCAATCCTATTGGGCTTGGGGTCAAATTTACGTTAGATGGAGACGTCTGCCGGGGCGATTTCACGCCCGCTCCCGAGCACATGGGTTATCGCAATGTCACCCACGGTGGCATTGTATTCAGCTTACTCGATGACGTGATGGCTAATTGGTTATGGTTGCAGGGTCAGCAATGCTTCACTGCCCGAGCTGATATTCGTTACCGCGGCGAACTCATTGTGGGCACGCCGGTGCGCTTAGAAGGCTGGTGCGCCAAGCGTAAAGGGCGCTTAGCACAAATGCAGGGTCGCGTTATTCGCGCTGCAGACGGCGTTGTCGTGGCCGAGGCCAATGCGGCATTTATGCTGAATCCGCCTTAAAAAGGTGGCTTTAATTTTTATTAGACGGTTAAATCTTTACATCGTTAACAAGCAGGCAAAGGGGTAGGTGTGGCGTACATAGTAATCATCGCAATGTTGGCGCTTATACAATTTATTTATTTCTCGGTTCAAGTTGGCCGTGCGCGTGGACGCTGTGACGTTGCGGCTCCGGCGACCACCGGTAATGAAGAGTTTGAGCGGTATTTTCGAGTCCAACAAAATACCTTGGAGCAACTGGTGGTGTTTCTTCCGGCATTAGTTGCCGCTGCAACATTCGGCAATGAATTTCTTGCAGCGCCTATTGGCCGAGTATATTTGATCGGTCGTGCTTTATACGCGCGCGCGTATGTCCGCGATCCGGGCTCCCGTACGATAGGTTTCTTATTGGGCCTGTTGGCGAATGTAGCGCTGATCGGTGCAGCGCTATGGGGCGCAATTCAGCAAGCCTTCTGAACCGCAGCGGCTCGGATAGACTGGATAGTTAGGCCGGGTATTTTTCACCCAGCCAGTCCAGCAGTACAGCATTGGTGTCTTCAGGTCTCTCTTGTTGTATCCAATGGCCGCAGGGGAATGAGTGCACCGCCAGGTCGCTCACAAATTCTTCAAGATTTTCGGATTTTGGGACCATGTCGTAGTCGCCATAGATCATCAGGGTCGGTTGGTGAATGCGCTGCTCAAAGGCACCGATGATCTGCCAATTGCGACTGAAGTTACGGTACCAGTTGATGCCGCCGGTGAAGCCAGAGTTAGCGAAGGCGTCGAGAAAAACCTGCATGTCTTGATCAGACATCAGCGGGTCTCCGGGCATGCCGTCAGCCAGTTCTGGCAATGTCGCCATGTTGATCATGTTCATGCCAGGGCCTAAATCCACTGGTGGGTGTTGCCACTGATTGGTCCGATACATGTTATTCAGAAACTGCCGCGTATTCGCAGCAAAGGCCTCGTCAGCCACTCCCATCTGGCGGTTGAAGTGCACGATGTAAAAGTCGCCGCCGAGCATTTGTTCCCAGAACCCTACCCACTCCATCGGGCCGCGCTGCATAAAGGGCACGCTGAGGTTGGCCACGGCGCTGACGCGCTGGCGATGCATCATGGCTAAGTTCCAAACGATGATGGCGCCCCAGTCGTGGCCGACAAATCCGGCTTTTTCATAACCGAAATGATCTAATAGCCCGATCAAGTCACCGGTTAGGTGTTCGATATCGTAGTCGGTTATCTGATCGGGTCGACTGGAATGCCCGTAGCCGCGTTGGTTTGGCACGATCACATGGTAGCCGGCGTCCGCCAACGGCTGAATTTGATGGCGCCAGGAGTAAGCATGTTCTGGCCAACCATGGCAGAGCACCAGCGGAGTACCCTGGCCTGCGCTGAATACCTCCAGCGAAACACCGTTTACATCGATCATTTGTGGTTGCGGAAAATCCATGTTCAGTCTCTGCCTAGTTTCATTTGGCTTTACGAGGGGTGAATGTAACTGATTTACTGGGGAATTGGTCGTACTCACATAAGGTGTACGCGGAAAATACGACAACTTAGGAGAGCAATAATGGCGGCTGTGGATCAAGAAAAACTAGGTGACTTTCTCAAGCAAACGGGCGGTATGGTCACGGCAGGTTTTAATTGCGCGATTTCGGTATTGGGCGATCGGCTGGGATTATTTAAAACGCTGTACGAGATCGGCCCCTGCGACAGTGTGAGACTGGCCAGCGAATTGAAGTTGCATGAGCGTTGGGTCCGCGAGTGGTTGCAGCACCAGGCCTGTGTTGGGCAGGTGGAATATGATTCCGACGACAATGTGTTTGCGCTCTCCGCGGAGGCTCACGCGGTATTGGTGGATGTCGATCACCCGGCTTATCTCATGGGCGCCTATGACGCGGCTTTGGCTGTTTTTCCCGCAGTTGAAAAGCTGCAGGAGGCTTTCCGGACGGGGCTGGGCATGAGCTACGACGAGCATGGCCCCAACTGCGCCTGCGGCATCGAGCGTATGGGGGCGTTCTCCAAACAGCATCGCTTGGTGCCCGAAATGCTGCCGATGATACCGCAGATGCCAGAGCGTCTTGCTTCCGGGGCAGTCGTTGCTGACGTGGGGTGCGGCGGTGCGCTGTCAACCATCGCTATGGCGCAAGCGTTTCCAAACACCCGGTTTGTTGGTTACGACACCTCGGAGCTTGCCTTGCAGCGTGCGCGCGCGAACATCGTAGAAGCCGGCGTAACGAATATAGAGCTGATTAATCCGCTGCAGCAGCCGTTGCCGGGAGAACCGACTTTTGACTTGGTCACAACCTTCGATGTTGTGCACGATACTCCTTATCCCGATCGTCTAATCAGCGATATACACAGGGCGTTGAAAGCCGACGGCTACTGGTTGTGCGAAGACATCAAAGGTTTCGAGACCTTTAATGAGAATCTGCAAAACCACCCAATTTCCGGGTTGTTGTATGGATTTTCGGTGATGGTGTGCATGAACTCCGGTATGTCTACCGAAGATGGGGCGGGACTCGGCACGCTCGGATTCACCCGAAATCTTGCTGAGCAAATGACAATGGCCGCTGGTTTCAGTGAGTTTCTGCAGCTTGATATTGAAAGCCCGATGAACAATTATTATCTGCTGAAAAAGGGCTGAAGTGCTGTTGCCGCTGGCAAATAATAAATACCAACGAACGAATCGTTTCTGATACTCGCAGTTTGCTTGTGGGGTATCTGTTGTAGATTTTCGAGTTCTTGGGCGCGCACCGGCTTTATTCTGGTCGCCCAATCAGCGGCACAATTTATCTGTTTACGTTTGGGTTGCTGGGTATTGGTTGGCTCATAGATCTGTTTTCAATGCCTCGCCTT
>PBQQ01000041.1 GCA_002725095.1 Gammaproteobacteria bacterium
GTCCCGGTGACACCGGCGACCGCCAACCCCTGAGCAAGCTCAGTCCACCTGCGCTCTGTCGCTACGTCGCTGAGCACGTCGGCGATCGTCGCAGGGGAAACACGGTTGCGTAGGGACAGGCCGCTGGCATCGAAGAGGGCGAGGTCTTGGGTGTCGATCCCGGCACCGGAGAGAACCTGACCGGTGGCGCGGGCTCCACCGGCGAAGGAACCATCGTTGAGAAGCTCCTTGCCGACGAGATGCCCGAGTGCCTCCGCGACGTCGTTGTCGGATTCAGTGAGCATGCGCTGCACCATTTCCGCGACCGCGGCGGATTCGACCCTGGCAAGTTCCTTGGCTGAATCGGGTGCGCGTCCACGCGAGACTCGTCCGACGGATACTCCCCGGTTTTCCAGAATGTTGGCGAAAACCTGAGCCGCGCGCTTGGCAGGATCGGCGACGCGGGCGCGACTCGATCGGGACTTTCGACCTTGATCGATCATCAGTGCCGACACGGGAGCGGCCACTCCTGCATTCGGAAATCTCTTCGCCCAGCCGGGTCCGAGTGGACGCCCGGTGAACAAGGAGTCATCGAAGACGACATCTACTTTGGTGGTTCCCCCAAGAGCCGTGGCGGTGCTCCGGGCCAGGCGCCTCAGGGAAGCCGGACCGTTTGGCTGCGCATCTGATGCAAGCGATCGAGGGAGCGTGGCGTCTCCACCACCGATCAGATAGACCACGTTGGCTTGTTCGAATGTTCTGGTCGCAAGGCGCGTGCTCACCCCGAGGACTTCCACGGCCGCGGCGGCCGTCAGGATCTTGGTGACCGATGCTGGAATGAGGGCCCGGGATACCTGCTTGCCGTAAAGAACTTGATCGCTTCCCGGGTCGACGACCACGACGCCTGATCGCTTCAATGATTTCTGCTGGGCTAGATCGTCGATCCGGGCACGTACCGCGCTCGGCGTAGGAACTGCGCCCCCATCTGCCGATACGGCGGACCACGGAGTAGACGACGACGACGGCGACGGTGACGGTGACGGCAGACTGTCGGCCGCCTCCGCAGGCAGCGCTAGCGGGAGTACGAGCGAGAGGACCGCAACGGGAACGAGCACCGCAGCGAGGCTTCGTGACCCCGTTCTTGCTGGCTGCACGATTCGACCCTTCCGTGTTTGCTACTACCCTACGCAGAGGTCATCAACCCTCGACCGGCATCGTCTCCCACGAAAGGGGTGGCAGTGGAACCCCTTGACTTCGATGTGACGATCGAAATCCCCGCGGGCAGTAGGAACAAGTACGAGATGGATCACGAGACTGGCCGGATTCGGCTGGATCGGATGCTATTCACGTCCACTCGGTACCCCCACGACTACGGCTACATCGACGACACGCTCGGCCTGGATGGAGATCCACTCGATGCCCTCGTCCTGGTCCAGGAACCAACTTTCCCCGGTGTTTTGATCCGCTGTCGAGCCGTCGGGATGTTTCGAATGACCGATGAAGCAGGAGGAGACGACAAGGTCTTGTGCGTCCCTGCCGGTGATCCGCGAATGGAGCACGTGCGCGATATCCATCACGTTGCCGAATTCGATCGACTGGAGATTCAGCACTTCTTCGAGGTGTACAAAGACCTCGAGCCGGGTAAGTCAGTAGAAGGCGCTACCTGGGTCGGGCGCTCAGACGCGGAGATCGAGATCCATCGATCGTGGGAGCGCTACCGCTCTTCACACACGTAGCTCGCCACGACGCTCATCGCACTACAGCGGAAAAGCACGCTCGCCTAGTTCTCTCCAGCAACGGTGACCTTCAATGGCTCGAACGTTTTAATCCTTACGGGCTCGGGAAGCGGCGTCAGGCCGTACGTCTCCAGAGCACCCTGGCCCGCAAGGCGCAGGGAATATTGGGCTACCGACAGGGGCAGGGGATCCGCGGGGTCGTCACATACGAGCAGGTGCCCGGTTCCGAGGACGGGCCAACCAACAACGGGCTGATCTTCCTGAAGGATGATCTTTGAGGCGGCGAGATCGAAAATCTCGTCATCGGGAATGCCACCAACCGCGGGGGTAGCGGCGATATTCCCCTGGTCTCCGACCGATAGCGTCATCGCTCCGGAGCCGATCTTCGCTAGTTGGGGGTCGTCCGGGAAGGCGATGAGCTCTTCCTCCGCTCCATCGTCGCCGTACGTCACTGGGAGGGCTGCGGTCGGGACGAACGCATTGAACGCTTCGAAAACGGGAAGGATGGCGACGGCGCCTTCCATGAGGGCCAACTCTTCGGTCATTTCAAAAGACGAGCCAAAGTTGATGTTCCCGGGCAGGCGTTCGAGTGTTCCTTCCGACCAGGCTTGCGGTGCTTCCTCCGATAGCCAGGTGGTCATTGCCTGGACCGATCCTCGATCTTGATCGACCGTGTACACCTCGATGTCGGGCAGCCCTGAGAGATCGAATCCCTCATTCGCGTCTGTGATTGCCGGGTCTTCCCACGAGGTGATATCGCCATTGAGAATCCCCGCAACAGCATCTGCGGTTAAGACCAATCCCTCGAGACCGAAAATGTTGTACGCGAGGGTGACGGGGTAGCTGAACAGCGGGACGTAGATGACGTCCCCCGCTGGGCACGCGGCGCTGAACTCGGACACATCTTGGGGGGATGGTGTCCCATCGACGACCTTCAGTGTGGCCGGCTCTTGCGGCCCTATCTCCATCAGCGTCTGCTCGGGGCAAACTGAGGTCAGCGCATCCCCTATGAAGGTCATCGCGCCGAACAGATTCTCAGGGACGGAGACATCGGTGGAGCCTGTCCGGCATTCGATCTGCGATTCGGCCTGCGCGGCCAAGACATCCGGCGGCATCGGTGGGGTGCAAGCGGACGCCATGACAGCAACGGAGAGTGCGAACGCCGAGAGGGCGATGCCGCGACCACGTCGTGGGTCGAGCATCGCCCTCTCGCGCTTATTCACGTGTCTGTCAGTTCCCTAAATTACTTGATCTTGCGGACGAGTTCCTTAGCCTTGGACAGAACTTTGCCGCCCACGGGGACGAAGCCGAGCGCGGATGCCCGCGAGGGACCGCACTTCTGGATGACGTAGTCCTGGAACTGGCGAACACCGAGACCGTTCGGCCCCTTACCGTCCGTACGACCCAGGCCGTAGCTGAAGATTGCGATCGGGTAGGCACCGCTCACGTTCACGTTGTAGTTCAGGTCAACGAGCCCACTGGACTGCACGTCGGTTTGATTTGCCAGGTTGCGAGCCGCACTGCGCGAGGAAGGAGCAACGTACTGGCCCTTCTTGTTCTGGATGCGTGCCGCCGGGTAGCCTTTCGCATCGCCAAGATTGACATATCCGATGGCACCGTTGGTCTTCTGAATCTGCGCCATGACCCCGGCGTTTTTGTTGCCGGAGATGGAGTTTGACGGAGGCTTCCCACCGGGGAACCCGGTCGACATGATGTCTTCGACGGAACTCCAGATCGTCGGCGACCAGGAGTTGAAGTGCTGGAGAAGGTTGTTCGTGGTGCCGGACTTGTCAGCTCGGTAGACCACGGTGATGGCCTGGTTAGGAATACCAGCCGCGATTCTCGGGTTCGACCTGAGAATCTCACGATCGCGCCAATTGGTGATCTTGCCGGCCATGATCTTGGTCAAGGTACTCTGCTTCAACTGGATAGCAGAGCCGAGCGAACGGCCGGTGTTCTTGTTCTTCAGGTTGATCGGGAAGGTGATCGCGCCGCCGATGTTGGGAACGTAGGTCCATCCCCAGCTGGGATCGGTACCTGGCTTGAACTTCGAGTCGCTCTGCGCGTAAACGAAGGTTCCCTTGGTGAAGTTGCCTTTACCGGTGCCCGAGCCCGTAGAGGTGTACTCGATGTTGAAGTTGTTCTGGGAAGCGTTGAAGTCGGTGAGGCACTGGGACAAGAAGACATAGGGGAAGGACGCGCCGCCCCCGGCGATGTTCTCGTCTGCGCTTGCTGGAGAAGCCATGGCCACAGTTCCTGCGGCAAGGGCTGTTCCAGCGACAATGGCGATGGATCGTCGCACGATGAAACTCCTATCTGTTAGAAACTGACTTCAGGAAATTAGGTGTGCAATCTGAACTCTGTTTTCAGTTTCCGTATCCGACCGTCAACGTTTAGGTGAACTCTGCATGACTAGGTGAACGCAGTCTTAACCGAATCGTCCGTTGACGTAGTCCAGAGTTCGTTGATCCCGTGGGCTCCCGAAGATGTCGGTCGTCGGCCCCTGTTCGATGACATACCCGGGTTCATTCTCCGCAGCAAGGAAGAACGCCGTGTAGTCAGAGACCCGCACGGCTTGCTGCATGTTGTGGGTGACGATGACAATGGTGATGTCTTTGGATAACTCTCTGATGGTCTCTTCAATCTTCAACGTCGACGTCGGGTCGAGCGCCGAGCAGGGCTCATCCATGAGGAGGACGTGCGGCTGCACGGCGAGAGCACGGGCGATGACGAGTCGTTGTTGCTGACCACCCGAAAGCTCCCCTGCAGCAGAATCCAAGCGATCCTTGACCTCGTTCCAGAGCCCTGCGGAGGTCAAGGTCTCTTCGACGATGTCATCGTGCTGATCGCGCTTCAAGCCTGACAACTTCAAGCCCGAGAGGACATTTCCGCGGATAGTCATGCTGGGAAAGGGGTTCGGCTTCTGGAAAACCATTCCGATCTGAAGGCGAATGCGAACGGGATCGATGTCTGTGTCGTAAATGTCCTTGCCCTCGTAAAGGACGGATCCGGCCAGAGCGGCACCAGGGATCAGTTCATGAAGTCGATTGAGAGTCCGAATGTAGGTGGACTTTCCGCATCCTGACGGCCCGATAAGGGCGGTCACCGTGTTCTTGGGACAGGCGATGTTCACACCCTCAAGCACCTTGCGCTTACCAAACCACACGGAGACGTCTTGAGACTCCAGCTCGATGGGTCCCACAGACTTTTGCTCCGTGAATTGCTCTTCGAGCACAGTGACATCACCTTCGTATTCAGCGGTTGATTCGTATTCAGCGGTTGATTCGTATTCAGCGGTTGACATGCATTCCTCCTAGCGGAACCTATTCAGACGGTCTCGCCCCAGAATTCGAGCGAGGGTGAACAAAATGAGCACGAGAATCATGAGGACAAGTGCCGCGCCCCACGCGCGAGTGACCGCACCCGGATAGGGCAATGCCACGTTGTCGAAGATGTACGTCGGAAGCGCTGCGATTGGATTGCCGAGAGGGTTCAGGATTGTCTGGTCGCTCTTCAGTGAGGTCAGCAACAGCGGAGCAGTCTCACCGATGACCCGGGCGACCCCCAGAATGATCGCGGTGATGACTCCGGTCTTCGCTGCGGGGATGACCACGCGCAGGACAACGCGGGCCCGAGTTGATCCGAGGGCGAGCGCTCCCGTGCGCAGTTCCTCGGGAATGAGGCGCAGCACTTCCTCGGCTGTCCGGGCGACGGTGGGCAACATGAGGATGGCGTAGGCAAGACCACCAGCGAAGGCGCTTTGGTTCATGGCTCCCGAAACGATCAGAACCGTAAGAATGAACAGTCCGGCAACGATGGACGGAATTCCGCTCATCGCCTGGACAAAGAAGCGGACGTAGGGGACCGCGCGACCTCGGACCTCGGTGATGTAGATGGCGGTTGCGATCCCAATCGGTACGGCGATCAGGCTGGCGATGAGGACGATCAAGACGGTCCCGATGACAGCGTGACCCAATCCTCCGTATTCCAGCGGTGTACTCGGGTTGATGTACACATTGTTTTGGAAGAGAAACGACGAACGGAAGCCATCTTCACCCCAGAGGGCCCCGATGCCTCGCACGATTAAGGATCCGAGCACGGACGTAAGAATGATGAAACTGAAGAGCGTCGCGCCGACGGAAAGAACGATGATCACCGAATCGGCCGCCCCCTGTCGGCCTTTCGTTGCGATCGCGGCAATTCCCGCCGCCAGGAGTTGGAGCGGGAAGAAGACAGCCACGAGCAGAACGGGCCCGGGGATTTCGGTGTAGGTGAAGATGAGAGCAACGAGCGCGGAAGGCAGAAGCGCCGCAACAGCGATCCAGGCCTGCAAGCGGGCTGGCTTCTTCCTCCATGGACGCTGTGGCTGCTGCCCAGACCATTCAGCGATCTGTTCGCGGTCAAGGACTTGGGTCATCGCTCGCTCCGTCCCGTCTTCTGTACGATCAGGTTTGCGATGACGTTGACAGCGAGGGTTCCAACGAAGAGGAAGAATCCGGCGGCGAGAAGCAAGTTGAGTTCATAAGGACCGGAGACCTCGCCGAAGGTGGCAACGATCAACGTGGCGACAGATCCGCCTTCGGATTCGATGATCTTGTACCAGTTGATGTCGTAGACCAACTTCAGGACGAAAAAGATGGCGATGGTTTCGCCCAATGCCCGACCCAGCCCGAGCATGATTCCACCGACGATGCCTCCACGACCGTAGGGAAGTGCAACGTGCCTGAGCATGGTCCACAGGGAGCAGCCGAGGGCTTCCGCCGCATTGATTAGCTCGGGAGGTGTCCTTCCCAGAACCTCGCGCGAGACCAAGGTGATGATCGGAATCATCATGAAGCCCAATACGAAGCCGGCAATGAACGGGGTTCCGTTGAAATTGCCCGAATCATTCTGGAATATCGGAATCCATCCGAGGTACTTGTTGAGCAAGAACTGCCATTGCTCTGCAGGAGGAGTGAGCAGGTAGAAGGCCCACAAACCCAAAATGATTGACGGTATCGCCGCCATCAGGTCGATGACGTTCGTCATCATTCGAGCAAGTCGACGCGGAGCCAGAAAGACAATGAAGATGCTGAGCAGTAGAGATACCGGGACGGCGATCACGAGACCGATCACAGCCAGCAAGACAGAGCCGTAGAGCATTCCCCAAATGCCGGCGACGGGCTCGTCCCCCTGATCCACTTTCCATTCCGTCGTGAAAAGGAAGCTCCAGCCCTGGGTCGTGATCGCTTCTATCGCGGCAATGCCTAGAAAGATTGCTATGCCGGCGAGAACGAGAAGGGCCGTGAACGCGGCAGCCGTGATGCCCCGATTGAAGATTCTGTCGCCCCGGTGGGAGGTAGCTGCCGAGTCGAGGTCTCGAAGGGTCTCCGTCGGCGGGGNTGCCATGGCGAAACTCTGGCGACAGCGCGTAGCCGCCCGATGATGGCTGTCTGACTCACAATCAAATCCAGGCNGAACGCAAGGTGAATAACGTGTCGCAGCCATGTCTCACGGCGAGCGGGTGTGGTCGCCCCCGTGAATTTGGTCGAGCGCGTGCGGCAGAACCGGGCCGAGCGCCGCGATACCGTCCCGGCAACCGCCAGGGGACCCGGGCAGGTTGACCACGAGNGTGCTTCCCGCGATTCCCGCGACTCCCCGCGACAAAATCGCCGTAGGAATACCTACAGAGACTCCATAACTGCGAACCGCCTCCGCCAAGCCCGGAGATTNGCGCTCGATCACCGTCTGCGTCATCTCGGGAGTGACGTCCTGCGGCGTGTGGCCGGTACCGCCCGTCGTCAAGATCAGATCGAAAGCCTCGGCGACTCCTTGCTCGAGCGCGGCCCGAAACGGCTCGCCGTCGGCAACGACACGTGGTCCGACAACCTCCAGCCCGAGGTCCTGCAGTCCTGCCACAAGGATGGGACCGGACGTGTCCTCCCACTCGCCTCGCGCGGCACGGTTCGATGAGGTGATGACAAGGGCGCGATAGGTCACGCGGACTCGTCTCGTACGTAGTGGCCGGAACGACCTCCGAATTTCTCCACGAGAACGACCTCATCGATCATCGCCGACCGATCGACACCCTTCACCATGTCGATGACCGCCAGCGCGCCCACGGATGCCCCGGTGAGCGCCTCCATCTCGACGCCCGTTCGATCCGCGGTGCGCACGGTCACGTCGATGCGGACACCGTCATCCTCGACGGACACATCGACATCAACGCCGTGAATCGCTATCGGATGACACAACGGAATAAGCTCATTAGTTCGCTTCGTTCCAGCGATCGCGGCGATACGCGCAACAGCCAGTGCGTCACCCTTGGGCACACCAGAACCACGGAGCATCTCCACCACCGTTGAGTCAACGCGAACGAAGGCTCGAGCACGGGCCTGACGATCCGTGACAGCCTTCTCGGTCACGTCCACCATGTGCGCGTCGCCCGAATCGTCCAGATGCGTGAAGCCCGTCATCCAACATCACCCCTCAAATCCACAACATCAACCGTGTCGCCAGCGTTGACGTGTGCCACGCCTTCGGGGATCACGATCAAGCAATCGGCTTGGGCCAATCCACCGATCACGTGCGACCCCTGACCTCCACCAACGGGCTCGACCCGCCCGTCGTCGAGGAATCGTCCGCGCGCGAACTGTCGCTTGGATTGGGGGGAATCAAGAGGTTTCGTCACTTCAGCGGCCAGGCGTGGTCGATCGGTCGACCCGAGACCCCGGAGCTTGTTGATGGCGGGGCGAACGAAATTCTGAAACGAGATGTAGGAACTGACCGGGTTGCCGGGCAGCGTGATGACCGGGATCCGCTCATCGTCACTCTCGCCGACGACCCCATGGCCCTGCGGCATTCCCGGATGCATGGCGACTTTGGTGAACTCAACCGTGCCGTAGGAGGAGAATACTTCTTTGACGGTGTCGTATGCGCCCATGCTGACGCCGCCACTGGTCAAAATTAGATCGGCTCGATGCAGTTGATCGCTGATCGCTGCAGTGAAGGCTTCTGCGTCATCGGGCACCGGCGGAACGCGGTACGCCTGAGCACCGGCCTCGTTAGCTGCTGACACGAGCAGAAAACTGTTGGAGTCGCTGATCATTCCTTTGCTCAATGGCGTACCGGGTTCCACGAGTTCACTTCCCGTGGACAACACCGCGACCCGCGGTCGCGGGTACACCAACAAGTGCCCTTTGCCCACCGCAGCGATGACGGCTAACTGCCGCGACGAAAGCAACGTTCCGGACCGAACCACGACGTCTCCGACAATCACGTCCTCCCCGGCCCGCCGGATGTAGCTGCCGCGGGATGCTTGCTCACGGATTTCGACGCTTTCGGTTCCCGCATCCGTCACTTCGACGGGGACGATGCAGTCGGTCCCAGACGGGATCGGGGCACCGGTCATGATGCGCACCGCACACCCTGGCCTCAAAGCAACGTCGGCTCGGGAGCCAGCGGGAACATCGTCGATGACCGTCAAGGTCACCGGCGAGGCCTCACTCGCAGAAGACACGTCGCCGACCATGACCGCGTAGCCGTCCATAGACGAGTTGTCGAATGAGGGAAGAGGCCACTGGGAGACGACATCTTCCGCCAGCACACACCCGTGGCTATCAGCCAGTGGCAAGGTGATGGGGTCCAGCGCCTCAAGGCCAGCGAGGATGGCCTCGCGGTAATCGTCTACGGAAACGAGCATGAGACCAGCCTATTCACGCGGCGCCGGTGATGCGTGCCCCATGAAGGGTGCCGCGATCCACCCGACCCCCAGCCGCCGCGATCGCTCCCATGACGTCATTCAGGGCTCGAAGGTTGTGACCGGATAGGAACGTGCCGACGTGCGCCAGGGCGACCGCCATTCCTCCGGTGAGAGGTTCGAAAGACTCGGCCGCGGCAACCGGCTTACCCGGTGTGTCGTTCGTTGGCAGAACCGTGAGGTCTGCCGCGTCCACGTAACGCTAGGACTAAGCCAGCCGAGGCGTAAGCGTATTCACCGATCTGGGATACGTCCTGTTACCCGCTAACCTGCGCTGCATGACCGTATCCGTGCGCCTCTTCGCCGCGGCTCGCGCCAGCGCTGGTGTGGGCGAGGTTCAGGCCGATCCCGGTGCTCTGGGCACCATTCTTCGTGCCTTGGAATCCGACTACCCTTCGCTGGCCGAGGTTTTACCTCGCTGCTCGTACCTCGTCGACGGGGTCGCTGTGCACGGAGATCCGGACGAGATCGCGGTGGGTGACGGGCTCGAGTTGGACGTCCTCCCGCCCTTTGCCGGCGGATAGCCCGCCAGAGAACCGCGGGAGCTCAGCCGCCGATGGCGGACATGGGCCGGGTCGGCTGGATGAACGATGGATCGTTGATCCCGTGCCCAGGAAGTTTCGCGGTGGTCACCTTCGCCAGCGTCAACGCTATTCCCTGGCGAATCTCGTCTTCACTGAGCGATTCATCCCGCACCAGGGACCTCACGTCCGTCTCGTCTTGAGCGAAGAGGCAATTGCGGAACTGCCCATCGGCTGTCAGTCGCAGTCGATCACACGCAGCACAGAAGGGTCGCGAGACGCTCGCGATGATGCCGACGGTGGCTGGTCCACCATCGACGTAGAACTCTTCGGCCGGTGCGGAACCGCGAGCCGGCACCGGCGTCAGTTCGAACTCGGCCGACAGCATCGTCATGATCTCGTCCGCCGTTACCATTAC
>PBQQ01000042.1 GCA_002725095.1 Gammaproteobacteria bacterium
TGAATGATATTGCCAATCATGGCCGGCCCACAGCCAGCTCTCTGGCGGATCCGCTTGATCGAGCGACAAAATCGCGCCGCCAACATCCTTTGGATGCAGATGGATGCCGTGTATCGAAGCGTCGTGGGCATCTACTTTACCGTCGTGCACGATACGCATGCCGTCGTTTTCCACGCGNGTCTTATGTTGCTGTAGCTCATCGGTTTGCAGCAATACCATGTAGCCGCCTTCGCCACCTCGNCGTTCCAGAAACCGGCCTGCGGTGGTGCCNGGCTGTTTAGGCGCGACGACTTCAAGTATCTGATCACCAATCGCGTACAGGCCATGCCGGAGGCCAAAGCTGGAAAGNCCTGGGTCTCGGTAGCACACCTCCANACCCAGNTGATCGCAGATCTCGNGCTCAACGTTNCGCAGTTCNGGNGTCACTAAGGCAATTTGTCTGAGTCGCATCATNATTCAGGCTCGACCAGTTGAGTAATGTTNGCGCTGAGTTTAGCCAAACAAATTCTGGTTTACGAGGCGTGCGGCGGNCGCATTACGGCTGGCGCTTGGCGAGGATTTGGCTTTAACTGTCGATATAGGGNCGCAGTACAGGAGGAGATCGATGAAAATTGGCATGATGTTGGGTTTTGAGGATTCGATCAAAACGATCGCGACAATTGCTCAGGAAGCTGAGCGTTCNGGCATTTATAGTTTGTATACCGTGGATGCTGGAAGGAGCGCTACGATAACNGCGGCNGCNGTGATAAACGCCACCGAGCGAGCCAAAGTGGGCACCTATATCGTAAATGCGTTTGCCCGGGAACCCTGGATGACCGGGCTTGAGGCCAGAGATCTTAATGAGATCAGCGACGGCCGTTTCATCCTCGGCGTAGGTACTGGAAATCTGCATTTCAACGATCTTTATATGGGCATTGATTCGTCCAAGGCGAAAGCAAAAATGCGCGATTTTATGGAAATCGTGCGGCAGGTAGTCAGCGGTCAGGCGGCTGAGCGGGTGCGCTATCAAGGTGAGGTGCATCGCATTCGCTGGCGCGCGACTTGGAGCCCGACAACGCCGCCGCCGCCAGTGTACATGGCGGCCTCTGGGCCGAACATGGTTCGGCTCGCTGGCGAGACCTCAGANGGAGTCGGCATNGGTATTATGTCGTCCGTTGAATTTNTTCGAGATATTGTTCGACCTAATGCGCGACAGGGTGCGGAACAGGNGGGGCGAGACCCTGACGCCTTGGTGTTTCCAACTGCCGCCACGATCAGTATCAATAAAGACGTGGATGCTGCCCGCGAAGCCAGCAAACGCGCTATTTGTAAGCTCTATCACCCGATACCGCACCCGTACTACGATTCGCAGTTGCGACAACTCGGTTTTGCTGAGTTCGCCGATCAGGCGACTCAACTGGTTCCGGCGGGCCGGTTGGCAGAGGCTATAAATCTGGTGCCGGACGCGGTGGTCGATAGTATGACCATTACTGGCAATGTTGAGCAGTGTGCGGCGCGAATTAAGGCCTATGAGGGTATTGCGGATGAACTGATCCTTGCTCGAACAGGACAGCGCGACGATAANAATACGCTGGCAGATTATGATGATCTTTTCCAACTGATCAGCGCCGCAAGCGGCTAACGCTCGCCCACTCGGTAATCTTCGTGCTCGGGGTGGNCGGCTTTTCAGGATAGGCGATCTTTTGAGGTCGGGAGGGGACGCATGATCATTAAGAAAGACTTCCGCATACCCAGTGCGCTTGANGGCTATACGCTGCTGCTGAGAAACAAANGTCTGCAGCAAGAGGAGCGTGAAGGANCCCGGAAAACAGTGTTGTTTGTGCACGGTGCAACCTATGGCTCAAGCGATACTTTCGATTATCAAATGTCTGGGCAGTCTTGGATGGACCATCTCGCTGCTCAACACTTCGACGTTTGGTGTTTGGATCTTTTAGGTTACGGGCAGTCTGATCGTCCTGCACAGATGGATCAGCCTGCCGACGCAAATGCGCCGATTGTGGATACTGCCCACGCGATTCAAGAGATGGATCATGCGGTGTCGTTTATTTTCGACCAGCGGCGTATAGAGAAACTTGATCTGATCGGTTACAGCTGGGGTACGGCGATTTGTGGTGGCTACGCGGGCCAGTATCCGCACAACGTAGACCGTTTGGTGTTGAGTGGCGCACTCTGGATTGAGGGCATGTCTCCTGCAGGCGCGCCGCAAGAAAGTCTGGGTGCTTATCGTACCGTTGACGCTGAATCGATGTTGCGACGTTGGTCTAGTGCACTGACGAAAGACGAGATCGACCGCATCGTCAGCGAAGACGAGCGTAGGNACTGGTGCAGGCACACGGTTTCTTGTGACCCGACTTCTGCACAGACNGGGTTGTTNCGCGCACCCACTGGNGTGATGCAGGATTTTATGCNCTGCCGAGATACNGGTGAAGATTGGTATGACCCGAGCCTTATCGTTGCGCCNGTGCAAATCGTTGTCGGGGAACTCGATCNGGAAACAACGCCTGCTCAGGGGCAGCAGTTGNTTTCGCGTTTGATTGCCGCGAAAACTAAACAGTTGACGGTCATTGGNCAGGGTACCCATTCACTGTTGTTGGAGAATAACCGACATCAACTCTACCGCGCGGTCGACGGGTTTCTCGCCGGCCTAGCTATGGCTTGAGGGTGCTTAACAATTTTTCCAATGCATGATCGGGCGCGTTGCGCGGGTCGAATTAGCTTGAACGGTGCTTTTAATTCAGGTCGCGCTTGGCGCGGTCTGCGAAAGACGCGCGCGTTGGTGTTTTTTTTCACTGTGTTGTTCAGCGGTCTGGCGTTTGCACATCCCGAGGACGAGTTGTGCGACCCTAGTCGCGATGCCATGGATCCGCAGCTCTGTGCGATGCTGGCGCAGTTGAACAGTGCAGAAGGGTCGCTGAACCAGCAATCGACGCTTGCCGTTGATGTCCTTGAACGTCGTGGTGTGTTCGAGACACTAGGCCGATACGTTGTCGTCGGTGCACGACATATTTTGCCAGGTGGTTTGGACCACATTCTGTTCGTGCTTGCGATNTTTTTGGCTGCGCGCCGAGCGGCGAGTCTAATTTGGCAAATTTCAGCGTTTACCTTNGCGCATACGATTACTCTGGCGCTTGCCGCGACCGGGGNAGTGAAGTTACCGGCCAGTTTTGTGGAATCCTTTCATTGCTTTTACGATTGCGTTTGTAGCAATAGAAAATCTGCTCTTTCGNGATNTCGTTAGGTGGCGGCCTTTAGTGGTNTTCATATTTGGTTTAATTCATGGACTGGGGTTTGCGAGTTTTTTCAGTGCGCTTGAATTGCCAGTCGGGCTTTTTTGGAGCGCGCTAATTGGCTTCAATATTGGGGTGGAATTGGGTCAGCTCAGCGTCATCGCGTTGGCAGCGCTNGCTGTTCACTTGGTGCTCAGGACATCTGCAGAAGATGTCAGGTATCAAAAATGGATTGTTAGACCGGGCTCAGCCCTTATTGGGCTGAGCGGTCTGTGGTGGGGCATCAGCGCATTGCTGGATCTTTGAAGGTTATTCGGTAGTGAAGCCACGTCCCTCAAGCAGNGGTTCTATGCTTGGGTCTTGTCCGCGGAAATTTCGGTAAAGCTCGCCAGCGGGTTTGAGACCACCCGATTCGTACACCCACTTTTGCAAGCGNGCGGCCAATTTGGCATCCCAAATGTCNTCGGCCTGTTTAAATGCATCAAAACCGTCGGCGTCGAGAATTTCTGACCACAGATAGGCGTAGTAACCGGAAGAATAGCCACCGGCAAAAATATGGCTGAAGTACTGGGAGCGGTAGCGGGGTTCAATCTCTGGTATGAGACCGTAGCCCTCGAGTACCTGCTTCTCGAACGCGCGAGCATCAGTAATGTTGGCGGCTTCGGCCGGCGTCAATGAATGCCACGCGAGGTCGAGAAGCGATGCAGCAACGTACTCTGTCGTATAGAAACCCTGATTATGGTTGGCTGCGAGGCGGATTTTTTCTACCAACTCAGTCGGAATAACCTCTCCGGTCTTGTAGTGGGTCGCATACATCTCCAGCATTTCTGGCTGGCTCACCCAATGNTCGAGAATTTGTGCGGGGAATTCCGTGTAATCGCGCGGCCCGTCAACGCCAGAGAAGGTTGGGTAGTCAATTTGCGTCATTAAGCCATGAAGCCCGTGACCGAATTCGTGGAACAGCGTTTCCACATCCGAGAAACGCATCAATGTGGGTTCGCCCTCGGGAGGCTTGGGGAGATTTAAATTATTCGTGATCAAGGGACGAATACGCTCGCCATTGATATTTGAAGCGCTGCGATAGCTGCTCATCCAGGCGCCGCCGCGCTTAGAATCTCTCGCGTACATATCGGTCATAAACAGCCCGAGATGCTCGCCGGCACGATCTTTAACATCGAACGAGACAACGACCGGGTTCCAACCTTCAACCTCGGCCTGGGTAAAAGATAGGCCGAACAGCTTATTCGCCATAGCGAACGCACCTTGTTGGACGTTTTCGAGTTTGAAGTAAGGCTTGGTTATATTTTCATCGAGGTCGTAACGCGCCAGACGCAATTTTTCGGCCAGATGCCACCAATCCCATGCCGCAAAAGCGGTCTCGCCCATCATCGCCTGCATATCGGCGCGCTCTCGTTTGGCCTGCGCGAGACCCGGACGCCAAACACGCAGTAAGAAATCTTCGGCGCCCTTGGGTGTTTTTGCCATGTTGTATTCAAGGACGTAATGCGCATGCGACTCGTAGCCCATCAGGGNGGCCCGCTCGGCGCGCAGTTGCGCAATTTTTATGGCGATTGGGCCATTGTCTCGCTCGCCAGTAGCGCCGCGGAGCCGATACCCGTTAAACAGTTTTTCTCGCAGGGACCTATTTGTTGACTGCACCATAAAGCTTTCGTAAGCCGATCGATTCAAACCAACCACCCATGCTTTTTGTTCAGCATCGTAAATGGCGGCTTTAAAATCGCCGCTCAGGCCGGCGGTTTCTACTTCCGTTTTCAACACCAATTTGAATGCTTTGGTCTCAAGCAAAAGGTTTTGTGCAAACTGCGTGGTTAGTTTAGATATTTCTTCGTTAATAGCGGCTATTTGCGTTTTTACTTCTGGGGCGAAAGCGGCGCCCGCGCGCACGAAACTGCGATGTGTGAGTTCCAAGAGTCGCGCTTCTTGCTCGCCGAGGTTAAGCGATTCGCGCGCATCAAAGATCGCTTTCACNCGCCCATAGAGTACAGCGTTCAGCGCNATNGCGTCCGTTTCGCGCGTGAGCATGGGGTAGATCTGTGTTTGTAGTGCGCGTAGTTCNTCGTTGGTGTCGGTGCCGGTGATGTTGCTGAATGTAGAGGCGACCTGATTCAGAGAGTCACCCGTGATTTCCAGAGCCAAGATGGTGTTATCAAACGTAGGTGCGTCTGTGTTGCTGACGATNGCGTCGACGTCTGTGCGCAGTTCCTGAAGTGCTTTCTTCACGGCGGGCAAATAGTCATCGGTGCTGATCTCGGCGAACGGCGGCACACCGAATGGAGTATCCCAGCTCTTGCGGAACGGATTGCCTGCAAGCTCGCTATCGCTGACCGTTAAATCGTTTGCGACGGGCTTTGCCATGTTTTTCCCAGACCCGCTCGTTGGCGCAGATTCGCCGCAGGATGCGGATAGGGTGGCGACAAGCAGTAACATGGATAAACGACCGGTGTTCATCATCTCTCTCCAGTTCATTAACTAGGTATTGTTTAGTGGCGGTCAGGAGCGCCGAAATTTTCCGAGAGCTTATACACTGGTTGCAGAAAAGACCACGTGCAAACCGATCAAGCGCTGGGTCTGCTGATTGTGTTTTTGGTCTTGATAGGCGATCTCCCCGGCTGCTTTCTTTATGCAGGCTTCCAACAGATTTCGCTGAACGTTAAGCGATTAGATGCTCGGGAATGCGTTGTCTCAAAGCGGCGAGGTGGATCGTTATTGGACGGAGAATCTAACAAAGAGCGCTGGGTGGTCACTCAGTGGTCCAGAGTTGTTCTTAAAGTTGCTGTCTTCGCCTGAATCGAGAACCTCTAGATTCGCGTTCATGCCGTCGCGAAAATAAATATAGTCGAGAACCGGCCAGCCTCGTTCGGCCTGCGAACCGCTTTCTGCGCGAGTGAGTTGGAGGCGATCACGAAACTGCAATAGCAGTTCTCTATCTTCAGCAGACTGCCAATCCAAATTGAGGTCACCCGCGAGGATAATCGCCTCGTTGTGAGCNAGTTCCTGAATTGCAAAAACGATTTGATTCAGCTGCGACGCTCTTGCATCCCGGTCGAGTTTGCTTCTCCCTGCATCTAGGTGGGTATTCACAAGAAAAATGCGATGTCCTGCTAGCGATTCTAATATGCCCATCTGAAAGCCTTTTTGCGCAAAACAATCATTTAATCGACCCAGCCATCCAGAACACGCATTGAATGCCGTAAAGGACGTGCGAATTGTCCAGTTTTTTTCAGTAAAACCAGTGATTGTGGTCAGGCCCGAGCCTGAACAAACAAAACATTTCTGCGAGTCAGGATTTTCGCCTCTTGAGGCGTCGTGGGATTTTGGTAAGGATCGAAGCAACAACTCGTGATGTGCGAAGTCCTCTTGCAACAGCGCCAGTTCATAGCCTTTGGTGAGTTTGGCGATTTGCGGAAAACGCTCGCTTGGTCGGTCTCCAGCGATGATGGAGGGCAGTCCGTGGGTGTTGTACACCAGCACATCAAACTCAAAGGTAGCTTCGGCAGTAGCGCTGAAGGCCGCTAAGGGCGAGCAAACCGCAAAAATCAGTAAAGCCTTCACCCAAGCATTACTCGGCAAAGGTTGTTGAACATACACAACGGCGATTGGGCTAGAGCACGTTTGAAGTAACTGTTACGAATAGTTAGGGCTTGAGATAAGAACAAAGACCATAACGCAGGGTTGATCGCTGTAGTTGCGCCACGCGTGAGCGGTCGCGCGCTGGACTACGATGTCTCCCGCTGCAAGATTTACCGATCCGGAGTCCAGCTCTAAGGTGATCTCGCCCTGGAGAACAATTCCGTAATCGATGCTGGGTGTGGTGTGCATGCCGGGGCGTTCCTCCTCCATCGCATTGCCGGTATTAAACCGCGATGCCGCGGCGCGCAGCACTTCTGGATCGTAGGCAGTGCCGTCGTTGGGCCTGAACGTAAACACCCGGACTCGAGACCCGCCCTGTGGTGGCACCAGGTCGAATGTGTCTGCCGCAGCGGGGTCGGTCTCGGTATTTGGATCGAAGCGAGCGGGGTCGTCGATCCAGATTTCCTCGTCCAGAAATCCACCTAGATCGACTATCCCGGGTGTGGGGCCATCGTGCAGGAAGTAGGATTTTCCATCGGCGTTATTCGCGGTCACTATTCTTCGTGAAGACATAGTTAAGTTCTCCGTTTCTGTGGTCGCTTCGCTATGGTCGACTGTCTGTGGTGTCCACAGTCTACTCAGAAAAAACCCGTGTGCGTAAAAGCTTCTTGAAGTGCGCTCGTTCAGTTCTCACGAGAATAGTAAGGCGATCGGCGGTCTTTATCGTTATCAAGTATTGTTACTCGCTCCATTATGCGTCGATGTGGCCAGAAGTCCGCAGTTGCACAGTGTTGCACCACTCGATTGTCCCACATAGCAATGGATCCGGGCGCCCATCGAAAGCGACAACTGATTTCAGGCCTTCCGATATTTGCAAATAACTCTCGGAGGAGATTTTGAGTTGTATCCTCGTCCAGTTGGTGCTCATCGGCGAATTTTCGGGTGAACACTCGATTGACGAAAAGCACTGTTTTGCCGGTTTCAGGATGGGTGCGAGCTACTGGGTGCAGCGCTTTTGGCAGTTTTCCGTCCATTGTGTGGTGGGGTTGCCCAACATGCTCGGCAAAAAGATCCTTAATCCGTTCTTTGGTATCAGGGTGAATGCTCTCCCAAAGGCCGTAGCCATCGCAGAAATTGGTATCGCCTCCGATGGGTGGTGCTTCGCGGCAAATCAATATTGAGCCCATCGGCGGGCGTGACGACCATGTCGCGTCACTGTGCCATTCCGACGCTGCGTTCGGGTTTTTTTCTCCAGACTGCAGCTGCAGCACGTCAGGATGAGTCTCTGATGTTTCTGG
>PBQQ01000082.1 GCA_002725095.1 Gammaproteobacteria bacterium
GAGCTCATTGACGAACTTGTGGTGATGGACTCGCTGTCCTCGGATCGCACCGCCGCAGTGGCCACGGACGCGGGAGCTCGGGTCCACTCTGTGGCGGATGTTCGACCGGATCTCGGTGTTCACCCCGGCAAGGGTGAGGCGTTGTGGAAGTCGCAGTTCGTCACGTCGGCTGACGTGGTGGCCTTCATTGACGCTGACCTGACCGAGTGGGGCACACATTTCGTACGCGGGGTGGTCGGCCCTCTACTCGCCGACCCTCAGGTCGTCCTGTGTCGTGGCTTCTATGACCGGGTCCTGGACATCGACGGTGACGTGACGCTTCAAGGTGGACGTGTCACCGAACTCGTGGCCCGGCCTTGGTTGGCTCTCTTTCGTCCGGAGTTGGGCTCGATGGTGCAACCGCTCGCGGGAGAGTGGGCGATTCGACGGGACGCACTTCAGCAATTGCACGTGCCGATCGGATACGGAGTGGAGTTCTCCACGCTGCTGGATGTGTGCGACGAGTGGGGGATCGACAGCATCGCTCAGGTGGACCTGGGGCGTCGCGCCCATCGGCACCAGAACATCCACGACTTGTCGGTGATGGCTGTCGAGATTCTTGCGACTGCCGAGCGCCGCCGAGCGCGGCCGGCGGGCCCCGCTGCCACCGATTCCTTCAGCGCCGATGTCCAACTCGCCCGCCTGTCGGAGCACCGGCAGTGGAGTTACCGAGCGCTGCCTCTTACCGAGCGTCCGCCCGCCAGCACATATGTCGATGCTGCTGACTGACCGGCTATCGTCGGGTCGCGAGAAGGCCGGGTGTTGGGACGCCGTCAGCGTCCGAGGTCACCGCTGGCCAGGGGAGGGAAGCTGTGAGGTACCACCTGCCGCTGACCCATCCTTTGCTTCAGACGGTCGACATCAGCGTCTCCTTCGGCGGACTGCAGATTCTCGACGAAGTCAGTATTGGAATTCCTGAGGGTTCGGTTACCGGCCTCATCGGTCCTAACGGTGCCGGGAAG
Source organism: Gammaproteobacteria bacterium (assembly GCA_002725095.1). Classification (GTDB taxonomy): domain Bacteria; phylum Pseudomonadota; class Gammaproteobacteria; order Pseudomonadales; family Azotimanducaceae; genus UBA4421. The sequence goes on from PBQQ01000082.1 coordinate 1,002, forward strand.
ACGACTGTCTTCAACGTGATGACGGGCTTCGTCAAACCGGACTCCGGCAAGGTGAAGTACGAAGGCAACCGGCTCCGGCATGTGAAGACCCACCACCTGACCAAGATGGGAATCTCCCGGACCCTCCAGGGTGTCGGCCTATTCCCCTCGTTGACGGCGCGCGAGAACGTCATGCTGGGGGCCTCGGGGCACGTGCGCTCAGGCATCGTCGCGGACGCACTCGCCATGCCGTGGACCGATGCCGAACAGCGACACATCCGAGACAAGGCCGAAGCGGCCATGGCGGAGTTGGGGGTTCTCTCCGAAGCGGACCGCCTGCCCGGTGAGATGCCCTATCCGGTGCAGAAGCGTGTAGCACTGGCCCGAGCTTTGGTGAGCGACCCAAAGGTTCTGCTGCTGGATGAGCCGGCGGGTGGCATCGGTGCTGCGGATATGCGCGAGTTGGGTCGACTGATCCGCAGTTGGGTGCCCGAGCGCACCGTCTTACTGGTGGAGCACCACATGGAGCTCGTGATGGAGGTCTGCGACCTCATCTGGGTTCTGGATGCGGGCAAAGTGATCGCCGCGGGATCGCCGGAGGAAGTGCGCAACGACCCGGCCGTCTTGGCCGCCTATCTGGGCGAGGACGATCACGAGGACGATCACGAGGACGATCACGAGACGGTGCACTGATGCTGCGGATCGACGCGCTCTCGGTCAATTATGGAGCGGTAGAAGCTCTCAAGAACGTGTCGTTGGACGTGCCACCCGGACGAGTGACCGCGGTGATCGGTGCGAACGGCGCCGGGAAGTCGACATTGATGAGGACACTCGCCGGACTGGAGAAACCACTGGCGGGACGGGTCCTGTTCAACGACGAGGACATCACGGGGAGTAAGCCCGAGGACATCGTTCGCATGGGCATTGCCTTGGTTCCCGAGGGCCGCTCCACCATCCCCGATCTGACCGTGGAAGAGAATCTGAAACTGGGCGGCATGTGGCGAACACACGCCCAGCGGGCAACGTCGTTGACGCGCGTCTATGCGTTGTTCCCGGTGCTCGGAGAGCGCCGACACCTCGGAGCCGACACCTTGAGTGGTGGAGAACGGCAGCAGTTGGCCATTGGTCGCGCCCTCATGACCGGGCCGCAGGCGCTCCTTCTCGATGAGCCTTCGCTCGGCCTCGCACCGCTGATCGTCACCCAGATCCTGGAACTCGTCGAGCACATGGCTCGCGACTCGGGCTTGGCGGTCCTGCTGGTGGAGCAGAACGCGGCCACGGCTCTTCGCGTGGCGAAGACCGGGATCGTTCTCAACCTGGGCGAGATCGTGAAGAGCGGACCGGCCCGGGAGATCGCACAAGACGAGGAGTTGCGTCATGCGTATCTCGGCTACTAGGCCTGGCAGGCCACCACGGCCCTCACAGCCAGTTACGTCCTGCGCCCCGAACGGGGGGATCGCGCCGTGATCGACTTCATCGACTATTTGCTCGGCGGTATTTCCTCCGGAGCAATCATCGCTTTGATGGCGCTGGCGCTTGTTCTGGTGTGGCGCTCGACCCGGGTGGTGAACTTCGCGCAACTCGGACAAGCGATGTTCACGACCTACATCGCGCTGACCGTCCGCGAGTTGACCGGATCGTGGTTCCTGGGGCTGATCATCGCGATGGCGGCCGGCCTCGTCGTCGGCGTGATCGTTCACTTCCTTGTCATCCGCCCGGTGAAGCGCCTGGACACATCGGGCGCCATCATCGCGACCTTCGGCGTGCTGATCGCCCTCGAGGCGCTCGCGGCGATGGTGTGGGGAGGAGACCCCGAGGCTTTCCCGCCCCCCATTAATAACTCCGGTTATGAGGCCTTCGGACGGATCTGGCCGTTCTCGCCCTACGACCTCCTGGTGCTCGCCTCCGTCGTGTTCTTAGTTCTTGCTCTGAGTGTGGTTTTCACCCGAACGAATGTCGGGCTCGCGATGCGGGCGTCGGCGTTCAACCCGGAGGTCGCTCGACTGTCCGGCGTGCGCGTGAATCGCATGTTGGCGCTCGGGTGGGCCATTGCCGGCCTGGTCGGAGCTGTCGCGGGTGTGTTGGTGGCACCGCTGTCCACGCTGTCGCCCACCAGCTTCGACATCTTCCTCGTCTTCGCGTTCACCGCCGCAGTGATCGGTGGCCTGGACAGCCTCGTCGGGGCCGTGGCCTTCGGTATCGGCACAGGTCTGGTGATCGCTTTGGTCTCCGGCTACAGCGACTCGAGCAACGCGCCGCTGGTTGCGCTCGTGCTCCTGGTGCTGAACTTGCTCTTCAAGCCCGAAGGAGTGTTCTCCCATCACAAGGCACGGGCGGTGTAGTTGATGGAGGCTCTTGTCCAGCGATTCCCGGGTGCTCGCCTCGGGGTGAACGCCGTCACGGCATTGGTTATCTGGGGCTTGCTCACCTGGGTGAACCAGGTCATCGAGCCGTTGATGAGTTACTACCTGGCAACAGCCGCGATGTACGCCACGGCCATGTTCGGGATGACCATCCTGCTGGGCCTGTCCGGTCAGGTCTCGCTCGGCAATGGCGCGCTGATGGCCGTCGGGGGATACATCTTCGCGTTGACGTCCATGAACTGGCAGACGGTTCCGATCCTGGGAACCCCGTGGAATGCCGTGTGGTCGATGGTCTTCGCCGGATTCGGTGGCGTCGTCTTCGGCGCGGCTATCGGTGGGATCGCGGCCCGGCTGCGCGGGCCGTACCTCGCGGGCCTCACCCTCGGCATCGCCGTCGGAGTGCCCGCGATCGCGAATCGGTTCCCCGAACTTCTCGGCGGAGAAAACGGCCTGATGCTTCAGGTTCCGTATCCCGCGGGCGGCTACACCAGCGGCGATACATCCGACGAAGCCGTGGACGACGGTGGCGAGGTGCCGCTGGACGAGGAACCGGTGTACGAGGAGTTGCCGGACGATTTTGGTGATTTCGATGAGGAATTCACTGATGAGTTCGGCGATGAACTCGACAGTGACCCGGGTGATCTTTCCGACGAGGATCTGCTCACCGAGGACGACCTGCTCAGTGAGGACGACTTCCTCAGTGATGACGATTTCCTGACCGACGAGGATTTCACCACCGAGGACGGCTTCGAGGCGGGAATCGATGAGGAGATCCCCGAGGAGGACCTGCTCAGTGAGGACGACTTCCTCAGTGATGACGATTTCCTGACCGACGAGGATTTCACCACCGAGGACGGCTTCGAGGCGGATATCGATTCTGATGCGGGTGCGGATCTCGATGCAGGCCTCGACGGCGGCAGCGAGGCGAGTGAGGGCGCTGATATCACCGATCCGGCGGCCGACCTCGACCTCGCCGGTGTCGATGCGGGGGTGGACGCGGGTTTCGCTATCGAGCAGTGGCAAGCATCCATGGCCATCGCTGTGGCTTGCGTGGTCGGTTTCATCGCCCTGAATCTTGTCCGAGGCCGCCAGGGACGCGTGTGGCAGGCGGTGCGAGACGACCCGATCGCGGCGGCGGTGTCGGGAATTTCCCCCGCAGGATCGAAGATCAGCGCTTTTGTCGTCAGCAGTCTGTTCGCAGCCCTCGCAGGAGCCGTTTTCGCCCAGATCCTGACCTATGTGGGTCCGGGTGCCTTCACGCTTGGGCTGTCGCTCTCCCTTCTCGTCGGCATCGTTTTGGGAGGACGGAACTCCTTCATCGGAGCCATCATCGGAGCCGTAATCTTGGTGTGGCTTCCGGAATTCGTCCTCGACGTGTCCGCGGATCGCGGATGGCAGAATCAGATAACCAATAACGCGCCCAACTTCATTTACGGCCTGCTGGTGGTTCTGGTCGTCCTCGCGGCCCCCGGGGGAATCGTCGGGGGGATCCAGAGCCTCGCCGGACGACTCCGTGGGCAGGCCAAGTCCTCCTCGAGTCCCTGACCTCCGACGCCCTCTCGATGGGGATGCCGTCTCGTGGGGTCCCCCTGTAGACCCGCAGGAGGGGCCCCAGGGGCTTCCCCCCCCCCTAAGGGAATGGGCCCTGTTTCCGGAAATGCGTTGCCCTGGGCGGCCGTTGTGACTACCCTCACGTCAGCGCACGTTCACTAATCGTTCACGTTGCACCGGCGGCGTGAGGGTGACGTTCTTGAAGGGGAGGAATCCACGTGGGTAAGGCTTTCGCTACGCGAGCAATCGCCGTCGCCTCGATCACGGCGTTGGGTATTGCAGGCTCGATCAGTCCGGCTTCAGCGGCAGACCCGGGGGTGACGAAGTCCAAGATCACCATCGGCATGACGACGCCCCTCACGGGACCGGCGGCACCCGGCTACAAAGACATCGCCCCTGCCGCCAAGGCCTACTTCAAGTACGTCAACGCCAACGGTGGGATCAACGGTCGCAAGGTCGACCTCAAGGTGTACGACGACGCCTACAACCCCGCCAAGACCAAGGTGGGCACGAACCAGCTCATCAACCGCGACAAGATCTTCGCGATGTACGCAGCCCTCGGCACCCCGACGCACTCCGCCGTGGTTCAAGACCTCAACCGACGCGGCATCCCCGACGTTTTCGTCAACACCGGTGGAGCGGCCTTCGACAACCCCCGCCGCTACCCGATGACATTCCCCTACTTCCCGTCCTACATCGTGGAAGCCAAAGCCATGGGGTACTACATCAACAAGACCTCTGCCCTGAAGAGCAAGCGTGCGTGCTTGATGTACCAGGACGGCGAATTCGGTGCGAACGCAAAGACAGGCTTCAAGGCAGCGGGCATCAACTTCGCTGAGGAGACCTCGTACTACTCCGGACAGCAGTTGGCAGGCTTCCAGTCCCAGGTGACCACGCTCGCCCGAGCGCAGTGTGAATTGGTGGTCTTCTTCGGCGTGACCTCCGCCACCGCCGTGCTGCTCGGTACCGCGGCCAAGGCCGGCTTCAAGCCAACCTGGATGGTTACCTCCGTTGGGTCCGATCCGGACATCATCGGAGCGCTCGCCGGCTCGAAGGCACTTTTGAACGACGTTTACGTCCCTAGCTGGATCGAGCCGATCCAGAACACGAAGAATGCCTACGTCAAGCAGATGAAGGTCATAGCTGACCGCGCGAAGCTTCCGTGGAACTTCTACACGTACTACGGGATTAACACCGCGTATGTCCTTGCTCAGGCACTGGAGTCAGCGGGGCCAAATCTCACCCGAGAGGGCTTCGTCGAGGCGCTCGAGGAGAACGCCAGTTCGTTCCGCTCAGCGGCCGTGGTTCCGATGCGCTTTAGCAAGTCGTCCCATCAGGGCTTGACCGGCTTCTACATGGGCCAGTACGACGCGGCGGGCAACGTTGATCGCCTCACCAAGTACATCATGGTGGCGACGAGCTCCAGTTCCGGCAAAGCTAAGAAGGCCGCCTACCGGCCCGCTGGCCCGACCAAGAAGCTGCTGCCGTAATCGGCGCGTAGCGGAAGAAAGGATTGACATGAAAATCTCTTTGTCCCGCCGCGTCACCGCGGTGGTAGCGGCCCTCGGACTAGCGCTCGTCGCTGTCCCGGCTTCAGCGGCCAACGCCGATGACCAAGCATGTGGCCTCGGCGAGACCTGTGACGGTGTGCTGAGCGGACCGCTCGGCGACAGCACCTTCAAGATCAAAGTTCCGGAGAACTTCAACGGAACTGTGCTGTTGTACTCCAAGGGGTACAGCGCTAGCGTGCCGATTCCAGCGGGTATCGCCGTTCCGCTGGGCTACGCTGACAGCCCGTACTACTCGCCCATGACCATCCCCGGTCTTGGCGCAGGTTACGCAGCGAACGGGTCAGCAACCGTTGTCCCACCTGGTGCATCCGAAGCCGAAAGCGTGCTCCTGAACCAGGGCTACGCGCTAGCCGGAACCGGGTTAGCGCGACAGGGCTGGGCCGTCGCTCAGGGAGTTGAGTCGGGTCAAAACCTCATCAAGTACATCAACGGCGGGGGTATCAAGGGCGTCAAGCAGATTATGGCGTGGGGCACCTCAATGGGAGCAGAAACGACCCAGACACTCATCCAAGACAACCCCGGGAAGATCGCCGGGTCTCTTCCGGCGTGCATGGCGTCTGTTGACTTCTTCGGCAACACTTACATGACTGCCCTGTACACATGGAAGACGCTTATCGATCCCACGCTCAAGGGTTACAACTACGCTCCGGGACAAGCCGGGTATGCGCAGGCAATGGGTGACCTCCAAAAGGTTCTCACAACCCTCGGTGCTGTGGCATCTGGACAGGCCACGGTTTCCTCCGTCGGCTATCCGATCGCGCTTTCGAATCTGCTAGCAGGCCTGCTAGCAGGGTTGCCGACAGTGTCGCCAACGTATGACGGGGTGACCGTCAACCCGGCGGTCGCAACTCTGGGAACAGCTGGAGCCAGTGCGGGTGGTTACTCACCGCTCAGTTCCGGGCAGTCCGCGGCAGCCGCCATGCTCGAAAACGTCGGTGGGATTATCGGCACCGGTATTACCCTTCAGCTCGACCTTGAGGGGCAGGCGCGAGCCATCGGATCCATCCCTGCCAGTGAGGGCGCCGCATATGTCGGAAACGTTGGTGTGAACTACAGCGAACTGCTGTCGGCTGAGCAGCGGGGTGAATTCGAAGACACCTTCGCCACGGCAGGACCGGGTGTTCTCGATGCGATGTTGGCTGCGCTGGCAGCTGGCGAACGAGTGGAGGCCAATCCGGTTGCCGCGAAGGTCGTTTTTGGCCTTCCCTCCGCGTCTGCGACGTACAACAACAAGCCGACAGTCGCCCTCGCCGGGACGTACGACCTTCGGGTTCCAGGCGTGACGGGTGACTTCTACGAAGGTATGGCTACCTCGAAGAAGGGCAAGAAGGCTGCGAAGAAGGGCATGTTGAAGGCCGCTGCCTACTACTCCGTGCCACCGGCAGATGGGTGGACGACCTTCGAGCCCGGGGCGAAGTCTCCGAGTGCAGCGCTCTCTGCTTTGAAGCTCGGAGGGTCGGGTGTCGGAAGTTGTCCGTTCACGACAGACCAAATGGTCGCCGCTGTGAAGGTGCTGGCGGCACTTGCGAAGGCAGATTCCGCCAAGGAAGTGACCGCGGCCAAGCGCCTCGGCTACAAGGTGCCAGGGATCAATCGGGACCGGCAGTACCGGCCGCTACCTCCGAAGGATGTGGCCGCTACCGTCAAATAGCGATGGCAGCTGCGGCGGGGGGTGGTCCGGAAGGGTCAC
>PBQQ01000083.1 GCA_002725095.1 Gammaproteobacteria bacterium
ACTGGGTGGCTTAACGCCCGCGCAAAATAGAGAAATCCCGCCTCTGCAACCCGAACGCGGACGGCTCATAAAGTCAGAATTCCCCAACCTCGAACTAATTATGAACGGCGGCATCAGCACCTTTGAAAAGGCCATTGAAATGCTGCATTGGGCAGACGGCATAATGATCGGCCGCAGTGCTTATCACAGCCCCTTGTTACTCAGCGAGTTACATATGAGCTTGTTGGATCCATCGTTTGTCATCGATGAAGCCGAATTCTTAGCGCGTTACAAAACCTACATGCAGTTACAACTGCGACAAGGTGAACGACTGCAGCCATTGCTCCGGCACTTACTGCATAGCTTTAATGGACGCCCCGGCGCGCGCCACTTTCGGCGAACACTTAGTGATCACCAGCGCTTGAGGCAGGGCGACGCCACTGTCCTCGATGACGCACTTTCTCACGTATTCGGAGCCGCTGCCTAATGCTCAAAACACTCACCGAATTTTTCCGGCGAGATCCTGATCCCGCCAAAAATGGTACATCCATTGACGCCCCATTGGCGGCGGCGGCGCTGATGCTGGAAGTAACCTGGGCGGATCATGAAACCGACCTCACCGAAATCGAACGCAGTACTGCACTGCTGGAACAACTTTTCAATTTAGACGCCTCAGCCGCCGGCCAGCTCGTGGATGACGCACGCGATCGCCTGCAACACAATGTCGGCGTGCAAACCTATACACGGCACTTGAACGAAGCGCTCTGCGAAGCAGACAAATTCGACGTCATCACAGCGCTTTGGCGAGTCGCGCAAGCCAGTAACGGTGTCGATCGTTTTGAGGAACATACCATTCGACGAATTGCCGATCTTTTGTACCTTTCCCACGAACGTTTTATCCAAGCCAAATTGCTCGCACGACAGAACCCGTCAAACCCATCCTAGGACGTGTCTCGCTCCAACGCGTCGACCAAATTCTTAAATGCTGAATGATTGCTGTCGTTGAGCGACATCAGTACTTTATGCGCTTCAATCACTCGTTGACGAGTTTCACGCTCAACCACTTCGGGAATATCGACCAACTCGAAGTCTTGGACATTCGCCTCCGCCACAATCGCAAAAACATCCTCAAACCCCATATTTAACAGAACTCGCTCAATGTCTCGCGAACGACAAATCAACGTTGGGATGTTTTCTTGTAAACGCTGCACAGCTAAAGACAAACGTGCTAGACAACCAAGCGCCGTACTGTCGATGGCTAGAGTTTCCGCGAGATCAACAATCACGCCACGAAAATCGGCAGCACCAAGCATACGCTCGCAAAACGCATCCAAAGCGCCACACAAGCCGACGCGAATATCGCCGCTGAATTTCAAAACATAAGTGCCGTCGCACGCACCTACAGATATATTGCCGCTCATCTAACTTAATCTCTCTACCATCAGAAGGCTGACATCGTCTTCACCACTGACATTCGCCGTAGCGTATGACCATAACCCCTCAATATCATCGGCATTGACCGCTTGATCCTTGAGCGCTTGTTCGCGGGTTGCTAGATCCAACGTCTGGCGCTGCTCTAAAATCCCGTCCGAAAAAACAACAACACGTTCGCCCAATCTTAGATCTACCTCTGCCGATTCGTAGGTGGCACCTGCAAAAAGGCCCAATGGCTTACCACGTTGCTCTAGACTGGTGACCTCACCTGCATCAGAGACCCGCAAACTCGGCGGAAAATGTGCTGCAGATGCGTAGTGCAATGTGTGGGTTTGCAAATCGATAACGCCTAGAAACATCGCAACGTGCAGATCGACAGACTGATCTATGACTCTGGCGTTAATCCACTCAAGCATCTGCGCGGGTGTTCGAAAGCGCGGCCGACCATAACGCTGTTGTAGCCGCCAGGAGATATTTTTTAGCGCCGCCGTTAACAACGCCGGCGACACGCCATGGCCCGCAACATCCGCCATAAAAAAAATCAGATAGCGCGCGCCGACAGCAAAATAATCAACAAAATCACCGCTCAACATCGCAGCGGGTAACAAGCGCCGAGAAAACTTATAGCCGCTAAGAACCGCCTCGTCTTGCGGCCACATACTTTGTTGAATCACTCGTGCGGTTTGAATATCGCGCTGGGAATCGCCAGAGATTGCATCGACCATCGCGTTAAGCTTATTCAGCCATTGTAGCCGCACAGCCCAATCATTAGCGGATTCTGACGGCAGCCAAATGTCCCTAACACCCATCTGCATTAATCGCAGAACATCGACGCTGGACGGCAATTGCTGCGCCCAAAAAATGACCAGCAAACGCGGATTCCACTCCATACATCGACCCAAATCGACTTCGCTACTGCACACCACAATCGGCCGTTGATTAACCGCAAGCGCATCAAACTTCAAGCGCAGCTGCGGCCAGCTATGAACCACTGATACGTCTACATCAACCAGCGCAGCCTCCATGGTGGCGCCGAACGTAGCGTCATTGTCGAGGACGAGCAAATCCATGGTTAAGCTAAGCGACAGCTACCATAGTGTTGTCACAGATTGGAGTATTCATTTGGAGCGCGACCGTACTCCTGTTCAAGCATTGTCACAAGTAACCCGGGCATTACTTGATTACGCTAAACCCACCACCCGCTCTTCAGACAGCAAGCGCTCGTGCATGCGTTTCATGCTGACTTTCCATTGCCGCGGATCCGCTATAGTTCCCTCAACTCGGTGCCGAGCGAGCGCCTCGTTAAACGTTTTTAAGCGCAATTCTTCGAGCAAAAAGCGAACTTCCTGTAACGCCAGTGCATCGACCAACTCACTTTCCTGAAGACGGCCGAAACGCTCCTGCAGGGGTCGCATTTGCTCAAGTAAGCTGACGTCTTTAGGTACATGGCCCGGCAAATTTTGCACTCGTCCGACAATACCGCCGACATAGCGCGGCAAAAAAGGCAGCCAAAAAAACGGCGTTTGCTCCAGTACGTTACTCGGAATCAGGCGCCGCAAATGCGCGATAATGTCTTGCTTACTCAGGGCATAAGCGGACGAACTGAGTTCATCAAGTTGGGTCATTACCTGAAAACGCAACTTGTAACTGCCGCGCACAATATCCACCGTGGCCGCAAATATGCCCGCCAGTTCGGTTCGACGAGATTGCGCCCGTTCAGCGAAATGATCGGCGTTTCGTGGCAACTCAAGCCCCTCAAAATAGCAATACCAAATCACATTAAGCATCAATTGATCCGACAACTCCTGCGCGCTGCCCAGCGCCGAAAAATAAAGCCCCAATTCTTTTTCTTTGGCCAATTCCCGACGGAAATACGTGCCGGCTTTGCCTAAGTGCTGCAGCATGAGCCGCGCATAACCCAGTCGATTGGCACGGTCGCGCTCCGACGAGCTAGCAAAGAGTCTTAAATCAACATGTGTACCCGCATCAAACACACCGGGGTAAACAATTATCGGGGCTTGTGGCGTTCCAGCGACGAGTTGCTGAGGCATTTCTTCGTCGGGTAACGTAGCGATCTGCCGTTGCTCAAGCGCCCGCATAACGGCATCCGCAGGGGCTTCAGACTGCGTCGCGTGCTGGGCTCGCAAGCCTCGTTGCAGCCGCAAAAAATCCCGCCCGGCCGCCACCGTTTCACCGTTCGGCCCGATAACTTTGCAAAAAAAACATAAGTGTTCCGACACACGCTGGCGGTCCCAATCGGATGCGTCAACGCGCAATCGATATAGATCTTCCAATAGACCACTGAGCACCGCTAAAAACTTCCCGTGCCGATAAACCGCCGGCTTGAGCAAATGTGGGCATAGTTCATCAATTTTGTCAGGTAGTGGCACTAAAACTCGACGCTTATTCTTCGGTAGCGTTCGCAACCATTGTTCGACCAAAGCGGGCAACATCCCAGGCACAGACCAATTGAACATCTCCGCACTCAAATTCGGCAGCAGCCCGACAGGAATATCAACGCTGACGCCATCATCATCAGCACCTGGAGCAAATCGGTAATGCAGCGGCAATCGCACCCCGGCAACCTCCAAATGATTTGGAAAGTCATACTCTTGCAGCTGCGAGGCCTGATTCTTCAACAGCCATTGTTCATCAAAGTGCAAACCCTCGAGCTCTTCGGGTGACAACCGGCGCAGCCAATGTTGCAGATCTGCGACACGACACAGTTTATTCGGCAAACGCTCAGCATAAAATTGATACATCGCATCGTCATCAATCATCAGGTCGCGGCGCCTGCCTTTGGCCTCTTGGTCTTGCACCCATGCCACACGTTCGAGATTTTGCGCCAAGAATTCTGGGGGCTGTTGCATCGCGCCATGGACTAGGGCTTCGCGCAAAAACAAATCACGGCACAGCGCTGGATCAACAGGCGCATAGCTGCGCGCACGGCGTTCCACTAACGTCAGCCCATATAGCGTTACCTTTTCGTAAGCGATAACTTCGCCACGCTTGAGACTCCAAACCGGATCCGAAAAACTGCGCTTAACCAAATGCTGCGCGTGGGCCTCTACCCACTTAGCCTCAATAGCCGCGACACATCGAGCAAAGACGCGCCGGGTTTCTACCACCTCAGCGGCCACCAACCATTTCGGGTTGGCTTTTTTCAGTCCCGAGCCTGGAAAGATGCCCAATTGCAAATTCCGCGGCCCCTGATAACGCCCACGTTCTTGATGCAACGCAATTTGACTCAATGATCCGGCGACCACCGCTTCGTGAATTTGCCGATAATTCGCCGGCTTCGAATTAATAGAGAGCTTTAACTGACGGCAAATGGTCCGTAGTTGTCGATGTATTTCGCGCCATTCACGCACTCGCATCGGATTTACGAAATTTTTACGCAGCTGCGTTTGCCAACCTCTATTCGAAAACTCCTCGCGCTGGGCCTCGATCCAAGACCACAGCTTCAAGTAGCTTAAGAAGTCAGATTGTTCATCAATAAACTTTTCATGCGCCGCATCCGCGGCGCCAGCTTTTTCTGCCGGCCGTTCACGAACATCCTGAACCGCGAGTGCTGCGACAATAATCAACAGTTCATTAAGACTGCCCAGAGGCCCCGCGGCCATGAGCATTGCTGCCAAGCGCGGATCCACTGGCAGACGCGCCATGCTTTTGCCCAATGTCGTAATTTTGCTGCCGTGCAGCGCGCGCAGTTCCGTCAGTAACCGCAGCGCGTCTTTAATAGCACGCGGTTCTGGTGGATCTATAAACGGAAACTTAGCGATATCGCCCAGACCATAGGCGTGCATTTGCAAGACCACAGACGCCAGATTAACGCGCCGAATTTCCGCATCGGTGTAGGCCGGACGACCGCTAAAATCCGGCTCAGAATACAGTCTGTAACAGATGCCAGGAGCGATGCGTCCGCAACGACCTTGGCGCTGATTAGCGCTGGCTTGGCTGATGGGCTCTATTGGCAGTCGCTGGAGCTTAGAGCGATAGCTGTAACGACTAATCCGAGCAAAGCCTGGATCGATAACAAAACCGATGTTCGGCACCGTCAGCGAGGTTTCCGCGACATTGGTCGCCAACACCACGCGCCGCTTCGTGCCTTGGGGGTTAAACACACGACGCTGGTCCGCAAGGGACAACCGAGCGTATAACGGCAAAATCTCAAAGCGTTCGCCAAAGGCCATCCGCAACGCTTTCGCAGCGTCAAAAATCTCCCGCTCGGCGGCAAAAAACGCCAATACATCCGGCGCCAAACCAGGCGGAGTGGCGTCGATGCCACGCAACACATCCACGAGTTTCGTCAGCGTATCCGACTCGCCGTCGACGTAGCGAGTGGTCACCGGAAATGAACGCCCACCGACCTCAACAACAGGTGCGCCATAGAAATAATCAGCAAACCGCTGGACATCTATCGTAGCGCTGGTAACGATCACCTTTAGATCTTGCCGCTGAGTAAGCAAGCGACGCAGATACCCTAGAAGAAAATCGATATTCAGTGATCGTTCGTGGGCTTCGTCCACAATGATCGCATCGTAAGCGTTGAGGTAACGGTCCTTGCGAATCTCCGTCAGTAACAAACCATCTGTCATTACCCGAAGTAGCGACTGCGGGTTACTGCGATCTGCAAATCGCACAGAGTAGCCAACGGCTTCGCCGAGCTCTGTGCCGACTTCTTGGGCAATGCGCTGAGCTACGGTTCGTGCAGCAATTCTGCGTGGTTGGGTGTGGGCGATAGTGCCCGCAAGACCGAGCCCATTTTGCAGACAAAACTTCGGTAGCTGGGTGGTTTTACCCGACCCGGTCTCTCCAGCAATGACCACAACAGGATGTTCTGCAATCGCAGTGCTGATTTCTGCCGCCGCTTCGCTTACTGGAAGACCAGCGATTGGGGTCAGGTCGAGTTGCTGCGCCGATCGCTGACGCTGCGCCAAAAGAGTCTGCGCCGCAGCGATGCGAGCGGCTGTCGCTGGGCCGCTTTTGGCACCCCGGAGCGCAAAGTAGTCGCGCCGCATCAGCGATTTTCGATTAAGGTCACTCATGCGAACGCGTTTATGGATCGAAGAGCGAAACTAACCCAACCGCGCGTTATTTTGACAGTTGGCTCATTCCTTCCTCAAGACCCTTGATCGTTAGCGGATACATTTTTCCGCCAACCAGTTCCTGCGTCATCATTACGGACGACGAATACTCCCAAGTTTCTTGGGGGGTCGGATTGAGCCATATGACTTTGTCGTATATTTCACCGAAGCGCCCCATCCAGGCCGCACCGGGCTCCTCGTTCCAGTGTTCAACACTGCCGCCCGCATGAGTGATTTCATAGGGTGCCATCGTTGCGTCACCGACAAAAACGACTTTGTAATCACCAGAGTATTTGTTGAGTATTTCAAGCGTCGACAATCTTTCAGCCATGCGTCTTCGATTGTCTTTCCAAACAGATTCATAGATGAAATTGTGAAAATAAAAGTTCTCTAAATGCTTGAACTCGGTGCGCGACGCAGAGAACAACTCCTCACAAATTTTTACATGCGCGTCCATCGACCCACCAATATCGAGGAACAATAAGACCTTTACCGTATTCCGCCGCTCCGGCCGCATCTTGATATCCAGCATGCCGCCGTTGTGGGCTGTGGAGCGAATCGTGTCATTGATGTCCAATTCCTCTTCGATTCCCGTGCGGGCAAATTTCCGCAGACGGCGCAACGCCATCTTTATGTTGCGGGTGCCGAGTTCGACAGAGTCATCAAGATTTTTATATTGCCGCTCATCCCAGACCTTTTTGGCCTTCTTTTTCTTGCCTTTGCCCATGCCGCCAGGGCCGTCTCGACCTTCTTTGTCAGCATTGCCTTTATCGCCGTCTTCGCCTTCCTCGCCTTCTTTGGCCTCAGCTTTTTCAGCTTCTTCTTTGGCTTTCTTAAACGCCTCTATCAACTTCTCCAAACCACCCAATGATTCAATTTGCTTTAAATCTTCAGGGGTCAAAGACTTCTCAAATTCGTGGCGCAGCCACTCGTCTGGGATGAGGCTCTCCAGCAAGCCATGGAGATCCTCAAGGCCTTTAAAATAAGCACTAAAAGCGCGGTCGAACTTGTCGTAGTTCTTTTCGTCTTTAACTAACGCGGTGCGACTGAGCAGATAAAAATCATCAACGTTGGCATATACAAGCCGGTGTTGTAGTGCAGAAATCAAATCCATGAGTTCCCGAATTGTGACCGGGAGTTTGTATTTTCTTAGCGTCAGAAAAAAGTTAATTAGCACGGTTTATCCTCTGCTGTCGCGGCGATTCATAAACGCCAGTCGCTCTAATAAATGCACATCTTGTTCGTTCTTCACAAGCGCACCGTAAAGCGGCGGTATTGCCTTACTGGCGTCTCTATTCGTGAGAATTTCATCCGGAATGTCGTCCGCCATCAGCAGCTTCAGCCAATCAATGAGTTCGGACGTCGAAGGCTTTTTCTTAAGCCCTGGTACTTTGCGCACATCAAAGAATATTTCCATCGCTTCTTTAACCATATCTTGCTTCACGTCAGGAAAATGCACGTCAACAATTTGCTGCATGGTTTCGCGGTCCGGGAAGTTGATGAAGTGGAAAAAGCAGCGGCGCAAGAACGCGTCGGGCAATTCTTTTTCATTATTGGACGTAATAATAACTATAGGTCGCTGCTTCGCCTTAACGGTTTCGCCAAGTTCATAGACAAAGAACTCCATGCGATCGATCTCTTGCAACAAGTCGTTGGGGAACTCGATGTCCGCTTTGTCTATTTCATCGATCAACAGCACCACGCGTTCTTCCGATTCAAACGCCTCCCAAAGCTTGCCTTTCTTGATGTAATTGCGGATATCGTTAACGCGCTCATCACCCAACTGCGAGTCGCGCAAACGCGAAACTGCGTCGTATTCATACAAGCCGTTAACTGCTTTCGTCGTCGACTTGATGTGCCATTCCAAAAGCGGCATCCCTAAGGATTTAGCCACTTCAACCGCCAACATGGTTTTACCGGTTCCAGGCTCGCCCTTAATCAACAACGGGCGCTCCAAACGCACTGCTGCGTCAACGGCCATACTCAGTTCGTCGGTCGAGATGTAGGACTCTGTGCTATCAAAAATCATTCAGCGGCTCTCTTATCTTATGAATTAGTGTGAGTTGTTCCCTACAAAGCAAAACTTAATAGGCCTAAAACAATACGGGCCATTTGAGAATTGCGCCCGCATAAAGCCAGCTACTTTAATTGAGCACAACTGCCCCATGCAACAATGACATTTACGGCGTCGACGGCTGGCTTTTCCGCTTTGGCACCCATTGCTCATGCTGTGGTTCAGCATCAGCGTTTTATAACGCGGCGTAACAACATCCACCCAGCGGACAACAGAACCAAAATGGCGACACCACCAAGCAGCCGCCGCATGCTTTCTTCTGGCGCTCCAGATCGCTGAAAGAAGGTTTCAAACACCACCACTATAAAAGCCGGGGCCACAGCGTCCGAGTAATTG
>PBQQ01000084.1 GCA_002725095.1 Gammaproteobacteria bacterium
AAGCGTCCCGCCGAGATATTTCAGCTTTTTGCGTCAACCACCAGCCTTGCCGGTGTTGGTGCCAAGCTGGCATCGGTGCTGGAAAAGCGTGTTGGACAGCATGTGATTGATGTTTTGCGGCATTTACCTATTGGCATGATTGATCGAAGTCAGCGCCCATCACTTGCCAATGTTGATGATGGCGCGATTGCCACTTTTGATTTGCTTGTGATTAAACATGACCGCCCGCCGCGTGGTGTTCGCCGCCCTTATCGGGTGTTTTGCGAAAACGAAACTGGCGCACTGGAGCTGGTTTTTTTCCATGCGCATGATGATTATGTTGCCAAGCAATTGCCTATTGGCGAGCGCCGACTTGTCAGTGGCCGCGTCGAGCTGTTTCAAGGCCGTGTGCAAATGGCACATCCCGATCATATTTTACCACCGTCACAAGCCAGTAAAATGCCGGTTTTTGAACCAATGTACCCATTAACAGCGGGCTTAACGCCAAAAATTCTACGTCGCACCATTGCCGATGCTTTGATCCGTATCCCTGATTTACCCGAATGGATTCCACCCGCCATTGTCCAACAGCACGGCTGGCCTGATTTTGCCACGGCGATGCGCGCGGTTCATGCCCCGCAAAATGCAGCCGACCTATTGCCGACCAGTCCGGTGCGAGCACGTCTTGCCTTTGACGAATTGCTGGCAAATCAGTTAGCGATGCGCATGGTGCGCCATAGTGCCGCAGAGGCAACACCGGGACGCGCCTATTGCGGCGATGGCCATATCACCAGCAAGCTTCGCGCCAGCCTTCCATATGAAATGACCGGCGCACAAAACCGCGCTATTGCCGAAATTACCAGCGATCAAACCAAACCAAAACGCATGCTCCGTATGTTGCAAGGTGATGTTGGCTCGGGAAAAACGCTTGTCGCATTATGGTCGATGCTAAATGTGATGGAAGCTGGGCCGCAGGCCGCGCTTTTGGCACCAACCGAGGTTTTGGCACGCCAGCATCATGCCAGCATCCAAGCGATGCTCGCCCCGCTTGATATCGAAATCGGCCTTTTGCTGGGTCAAGGGCGCGGTCCGGCAAATGCAAAAACCGGCACCGCAACCATGCCTGTTCTAAATCGGAGAGACACGCTTGAAAAACTAGCCGATGGCAGCCTGTCGCTAGTGGTTGGAACGCATGCACTACTATCGGAAACTGTTGCCTTTCACGATCTCGGCTTGGCAGTTGTTGACGAACAGCACCGGTTTGGCGTGCGGCAGCGGATTTTGCTTGGTGAAAAAGGCGCGCATGTCGATGTTATGGTAATGACCGCAACGCCGATCCCGCGAAGCCTTGCCATGACCGCCTATGGTGATCTTGATCACTCCCGCCTCGACGAAAAACCGCTTGGCCGGTTGCCAATCGACACGCGCGTTCTGCCAAGCGATCGTTTAGGCGATGTTATATCCAGCCTTGGCCGCGCCCTGGGCAAGGGAAAACGCGCCTATTGGATTTGCCCGCTTGTTGAAGAGTCTGATAAACTGGACATTGCCGCCGCCGAAGACCGGTTTGCCGCTTTGGCACGCGCGCTTCCCAATATCACTGTTGCACTTGCACATGGCAAAATGAGAGCTGGTGAGCGCTATAGCGCGATGCAGGCATTCCGCGATGGTACGGCGCAATTGCTGGTCGCGACAACGGTTGTCGAAGTTGGCGTTGATGTGCCTGAAGCCAGTATTATCATTATCGAACATGCCGAACGGTTTGGCCTTGCGCAATTGCACCAGCTACGCGGCCGTGTTGGCCGTAGCGATCAGCAAAGTAGTTGTCTTTTGATCTATCACGGCGCATTAAGTGAAACCGCGGCAAAACGGCTTGGCGTCATGCGTGACACGAATGACGGTTTTGTGATTGCCGAAGAAGATTTGGAATTGCGCGGGCCAGGTGAATTTCTGGGGCAGCGCCAATCCGGCATGCCCGAATTTGTGCTTGCTGACCTTTCGGCGCATCGCGACCTGCTAAGCCTTGCCAAAAGCGAGGCTGACCGCATATTAGAGCGGAATGACCAAAACTATATGAATTTGCTGCTCAGCCTGTTTGAACGCGATAGTGCAGTCAAATTTTTAGCATCTGGCTAGATTTACGCTTAACCCACTTTTTTGGCAGCCTTTTTGGCGAGTTTTTTCGCCACCGGTTTTTTTGCAACAGCTTTTTTTACAGCCGGCTTTTTCGCGGCTTTACCAGCATTGATTGCTCTATCTGGCGGCGACACGATACCGCCCGATACAACCAGCTTCACCGCTTCTTCATTCGTCATATCAAGACGAATGATATCCTTCACCGGACAAAACAGCAAAAAGCCTGATGTTGGGTTTGGCGTTGTCGGGATAAACACATTCACATTTGATCCCGGAATTAAACGGTCAACCTCGCCCTTTGTCGAGCCGGTTACAAACCCGATAACCCACAATCCACGGCGCGGATATTCAACAAGAACGACCTCGCGAAACGCATCGGACTGGGCGGAAATCACGGTTTCTAAGATCTGCTTTGTGGCGCCGTAGATCGTGCGAACCACCGGCATGCGGTTTAGCAAAGATTCACCAAGCCGGATAATCCAGCGTCCCAAGAAACCGGCAGCAATCGCGCCAATCAGAGTGATCATCACGCCGCCAACAACAAGCCCTGCCCCCGGGATATCGCCAAGGCTCCAGGTTGAAAAAGCTGGAATAAGCTTATTCACCTGACCATCAATCAATTCAATCGCGGCCCAAGTGATATAAACGGTCAATAAAACCGGTGCTGTGACAAGAAGGCCGGTAAAGAACCACCCGCGCAACCGCGCGAAAATACCGGGCTTTACAGATTCTGGTTCATTATTGCTTGTATTCATGCCACTTCCCGTTATCAAACATCAAAAAATATAAAAAGGCGCACGCATTGGCTACCCCGAAGCCCCGCCTCCATTATTTGCGCTTTTTATACCAATTTAGCAAATGGTTTCAATTTCTCCCTTGCATGATCGATAATTTGTCCAAAGCCCAGACATTTTATCACATGGATGCTGCTTTTTATTGTTCAAGACATCATCGCTTTGATAGGCTGGAATGTATGAAAAATCATCTAAATGAACTTGATCGGCTGTATAAGATTATGATCCAGCTTCGTGATCCGGAAACCGGCTGTCCCTGGGATGTTGCGCAAGATTTTGTCAGCATCGCCCCCTATACGATCGAAGAAGCCTATGAGGTGGTTGACGCCATTCAAATTGGCGACCGCACCGCTATTCGTGATGAGCTTGGCGATCTTTTGCTGCAAGTTGTCTTTCACGCACGCATCGCCGAAGAAGAAGGCAGTTTTGCGCTTGAAGATGTGGCCAAAAGCATTGCCGACAAAATGGTGGCACGCCATCCGCATGTGTTCGGCGATGATGATCGGCCATCAGTTGAATCGCAAAACGGACTTTGGGAAGATATCAAGGCGCGTGAACGCGCCAAAAAAGGCGAAATCAAACTTCTTGACGGCATTGCCCGCGGCCTGCCGCCAATGCTGCGCGCGTTGAAATTACAAAAAAGAGCCGCGCGGGTCGGGTTTGACTGGCCTAAAATTGATCAGATTCTGGATAAAATGAGAGAAGAAGCCGAAGAATTGGCGGTTGAACTTGCCAATGAAAATAAAGACCAAACACGCATTCAAGATGAGGTTGGTGATCTGCTTTTTGTTGCCGTTAATCTGGCAAGAAAGGCTGGTGTTGATCCAGAAACCGCCCTTCAAAATTGCAATTTAAAATTTGAAAACAGATTTAGCTATGTTGAAGAACAAGTTGTTTCAAAGCATAAAAACTTCGATGGTGTTTCACTTGATGTGATGGAAGGCTATTGGCAGGATGCCAAGGCCTATGATCACAAACAGACATCTGACTAATCACGCCAAACCGCGTCACGCAAGCGGTTCCAGCCAGCTTGACTCGACACTGCCATAAAAGGCGCTTTCATGGCAACATGGAACCTACTTTTATCACGAATCATCGCCGCATAGCCGCCCGCCTCACGACATAGCAGGTCAACGGGCGCATGATCCCATGGTGTTGAATTCCCGTGAATCAGGAAATCTTCATCACCGCTGGCGATCAAACAGGCCTGAATGCCAGCACTGCCGGTAAAACGGCGCCCTGCCAACAATCGCAACCGCGCCTGAAAGGCACTTTTTTGCGGCTCAATCAATCCAAGACTATTGCCCGAGCCAAACATCAAATCGATATCATCTGAACGGTCTTTAAGGCGAAGGCTAGACGCACCGCGTTTATCAATACAAACCGCGCCCTGACCCTCGGCCGCGTAAAATAGCACTTGGGTCAGCGGCTGCCAGATCCAGCTTTGCACCGGCATGCCATTCCACAGCAATGAGACCATGCTGCAAAAGGCTTGTTTGCCTTTGACAAAATTCTTGGTACCGTCAAGCGGGTCAATCGTCCAACCATAACCTTGCGGAATGTGATCACGAATGGCCGGTGTCAGCGATGCGGCTTCTTCGCCAATCACAAATCCAGGCTGCAAAACCGATAATTTGGGCGCAAGCCATGCCTCGGCCTGTTGGTCAGCGACGGTAACAAAATCGGTATCGCTGGTCTTGGTGGCGATGTCTTGCGATTGCAAATTTTGAAAGCGCGGCAAAATAAACCGATCAGCAGCTTCACGCAACAGATCCGCAATAGCGGCTTCTAGCGTTGGATTGGCTGATGGTCTCTCAAGCGCCGGCTCAATCGCAGCGTCATTCACCTTCGGTATCCATGTCCTTGTCATCAAAATCCTGCAGCTGAACCGGCGCCACAGGCATGATTGTCGAAATTGCATGTTTATAGACAAGCTGCACATGCTGATCGCGCTTCAAGAGAATTGAAAAATTATCGAACCACGTGATAATTCCCTGCAGCTTGACACCGTTTACGAGAAATACCGTAACAGCGGCATGGGACTTACGAACATTATTTAGGAAAGTCTCTTGCAAATTGCGGCTCTTTTCACTGGCCATCTTATTATCCCCCTCAAGAGGGATAAATCTTAACGGTAAAAATGAAAATAAACAATGCCTCGTCGTCGGCTTTTTTCACCGCTGTCACGGCTGGCCATCTCAAATCAAATGAGAGCTATTTTTGAATGTGAATTTTCTTTATGAGCCTTGTTTGACAGGTTCACGCCTAGAAAGAATCTAGTCGAACGGATAACAGCTTTTCCACCTGCGCAATCTTGCCGCGCACAACAAAGATGATAACTGTATCGCCAGCTTCGATCAAAGTATCCCCGCGTACCGCAATCGCCTTGCCATCGCGGTAAACACCGCCAATCGCCAAACCTTTTGGAATTTTGGCCGCCCGCAGCGGTTTACCAACAAGCAAGGATGATGGCAGGGCTTCAGCTTCAAGAACCTCACCAAGATCTTCGATAATAGGATGAACATCACGAATACGGCCACGGCGCACATGTTCTAAAATCGATGAAACGGTGATCTGCGACGGGTTAATCACCGCATCGACACCGAGCGTACTGACAAGCGGGATAAAGCCCGGGATATTAACTAAGGCCACCGCATGTTTGGCACCAGTACGTTTGGCCAGCAAGGCTGACAAGATATTCACCTCGTCATCTTCGGTTACCGCAACAAAGGTTTCGGTCTTGTGAACACCAGCCTCACGAAGAATGGCGCTATCCAGCGCATCACCATTGATAATACCGGTTCCCTGCAATTCCTCGGCAAGCGATTTTGCCCGGCCAGCATGAAGTTCAATGATCTGGTTATGCGTATTATGGAAATTGGTTTCTATTTCCCGTGACAACATCAGCCCAATACTACCACCGCCAGCAATGACCACCGACCGCGCCTCACCTTCTTCATGGCCAAAACTGGCCATGGCACGATCAAGATGCGTGCTGTCACAGACAAAGTAAACGCGGTCGCCAGTCTCCATTGATTCGACACCTGACCGAGGTAAAATCACCTTACCATCGCGGATAATCGCCAAAACAGTTAGGCTAAGATCGGGAAACAAACTTGTTAGATGGCGAAGTGACGTTCCCAAAATAGGGCTGTTTTCAGTACATTGGACGCCAACAAGATTCATTTTGCCATCACAGAGATTTTGCACATCAAATGCACCCGGCACGCGAAGCTGGTTGCTAATCGCTGCCGACACTTCCGCCTCAGGCGAGATGATATGATCAATGGGCAGATTTTCTGGGCTGTAAATGCTGGCAAAGGCTGGATCAAGATAGGCGGTGCTGCGAATGCGAGCGATTTTTACCGGCGTATTGAAAATCGTATGGCTGATCTGACAGGCAACCATATTCACCTCGTCAGAATCGGTGACCGCAATCAATAATTCGGCATCACGAACGCCAGCTTCGGCAAGCCGGTCAGGATGCGATGCAACCCCGACAACACCATGAACATCATATTGATCGGTAACACGCTGAATATTTTCGGCCAAGGCATCAATGACCGTTACGTCATTTTGTTCCTCACAAAGGTGGCTGGCGATGGCGCTGCCAACAAGCCCGGCGCCACAGATGACAATTTTCATGTCTTTTTACCTTCTTCTTGAAGATCCGTTGCAATATCAAGCGATTTCATTTTGCGATGCAAGGCAGATCGTTCCATTCCGATAAAAGATGCCATTTGCGAGATATTTCCATTGAACCTATGCAATTGTGTTTCCAAATATCCGCGTTCAAATTCCTCACGCGCGCCGCGTAATGGCAAGGCCATTAATTGTTCCATATCAGAATTAGCACCGTGACGCGACATATTCTGAATTTCAGCTGGAAGCAAATCAAGCCCCACAGGCTGGTTGCGGTCATCAGATGCCATGATCAGCAAGGTCTCAATCACATTGTGCATTTGCCGTACATTGCCCGGCCAGTCATAGCCCTGCATCGCAGCAAAAATCTCATCACTAAGGCGAATAGGCTTTACCCCAACATGTCTAGCAATGCGATTGGTGAAATATTTTGCTAGAACCGGAATATCTTCGCGCCGATGAGCAAGTGATGGCATTGATAATGGCACCACACCAAGCCGGTAGTATAAATCTTCGCGAAGGCGGCCAGCACTTATCTCCAACAACAGATCACGGCTCGATGCCGAAATAACCCGCACATCAACCGCAACCTCACTATTGCCGCCAACGCGCCGAAATCGCTGTTCATTGACGGCACGCACAATCTTGCCTTGCGTTTCCAGTGGCAAATCGCAAATTTCGTCAAAATACAACGTTCCGCGATGCGCCTGCTCAAACAAACCAACAACACGGCGATGGCTTTGCAAGCTTTCTGCACCAAATAATTCAGCATCAACACGTTCGGTTGATAATCTTGCACAATTAGCGACAACAAATCGTTCTTGACGACGATTGGACTGACTGTGAATCGCGCGCGCGGCCAATTCTTTACCGCTTCCACTTGGCCCATTAATTAAAACACGGCTTGCAGTTGGGGCGATTTTTTCGATTGATTGGCGGATTGTTCGCATCACCGCCGAATTGCCAATCAATTCAGGGTTTTTTCCATCATCAATCCGCGCCCGTAATTCGATATTTTCCCGCGCCAGACGCGCATTGTCGAGTGCCCGCTCGACCATCATCAACAGGCGGGCTTCTTTAAATGGTTTTTCAATAAAGTCATAAGCTCCAAGCCGAATGGCCTGAACCGCGGTTTCAATCGTGCCATGCCCTGAAATCATCAGCACTGGCAGTGACGGATAGATTGATTTCAACCATTCAAGCAATTCGATGCCGTCCATATCGGAATCGCGCATCCATATATCAAGAATGGCCAGTTTCGGCGGCTGTGCGAGCAATGCGGTTCTCGCCTCATCAGCATTTGCTGCTTGCAAGGTGGCATATCCTTCATCCTCAAGCGTCATGCTTAACAGCAAGCGAATGTCTTTTTCATCATCAACTATCAGAATGTCATCGGCCATTATATGACCTTTCCATTTCGCGTCGTTGTGTGGATTGGAAATTTTAAACAAACCAATGCGCCGCCACTTTCAGCCTTGCCAAGCTGCAAGTTACCACCGTGGTCCTCCATAATTTTACTGACAATGGCAAGGCCAAGTCCGGTACCTTTTTGCCGCGTTGTTACATAAGGTTCAAGTAACTTGCCAAGATCCATCTCGGGGAATCCTGGGCCATTATCAACTAGGGTGATGGCCATCATATCATCTTCGCTTGTCATTGAAATGTGAATGGCTGGTGCGGCGATATGATGCTCTCGCAAACTATCTTTGGCATTTTGCAGCAAATTGGTTAGCGCTTGGCGAACCAGCCCCGCATCACAAATTGTTGTATAATTCTGCTTGGCATCATCAATTTCAACATTAAGCGACAAATCTTTACTGGCAAACAGCGAAATCTGTCCATTGACAATTTCCAGCAAAGAATGCCAATCCATTTCGGGTCGTGGCATGCGGGCAAAGGCCGAAAATTCGTCAACCATACGGCCAATATCATCGACCTGACGCATGATGATGCGGACATATTCCTCAAATTGATCAGCCGCTTTTTGATCATCTGGACGGTATTTTTTCATCAAACGGTCAGATGCAAGCTGGATCGGCGTCAATGGATTCTTGATTTCATGAGCAATACGCCGCGCAATATCAGACCATGCCGCCTTGCGCTGCGCACTCAACAGGCTTGTAACATCGTCAAAGGTAACAACATAACCAATGACCCTTCCTTCAATCACCTCGCTGACAATACGCGCCCGCAGGATCAAATGGCTGTTTTGCCGCTGAAGAATAATCTGTTCTTCGCCAAAGCGGCGTTTTTTCTGATTGATGATCGCCAGCAAGCCTTTGAATTCAGCAATTACATCGCCAAGCTTTCGGCCAATCAGGTCGGTATCCCTTTTGCCAAGCAATTCTCGCGCGGTTGCATTTGGCAAGGTGACCTTGCCATCCCGATCAAGACCTACAACACCTGATGACACGCCGCCAAGAACCGCCTCAGTAAATTCACGGCGCTGATCAATCTGGGTGTTAGCCTGCACAAGCTGTTCACGACTTCGCGCCAGCTCATCAAGCATTCGGTTAAAGGCTGACCCAAGGCGCGAAATTTCCTCAAGCTGCAAATTTTTGGGTACGCGCTGCGACAAATTACCAGCACGCACCTGTTCGGCAACATGGATAACCGAACCAAGCGGCCCTACAATAGCCGTTGCCAAATTTAATCCTATCCATAAGGACGCAATCAGGATCAGCAGAAGAATAATCCCAAACAACACCGCAAAACTGATTTGAAGATCAAGCTGCTGAAAACCAAGTTGTTGGTAATCGGATGCCGCAAGGCGCGTCTGATCCATCGCCAGCAGAACCTTTGAGTCAATAAAACGGCCAACAAGAAGATACGCATCGACATAACTATTCAATTTCACCACGGCGCGCAACTTATTGGTTTCGTCGGCGCGAAGCACGACCACCTCACCTTTTCGCGCTTTTTCCACCCAGCTTGACTCAAGGTTGGTAAAGGTAATCGCAAAGGCAAATTGCGATTTTGCCAAAACCTGCCCCGTACCATCAAAAATAATCGCATCCGACAGATTCCGAAGCGCAGCCTGATCGCTAAGATAGCGCCCCATCAAATTGCCTTTGCCAACCAGACGGTAAGCCTCACGGTTGATATCATTAGCCATCGTCAGCACTTCGCCCGAAATCGAGCGCGCATGTTCGTCAAAATAGGACTCGGCAACTCGAACCGACTCATTCACCGCGGTTGAAATGCGCTCAGCAAACCAACCCCGCAGCGAATAATCGACAACAAAAAGCGCAAATAGGGTCACAATAACGGCTGGAAAAGTTGTCACACCGCCAAACAGAACCGCCATTCGCCAATGTAGCTGGTGACCGGCAAGTCGTTGGCGTCGTTCCGACCATAGGCGCCAGATCTGCCGCCCCACAAGCGTGCCAAGCACAAGCAATGCCAGCGCATCAGTAATGATCAACCACATCACAAAATCGGTATCATTTGATAAATAGTCAACGCGGGTCAAGGCATAGGCCGTGGCTGCCCCCATACCAAGGGTGAATAAGATCGAAATATAGGCTAGCCGATCTTCGCTAAACCAGTTTTTCCTATTCGTCGTGAATGTTTTTTGATCATTAGATTTCAACATTCTAGCGGCCTGCCTTTATGTTCAGATCCTTGATCTTTTTACGCAAGGTATTACGGTTTAGCCCCAAAATATTGGCGGCTCGAACCTGATTACCACGGGTTACTTCCAACGTAGCAAGAATAAGCGGGTGCTCAACTTCGCGCAAAATACGGCCGTAAAGCCCGGGGGCGGGCATGCCGCCTTTCAAGGCCTCAAAATAGCGCCGGATATGCGCATCGACTGACTCTGACAGGCTTTCGGCACCTTCATTCAAGTCGGTTTGGCTGGCTGGAAATTCACGTTCAACCGCCGCCGCATCAATGCTGTTATCAGCATGAAGCACCAGCATGCGCCTGACTAGATTTTCCAATTCGCGCACATTGCCCGGCCAATGCCAACATTTCAGCGCACGCAGTGCTTCTGGGGTAAAGGTTTTTGATGGCAACCCCTCTTTGACCGCATGAAGCTGGAAATGCCCGACAAGCGGGCCGATATCTTCAACGCGTTCGCGCAATGGCGGCAACCGCAGTGGCACCACATTCAACCGGTAAAACAAATCTTCCCGAAACAGGCCTTGATGCATGAGGTGATGCAAATTCTGGTTTGTTGCTGCAACGACCCTGATATTTGTTTTGACCGGTCGCTGAGCACCGACAGGCAGATATTCCCCATCCTGCAACACCCGCAAAAGCCTTGTTTGTGCCTCGGGCGGCATATCGCCGACCTCATCAAGAAACAAGGTTCCGCCTTCGGCCTGCTCAAACCGACCCTGATGATGCTTTGCCGGACTCAAACCATCTCCCTTGCCCCGCCCAAATAATTCGGCCTCAACAAGATCACGAGGAATCGCAGCAAGATTAATCGCAACGAAAGGGCCAGCGCGGCGGCTCCCAAGGTCATGCAGCGCACGTGCAACCAATTCTTTGCCAGTACCGCTTTCACCCATCACAAGAACGGTTAAATCAGTGCTAACAACCCGCGCCATCGCTTTGAAAATATTCTGCATCGGGCTCGACCGGCCAATTAGCGGGCCACCCTCTTCGATCGAGGCTGTTTTGGCGCTAGACCGGCTTGGCGTGCCGATAGTTTTGACAGCGCGCTGTGTCACCTCAATCAAACTGCGCAGCTCAAACGGTTTTGGCAGATATTCAAAAACGCCAACCTGCTGTGCTTTTACGGCGGTCAGCAATGTTGAACGCGCGCTCATCACAATGACCGGCAAATCGGGGCGGCGCTGTTGAATGCGTGGCAGCAGATCAAGCGCATCGCCATCAGGCAAGGCAACATCAGTAATCAAAACATCGCCTTTGCCGGATTCGATTAAATTCCATAAACCCGCCGCCGTGCCACTTGATTGCACAGCATAGCCCTGGCGGGCAAGTGCCTGCTGCACAACAAGCCTGACCGACTTATCATCTTCGGCAACAAGAATAAGCGGCGGCTTTACGTTCATTCGGTTGATCCTTTTGCCAATTTTGATGACGAAGATACCGGTTTATTCAAATCGGCCACCGGAAAATTCATCCGAAAGGCGGTTCGGCCCGCCGTTGAGTCCACCTCAATCATACCGCCATGATCAGCAACAACGCTCGCAACCATCGTCAAGCCAAGCCCACTGCCGCCATTGCGCCCTGATACAAACGGGTCAAAAATATGGTTTCGAATATCTTCGGGAATGCCGCGCCCATTATCGATAATATCAACCTGAACCGGCACATGCGACCCGCCATCGCTTGCCGCCAATGACAGGCGGCGACCGCGTGAATAGGATGTCTTTACAATAATTTCTCCATTTTTATCAGTTGCCTCTGACGCGTTCTTTATAATGTTTATAACGGATTGAATCAACAGATCACGATGTCCATTTACTAATGGCAAGGATGGATCATATTGCCGGCGGATCAACAGATGCGCGCCATAAGATGCCGCCGCCAGCCCGAGGCAATGATCCAAAACCTCATGAATGTTCACCGAGCTAAGAAGAAGGCGCGCACCACCGGCAAAGCCTTCCATACGATCAAGAAGCGCGGTAACACGGTCACTTTCCTCGACAATCATACGGGTCAAGACTCGGTCTTCATCACCAAGACCTGAATCCAATAGCTGGGCAGCGCCTTTAATGCCAGCAAGCGGGTTTTTAACCTCATGCGCTAGCAGAGCCGCCATCGCCGAGATAGACCTTGCCGCACCGCGAAACATTGACTGGCCGCGAAGCCGTTCAGCAAGCGCGCGCTCTTGGATTGACACCAATAGGCGCGGCGTGTCACCAAAAGGGGTGATTTGCACATTGACAAGCTTTAGCTTCAGCTTTGGCCCTGCTAGCTCCAGTCCTTGATCACCAACCGACACATGCTGATTGCGGGCGCGCTGCAACATCGAAAACAAGCTGCCATCAGCCGGAATAAATCCATCCAGCGGCATGCCAGACAGGATCATCTGGCTTGATTGAAAAAACATCTCGGCAGCTTGATTGAGATAGATAAAGCAATTATCCTCGTCCAAGACAAAAATAGGATTGGGCAAGGTTGCCAGAATTTGCGCCATACTGACGCCCGAATGGTAATCAACATCATGGTGATGGCGCAGATATGCGTTTTGATCGGTCGCATCTGACCTATCTGACGGTATTGATTTTGGCGGCGAACGCATCACGCCGCCACACCGCTTGGATCAAGCGCTTCAAAAAATTGATCAACCGCAGCAAACACCATCGCGGCATCGGCATTGTTATTGGCAATATCACGCAATTCGGCAGCGCCGGGAAGACCATGCGAATACCAGGCGATATGTTTACGTGCCAACCGCATTGCCGCGGTTCCATAATGGCTAAGCATATCGTCAAGATGCGCCCGCATCAGATAATGGCGCATACCGATTGATGGTGTTGGGCGAACCGCCTGTCCCGACAAAAAATCACCAGCCTGCGCCAAAAGCCAGGGACGCCCCTGCGCCCCGCGCCCGATCATCACACCAGTTGCCCCGCTTTGCTCAACCGCCTTTTGCATTGTGTCGAGACAGGTAATATCCCCATTCGCCACAACCGGAATATCGACCGCCGCCACAACATCAGCAATTTTTGCCCAATCGGCCGCGCCATTATACATCTGACAGCGTGTTCTGCCGTGAATGGCCAGCATCTTGATTCCAGCATTTTCAGCCATCTTGGCAAGTTGCGGCGCATTCAGGCTGTCATCATCCCAGCCAAGCCGCATTTTCAACGTAACCGGCACATCCACAGCATCAACCACGGCCGCCATAATCGCACCGGCAAGATGCGGATCTCGCATCAAGGCCGAGCCAGATAATTTGCCAGTAACTTTTTTGGCAGGACATCCCATATTGATATCGATAAAGCTTGCACCGAGATCAGCACAGATTTTCGCCGCTTCGGCCATAACCGGCGGTTCCCAGCCCGCAAGCTGGATTGATAGTGGCGCTTCGGCAATGGCCTCGGTCCGTAATTTTCGCATTTCGCTTTTCACATCGCGAAGGACGGCGGCGCTGGCAATCATTTCGGTTACCACCAAACCGCCGCCACAGCGGCGTACAGCGCGGCGAAACGGCCAGTCGGTTACCCCTGACATCGGCGCTAGGATGGCCGCATGGGGCAAGATGTTTCCATCAATAGCAAGAGACATAAAAGACCCCGAAACAGACCCGAAAAGACAAGCGCCAATAATGAATATCGGTAAAACGCCCATATAATAGGCAATTAATGCACAAAAATCCATCACTTAACGTCAATTGCCGCCAGAGCATCGACGATATGGACAAATTGGCGAACAGCCCTAATGGCACGTGCTTACCAAGCTGAATATCCATTGGACAAAGCGCCAGACATTGGGGATAAGAAGGACTGT
>PBQQ01000085.1 GCA_002725095.1 Gammaproteobacteria bacterium
GCAAGAAGTCTCGGGCGAGACGACTTAGCTGGCAAAACCGGCACGACCAATGACGCCGAAGACACCTGGTTCAATGGCTATAATCAGGACTTGGTCGCCAGCGTATGGGTTGGATTCAGCGATCAAGCACCGCTCGGTGCCAACGCCTACGGTTCTAATACGCCGTTACCGATCTGGATCGATTTTATGCGGCAGGCTCTGGCAGAACGCGAAACCGCAAAGGTGTATCAACCCCCAGGCATCACCACGATGAAGATTAATCCACAGACGGGCCAAGCCGTCCCACCCGATGATCGAAACGCCATCTTCGAGTTCTTTTTCGCCGAGCAGGCACCGAATTCACCCAGCACTATAGACGGTCGCAGCACCACCGAAGAGCCCATAAAGGCTGTAGATCTATTCTAATTCAATCAATCTAGCGAACTAATTTAATCAAATCACCGGCTCTGGGTTCACCATTGGGATAATGGCCATTGATCACGCGCAATAATTGCTCTGCGTTCTGCCGGATAGGCACGGTGCGCGATAATTTAGCGTAGGTGTCGCCCGGATTTGCCATAACCAAATGCAGTCGCTGCTTATTGATCAATCGTAAATCATCTGCAGTCATGGCGCGGGTGGACATCACCATGTCCGCAAAATCCTTGGCGAATTGCTCTGGCGACCCGGGCTTATCGATTTCTCCGTTAAAAACATAAACCCCGCCGTCTTTGTACAGCACCGCAATCTTGCGCAATGCTTTTTTTTCGTCCGTGACCTTAATCGACGCCATATAGCCCGAATACGCGCCCACCTGAATAACCTCGCCATCCTCCAAGTCATCGCGCTTTAATGTGTCTGTTAGATATTGTTGCGGCGTTTGCTCTTCGGTAGGTAGCGCGGTTCTACGTGCACTCATCCGCGCCGCGTCTTTATCGCTGCGCGCAAACACCTCTGTCGGAGTGGCCCGAATATCCCATTTTTTCGGAAACGCAATGCTCAGACGCAGCGCACCGTGGTAATACACGCCATCCTTAACCACGCCAGTCGCACTGTCATCGCCAAAACGCAAACCCTCCAGCATTTCATGAAAGTCGCGCAACGGCTCATTCAACTGCTTAGGTGCTAAGTGCTGCGATTGTCGCACTAACTCATGCAAACGTTTCTGGTGCGCCGGGTGACTGCCCAGCATGCCGTGATAAACGGTCGGGCTATTGTTTACAGATTTCTGGTAATTGTCGTGGTCACGCAGCATCTGAATGCTGTCTAACAGCGCGGTGGGGTTATAGCCAGTTTTTAACACCACCTCAGCGCCGAATTCATCCGCCTCAAGTTCGTGCTTGCGGCCATACCCGGCAATCGCCGTTTGCGTCACGGCGTTAGCCAGCCCTATGGTCGATGACGAGCCGGTTGCGAAAGCCCCGACGATACCAAGTACTTTACCCAAGCGTTGCTTACTGACCGCACTGCGCGAGTGCGCGCCCACAACGTGGCCAATCTCATGCCCCAACACCGCAGCCAGTTCATCCTCGCTGTTGAAAAACGCGAGAATTCCTCGAGTTACAAAGATATACGCATCTGGCGTCGCCCAAGCGTTAACAACGGGTTGGTCTACGACCACGAAAGTATAGGTGCGCCCCGCATGCGGCGATTGCGCGAGCAACCGTTCGCCCACCTCGGTGACGTAATCCTGCCACTCTTGATCGGGATAAATAATGCCTTTTTCAAGGAATTCGTTATACATTTCCGCACCCGGACCCGCCTGCGCAGAGACCGACAGCACCCAACACAGCGCGACCAAACCCGCCTTGCCAACGGCGCGCATGCGCAACTTTAGAGGGTCTATGAGGGAGCGGAAAATTGTTGAAAGGGACAGCATTGCAGCAGCCTCGAGTCTGGCTTGGCTATAGAATAGACGCAACGCTCCCAGAGGGAAAAGCGCGAATGTTGGACACAGCCCACACCCGCAGCACTTGAGCTAGCTGCCGGCGCTGGTGCGATTACCGAAGCGCTTGCGATAGCGTTCGACTCGGCCGCCCGAATCAATCGTCTTCTGTTTGCCGGTATAAAACGGATGACAGCTCGAACAGACGTCCAAGCGAATGTCTTCAGCAAGCGTTGAGCCAATCTGAATCTCTGTACCACAGCTGCATTCCGCCTTGATTGCGTGGTATTCCGGATGTGTTTCTGCTTTCATCGCGAGTGCTTCCGCTGTCTGGAAAATCAGGGTCGCGCAGCTTACCAGAAGGCCTTGGGATAACAACCCGAGCCCCATAGGTTTGAGTCCTTTACTCGTGGCCACGAGCACCACTCCTAGTCCAGTAACGGTCTGGCGAATAAGGGATTTCCAGTCGCCACGAAAGCCTCATAGAATGACCCATGCCCGAACATAATCGCGTCATTCAAGTTGCTGTGCCCAGACCCTTGCACTCGGTGTACGACTACGCCGTACCCGAAGGCATGCCAATTCCACCGGCAGGCTGCCGAGTTCAGGTGCCATTTGGTCGTTCAACCGCATTGGGTATCTGCGTCAACACCGAGGTGGCTAACCCTCACAGCCGCTTAAAACCCATCCACGCCTTAGTCGACGCTGAAACCTCAGACCCAGCCGTATCTCACGAACTGCTCGATTTGGCGCGATGGATGAGCAGTTACTACCACCATCCATTGGGCGAAGTTTTAGCGACGGTGTTACCCGCTGCCGCCCGGCGCGGTGCAGAATTTTCCATCACCGCGGCAGATTGTTGGCAGGCTGTACAACCCGAGTACGTAAACCCAAGAGCGCCGCGCCAGCAGCTGCTGCTAGAATTCTTAACGACCCACCCGGGCAGCTCTGGCGCCGAAATCGTCGCCGCTGGATTTAGTCGTGCTTTGCTGAATAAGCTCGCGGCGCTGCGCGTTGTTGATCGCATTGATCAGCGCGCCGACCCGCAACCCAAGGAACCCAATTTAGCGGCCAGTCCAGAGCAAGCGTTGGCCATAGAAAAGGTCCATCAAACACTAGGAAGTTTTCAGACCTTGCTGCTCGAGGGCGTTACCGGCAGCGGCAAAACGGAAGTCTATCTTCAGAGTATTGCCTCTGTCGTGGCTAACGGCGGACAGGCGCTCGTGCTGGTACCCGAAATAGCTTTGACACCACAAACCTTGTCGCGGTTTCAACGCCGTTTTGCCCGGACCGGCATGTTGCATTCGGCGCTAACCGACAACGAGCGCCTGCAGACATGGTTGAAATGTCGACAAGGCGACTTTGATATTGTGTTGGGTACCCGTTCAGCGATCTTCACACCGTGCCAAAATTTACAGCTCATTATCGTCGATGAGGAGCATGACAGTTCCTACAAACAGCAGGACGGCTTGCGCTATTCTGCGCGCGACCTTGCCGCTAAGCGCGCTCAAGCACTTTCTATTCCGCTGCTCTTAGGTTCGGCCACCCCTTCTCTGGAATCTTTGTACAACGCGAAACGCGGACGCTATCAACATCTACATCTGCTTAACCGCGCAGGCGGCGCACAACTTCCAAGCTTTCATGTAATAGATATGCGCAACGAGAACACTCTGCACGGCCTATCTCACCAATTGATACGTGTTATTCGGCACCATCTGGACGCCGCCGGCCAGGTGCTTATTTATCTAAATCGGCGTGGCTTCGCACCGACCGTGCTCTGCCAAAATTGCGGCTGGCAAAGTCATTGCTCGGACTGCGACGCCAAACTGACGCTGCACCAAACACCACCACAAATGATCTGCCATCACTGCAGCCTAAGGTTTCAGGTCCCTCAACAGTGCGAGCACTGTGGTCATACCGCATTGCTGCCAATTGGCTTAGGCACCCAGCGCGCGGAGGAAAACGCTCGACAACTATTCGAAGGCAACCCGGTGTATCGCATCGATCGCGACACCACGCGCAGTAACAAGCAACTCAACGAGCAGTTAGCGCAAATTAACCGAGGCGACCCCTGCATCTTAGTGGGCACGCAAATGCTGGCAAAAGGCCATCATTTTCCAAACGTCACTCTCGTGGCTGTAATCAACGCTGACGCGGGATTGCTGAGTCCAGACTTTCGAGCACCAGAGCGAACCGCACAACTCATCGTCCAAGTCGCTGGGCGTGCTGGGCGCGCCGACCGAACAGGCGAAGTGTGGATTCAATCCTATCAACCCGAAAATCCGCTACTCACTACCTTGATTGAATCCGGCTATAGCGGTTTCGCCGAGGCCGAACTTACGAGTCGCGAGTCCGCGCAGTTGCCGCCAACCACGCCAATGGCCCTGATCCGCGCGGAATCTGCGGACGCGGAATTAGCCAAGCAGTTTCTGCAGCAATGCAAAACCCAGAGTCAGGCTTTGGGGCTGCTTACAGAGATTAACATTATGGGGCCGGTACCCGCCCCACTTGGACGTATAGCGAACCGACATCGCTTCCAACTTATGCTAATTGCAACCAGCCGGCGCGCCTTGCATCGTTGTTTAAGCGCCCTAGATCAGACGCCCGCTCCCAGCAAACTACGTTGGTCTATCGACGTTGACCCATATGATGCAATGTAGCGGTTACGTGTCCCCAAGCGCTAGGCAGACCTGTATCATTACCGCAATCCAACAGCTTGCTGGCTAAACCCGATGCCGAAAGATTTTGCTTCGCGATCGCGTACCGCCAAACGCAAACCTGCAACGCGCAGAACGCATGTGCCCAGAACGTCGCCGGTTAAACAAAAATCCGTGGTGTTTCACGGGCCAAGCTTTTCTTCGGGTGCGCTGATCGGTGCCGCGATCGTAATAATAGCGGCGTATGCGCCAGACTTTCTGCGTAATACCGAACTCGCAGGCCTCGCTGAGGAAATTTCTGAACACGCCCCCGCAGTGCAATTTGAATTTCCGGAACGTTTACGTAACACCGAGGTGCAAGGTGATCCCACGTCTTACAGTGTGCCCAAACCCATGGCACCGGGAGAAGAGATCATTTATCGCGTGCAAGCCGCTTCGTTTCGCGACGCCGATGACGCACAACAATTGCGTGCCGTCTTACTCTTACAGAACCTACCCGCAGAGTTGTCTTCGTCAAACGTTAAGGGACAACTGTGGCATCGCGTCGTCGTCGGTCCATTCACACGCAAACTCGACGCCGAGCGCGCTCGAACCAAGCTGCGTGAACAAGATCTGCCGGCGATCCTAATGCGCGATAAAAGTTAAAACGGCTAAACTGCGCACCGGCTTGCGCCAAGCACAACTACGAGAGCCCTCATGCAAGAATTCCATGGCACCACAATCATCAGTGTTCGTGACAAAACCAGTGTCGCCTTGGGCGGTGACGGCCAAGTTTCGCTCGGCGACACGGTGATGAAGGGTAACGCCATAAAAGTGCGCAAACTTTATCAAGACAAGGTGCTCGCGGGCTTCGCCGGCAGCACGGCGGACGCCTTTACCTTATTCGAAAAATTTGAGGCCGCGCTTGAAAAATACCACGGTCAACTAACCAGAGCCGCGGTAGAACTGGCCAAAGAATGGCGATCTGATCGCGCACTGCGCAAGCTCGAGGCTATGCTCATAGTCGCAGATACCGAGGCCACTTTATTAATCAGCGGTAACGGTGATGTCATCGAACCTGAACACGGCGTGTTGG
The DNA here is from genome assembly GCA_002725095.1 of Gammaproteobacteria bacterium. GTDB lineage: Bacteria > Pseudomonadota > Gammaproteobacteria > Pseudomonadales > Azotimanducaceae > UBA4421. The sequence continues at coordinate 5,597 of PBQQ01000085.1, forward strand.
CCATCGGTTCAGGCGGTCACTACGCGCACGCAGCGGCAACCGCATTAGTAGAAAACACCCCGCTGGCCGCAGCAGAGGTCGTGCGCAAGTCGCTAATGATCGCTGCAGGCATCTGCGTGTATACCAACAATTCACTGACGATCGAAACCTTGGATTTAGCTGTGGAAACGGCCTAAATCTCCTCAACGAATAAGCACTATGTCTAAGCCCTCTACCCCAGAATTAGAACAATTGACCCCAAAACAAATCGTTGCCGAATTGGACCGCCATATCATCGGCCAAGACAACGCCAAACGAGCCGTGGCCATAGCACTGCGTAACCGCTGGCGGCGCATGCAATTAGCCGAAGACTTACGTGATGAAGTCAGCCCCAAAAACATCTTAATGATCGGGCCTACCGGAGTTGGTAAAACAGAGATCGCACGCCGTTTGGCAAAGCTTGCACGAGCGCCGTTTATAAAAATAGAAGCCACTAAATTCACCGAGGTTGGGTACGTTGGCCGCGACGTTGATTCAATTATTCGCGATCTTGTGGACATGGCCAGTAACATGTTGCGCGAAGAGCAAATTCAACAGGCGCAAGACCAAGCGGAGGATCGAGCCGAGGAGCGTATTCTCGACGCGTTACTACCCACACCAAGAGACGGCGAAGACGATTCAAAGGAGTCGAGTACACGGCAAATGTTTCGCAAAAAACTACGCCAAGGCGAGCTCGACGAAAAAGAAATTGAAATCGAGCTGGAACAGATCAACGTCGGCGTAGAAATCATGGCGCCCCCAGGAATGGAGGAAATGACCAGCCAGTTGCAAAACATGTTCAGTAATTTGAACCAGAGCAAGCGCGACCATCAACGCCTGAATATCCGCGAGGCCTATCGCCGAGTGCGCGACGAAGAAGCTGCTAAGTTAGTAAATGAGGACGAGATTCGCAGTGCCGCCGTAGTCGCGGTCGAGGAAACCGGTATTGTTTTCATTGACGAACTCGACAAAGTGGCAAAACGCACTGAGGGCAATGGCGCCGATGTGTCGCGCGAAGGCGTACAGCGTGATCTGCTGCCGTTGATCGAAGGCTGCACGGTCTCAACCAAATACGGCGCTGTGCGCACTGACCATATCTTGTTCATCGCTTCGGGAGCATTCCATTTAGCAAAGCCTTCGGATCTTATTCCTGAACTACAGGGCCGGCTGCCCATTAGAGTTGAACTCAAAGCACTGTCTCCGGAGGATTTCAGACGTATTCTCAGCGAGCCCAAGGCCAGCCTATGCGAGCAATATCAGGCATTACTTGGTATCGAAAATGTCGAGCTCGTCTTCACTGACGATGGCATTGCACAGATTGCAGAATTGGCATGGCAAGTAAACGAGGGCACCGAAAACATCGGCGCACGCCGACTGCACACCGTAATGGAGCGGCTGCTCGAGGAGTTGTCCTTCAACGCTAGCGATTTTGCGCAAAATACCGTCACCATAGATCGAGCCTATGTTGACCAGCATCTGGCGGGATTAGTCAGTAATAACGATCTATCGCGCTTTATCTTGTAGCCATTGAGTGCGCTTAAATGAATAAAGACGCTCCGGAGGAAATTGTTTATCACAAGATCGGTCATACGCTAGAGGTTGCTTGGCCAGACGCGCGGTTTGATTTGCCCGCGGAATTGTTACGTGTCTTTTCGCCATCAGCAGAAGTGCGCGGCCATTCAGAGCAAGAACGCGTACTGCAGACTGGCAAGAAAAATGTCGGCATCAAAACCATCGACGCGATCGGCAACTACGCCATTCGCATCACTTTTGACGACGGCCACGACAGCGGGATTTATGCTTGGGACTATCTATACGATCTAGGCACCAACCAAATCCAACATTGGCAGGATTACCTGAGCGACCTTAAGCAAGCGAATGCCTCACGACTGCCCACCATTCCAGTGGGTCAATGGCAACCAA
>PBQQ01000086.1 GCA_002725095.1 Gammaproteobacteria bacterium
GGGTTATTGGTTCGAGTCCAATTGGGGGAGCTCTTACTCCGCAGCATTGGGGGTCGCATCCTTCCTTTGTCTTGCGAAGCGGGCCGGGACCCCGGAACCTGGTGTGACGCGTGAGCGCTCACCCTTCCCTCTTTGCCGGTGTCGGTGCCCACGTTGTCACCGACATCCCGGCTAGCGCTTGGGCGGCTCGCAGTGAGGGCAGAAGATGGAAGGCTCCGTGCCTTCTTCCTCACACTTGCGGCACGTGTATTTGTTCATAGATCAAGTGTGCCATGCCGTTGCACTCCGACTGGAGATGGTTTCGTCAGCGAGTTGGAGAGGTTGCGTGTCGACCGAAGGACTGGGGCTTCGCAGGTAAGGAATGGCAGCCGGAGAAGTATGCGTACACCGACCCTCTACGACCGAAAATATCTTCGCTGGCAAGAAGGACTTGGCCCCGATGGTCAACGACAGGAAGGCTCACGGGCTGCTCTTCCCAAAGGTGAGCTTCTCGCCGCCTTGGCGACCCCAGGCAACAGGAAAGACCAACTGTCCAAGAGGAACTGTGAGCCTTTGAACCAAAAACTTTAGGTTATTGGTTCGAGTCTTGAGGGGGGACCTCGTGGACGGGGCTGATCGGGATACGCGCGTCTACCTTGGTCCCATCGTCACGGTAAGTGCGACTCCACTGCGTCGTGCAGTCGGCCAAGAACTGAGTCCCCAACCCTGGGGCGTTAGTTGCGTTGCTGCTGTCATCGTTTCCAGGGCCCTGACCGTTGTCGAGGGAGGTGAATGCCACCTCACGGGACTGCACGGACCAGCGAAGTGTGATCTGCGTGGCGTCTCCGTGTCGGACGGCATTAGCGATGGCCTGACTGGCGATTTCTTCGCATATGGCTCGACCGACGAAATCGGCTTCGATCATCGCGTTGACCGCCTCGTTGCTGTCGATAGTGACGTCGATGACCTTAAGCCACGTGTCGATGATCCGATCGAGGCGCTCATTCCAGTCGTGCTCGGTATCGGGAGAGTACGAGGGGGCGATGGTGGTGGTGATCTGATGCCACACGTCGCTGCGGACGGCGCCTGCTTGGGTGTCGTCCGCGCTGCGAAGAAGGCGAGACCCGTTTTCCAAAATCGACTGCAGTGGACCGTGCAGAAGCCGAGCAAGACGCTGCTGCTCCACCCATTGGACCTGACGCAATCGAGCCATGCGCCACCGGAGGCGACCCTCGTACTCCTGCAGGTCGCCCAACACCACGCCCGCCTGCTGGTAGGTCCCTTGCGCAAAGGCGATGAGTAACAAGATCACCGCCATGAATAGTGACAGCACAACCCGGGTTCGAACGTCATCGACGACAGCTCGACCAGTCGTGTGGGAAACCAACGACGAGACGACAGTGAAGAGCAAAGACACAAGCACAGCCATGCCAATGACGCTGATTAATCGCCAGAAGTCGGGCATGTTCGCCGGCAGCTTCTGCAGCAGTCGATTCGCGGCACCGAGGAGGGCGAGAACAATCACGAAGCCGAGGAGGCCGTAGAGCAGACTCCAGCCAGGGTCAACGGACTCGACGACTGATGGGGCTCCGACGATGAGAAGAACCAGCGCGGTGGGCACCGGCATGAACGGTTTACCGTGAGCAGTTTCCTGCAAGGCGTCGATAGCCCGGAGTTGAGCGCGAGGCGCCTCGGGTTCTGGGGGAGTCCACATGCGTGTTCGTGCGGCAATGGCGTGACTGGCGGGCCGGACCACGTCTTGCGCCAGCCGTTCCAGGGCCTCGGCATCGACGGTGCGTGAGTCATCTGCGAGGTTCGATCTGAGCTCGTGCTCGACGGATGCAAGAAGTTGATCGTCAAGATGAGAGATCTCGGCCTCGGACGCCTCACTCGACATCGTGAGTTGGTCCACCGTGACCAGGAGGCGATGCTTCGAGGTGTGGTAGGTCCGACTGAAGGTAAGGAGCGTGGTGGTCAGAGCGAGTGTGACGACGCCGACGACAATCCCGGAAAGAACACGTGAGGCAACGTCTGAGGTGGAGAGCGTGTCAAGGACGACGAGGACTGAGCTCACGAGGAGAGCGCGGGCGAGCGAGGAGAGCGCGAGGACGATCCACGTCACGGGATCGGTGAATGGTTGGGTTCTTTGCTTTTCCACCTGACGAGCAACGAACACGAGACCGAACATCGCCACGTGCCCAACGGCGACCGCGAGAAGTCGTTGCTCGAAACGCGCGGTGGAATCTGGGGAAGGGAATGCAGCGATCAGAGCATTGATCACCGCCAGAATCCAGAACGCGGGCCAACTGGCTGCCGCCGACAAGGACAGACGGGCAAGGGATGGAGAAGACGCCATCAATCGTTTTCTGGGAGACCCGCCACCGCGACGTATCGTCGGACGGCTTCGATTCGTGGGTTGATGTCACCGGAGGTGGGGATATCCAGCGCTCGAAATATCGAGGCGATCCAGCGCTCGATGGTAGATAGCCCGGCGTCCATATCTCGTGCGATCGCGTCATTGGTCATCCCGAGTGCGAGCAACCGCAAGACGTTCACTTGCTTGTCGGTGAGTTCCGCGAAGGGACGGGTGGGATCTTGATCGGAGCGCACCTCGTCGGCACGGTCGCCCAGCACCGCTTCGATAGCGGCGACCAACTCTCGCGCGTCGCTGATTTGGTCTTTGCGAAGAAACGCGCAGCCAGGAGGAACGTCATCCCGGGTGAGCCCCGCGGTGCGGAGATCGGGATGTCGGGTCAGGAGCATCAGGCCGACGTGTGGTGCGGAGCGTGAGAGCGCGAGGGCGAGATCAGCACCCGTCGGCCCGGGTCCAAGGGAAACGTCGATGAGGGCGACGTCCGGGTCGAAGTCTTGCGCGGATCGTTGTGCTTCCGCTGCCCCGGGGACGGTCTCGACGAGAAAGCCGTGGCTTGTGAGGAGTTCGCTGATCGTCGCCGCAGTCAGATCGTCGTCCTCGACCAGCAGGAGGCGCCGAGGTGACGGAGATTGCTGGTCGGAGGCCATCAGGGGAGTCTAAGGCGCCCACGAGGGGTATCCCTCATTCTTGGCGCCCGAGCGAGAAGCGCCTACCGGCAATGCGGATTCCTGAGTATTTCCTTCGACATGCTGATTGACTCATGAGGGTGCGAAGCGGGGAAGGTCTGTCGCGCCGATCATTCCTGCAATGGAGTGCCCTGACCGCCGGGTTCGGACTCCTGGCTGGGGGGACCGCGACAACTGCATGGGCAGCACCTGGTGGGGTGCCGCAGCCATCTCAATGGCTGGTGACCCGATGGAAGGACGACCCGTGGGCGCGTGGCGCCTACGCCGCACTACCGGCGGGTGTTGCACCGAAGGTCCGATGGACCATCGCCGAGCAACTCATTCGACGCCGGGTCGCCGTCGCCGGAGAATTCACCGATTGGGGGTACCCCGGAACCGTCCAAGGTGCTCTGAGGTCTGGCCGGCTCGCGGCGAAACTCCTCGACGAGGACGGAGTGGGAGTCAACGGTCGACGAGCGCTCGTGATTGGTGCCGGAGTCTCCGGGCTCGAAGCAGCCACCCGATTGGTGGCTCAAGGAGCGGAGGTCACCGTGCTGGAAGCAGGGGACCGAGTCGGTGGTCGCATTCGAACAGACACCTCGTGGGGCACACCCGTCGAACTCGGAGCGACCTGGATTCACGGAGTGACCGGTAACCCGATGGTTCCGGTGACCCGCGCTGCTGGACTGTCCTTATCGGCCGCCGACTACTTCTTCGATACCCGCAGCGTCGACACCGGTAGTTACGCGCCAGGAGCGGACCAGGTGCGCTCCGACCTCGGTGAGTATGTGCAGGCGATGGAAGACGCCGATCCCGCGCGACGCTTATCTGTCGAGCAATGGCTCGACCAGAACGGATGGTCCGCGAGCGACCCCGAAAGAGCATGGGCTCTGAACACACTGATCACGCAGGAATACTCCATCGACGCGGACGTCTTGGGAACGCACGCGTACCTGGAAGGCAAAGATGACCGCGGTGGTGACGCGTTCGTTCTCGGAGGCTTCCAGCGCGCACCCGAACACCTCGCCGCGTCGCTGGATGTGCGACTGGAGAGCCCGGTGGCTTCGGTGTCGGCGGGAAAGCGAGGCGTGGTGGTGCTCGAAACCGGCGGAACGTCACATCGAGCGGACATCGCCGTAGTCGCTCTCCCGCATGCGGTTCTGAAGTCAGGGGTGGTCCGCGTATCCGGCCTGCCGAAAGCCAGCCGGCGAGGCATCACCCAACTGCGAACAGGAAATCTCGAGCGGGTCGTGCTGCGGTTCGAGGAACCGTGGTGGACAGCATCGGGAATCACCGCGCCGGGGATCGGACTGGTTGGAGCGCGATGGTCGGAGTGGTACGACGTGTCCGCGAACACCGGGATCCCCACGCTGGTGGGTTTCTGCGGCGGACGCGCAGCCGACGGTGTGCCAGCTTCCGATTCCGGAGTCGTCGCCGAGGCTGTCGGCGAACTCACCCGAGCATTCGCGAACTGACCTCCGCCTGGGGCGTCGTCAGAATTCGTCGTAGAACGCAGCGTAGGTTCCCAGGCCGATAAGCAGCGTCACTGTGGAGACGACAAGGGTGATGACGCTCATCCGATAGGACACGACATCGCGCGGGTCCCGGCGCGCGTTGACGAGCGCGATAGTCGACAGGACGATGCCGGAGATCAGAAAGAGAACAGCGAGAATGGCAAGGACCGCGACGAGTATCCACGCGATGATCCACATCAGATAGCCAACCAAACCCACAGCATCGCGAGCACCGGTAGCACGGCCAGGACGACACCTAAGGCACCCGTGATCGCGCCCGCCAATGCCATGACAGATGGCGACGAAGCGGAGGGCTCGACCACGGGAGGCTCGAGTGACGAAGGCTCGCCCGTAGACGAGTCGCTCGCATCGTCAGGGTGGTCGTGATCGGTCACCGTGTCCTCCCTACGGCACCTGAGCGAGGGGATGCTTCACGGAGGGACATCGTCGTGGGCGTATTGATCTATTCGACGAGGAAGACGACTTGCTGTGTATCCAGATTGACGCCGGCCTCGGTACGAATCCGCTGAAGCTCCGGGTCAGCCATCGCCTCTTGCATCCGCTCCATCGACTCGATCTCCAACACCTGGTAGATCCGCGACTCGTCATCCTTATCGTGGCCATAGGCAAGAACAGTGATGCCGTATTTCGCCCGAACCTCATCGGTCGAGCGGAACAAGTTGACCCACTTGGCGTACCCCTGGGTGATTTCCACGTTCATGATCATTTTCACAGCAGGTCTCCTGTCGTCGGTGTGCCCGTCACGTTAGCTCTCCGGACGGTCATGCGTCTCACAGACGGACAATGCCGCACCGCGAGAAGCTGCGAAGCGGTGAACCCGCACACGCGCGATGCTGTTCCCTACGACGCCGCTTATTACGACGCGTGCGCCTGTGTCGAGGGAGACAAAAGAGCAAGGTCGAGAAACGCGAAGGTTGCGGCTTTGACTCCAGCGGCGTTCTCGTGCAGGAGGTCGATCAACGGACGTGAGGTCTCTTCAGGCGCGTCTACTGCCTGCGCGAGGCGTTCCAGCGCCGGTGCATCCAACTCGATGTGTGCTTGCACACCCCAGGCATTTCCGGAGCGGAGCGCGATCACCGCATGAGGGAGTTCACTGACTACTTCCGCCGAACCGGACGAAGTGATCGCGTCCTCATGCCACAGGACCCACGGTCCGCGAGACGACTCACCCGACCACGGAACCGTCTCAACGGCTCGGTAGAAGATAGATCGGCGCTGCACCTCTCCACCGAGGGTCGTTGCGAGAATTTGCGCTCCGAAGCACACGCCTAGATATGCGCGATCCTCACCGATCCACCGACGGATGCGATCCATTTCGTCTGGTGCCCAGACGGCGCAATGACCGGTGGCGACGCTGTCCAGGGAACCCAGAACGATCAACGCGTCTGCCTCCGGGAAGTCGTCACCGCTGGTGTCCACGTCGTCTTCCCGCCAGAGTCGACGTTGAGTCCAGCCGCGCGCATCCAGCCACTCGCCGATCAGGCCGAGCTCGTTGGCGATGTCACGATGACCCAGAACATTCGCGTGCGGCACTAGAAGTCCTCCCGGGCCTTCCACAACTCCGGAAATGCATGCGGTTGTTGCAGCGTCGACGTCAAGTAGTCGACACCGCTGGACCCACCCGTTCCCTGCTTCGAACCGATAGTGCGTTCCACCATCATCACGTGCCGAAAACGCCATTCACGAAGACTCACCTCGATGTCGACGAGTTGCTCACACACCAGTGCCGCCTGGTGACCGGACCGGTAGGCCTCCAGCACCGCGGTCGTGACCCGATCGTCCGGCTTATACGGCTGGGCAACATCGCGGTCCAGAATCTCTTCGGGAATCGAGAATTCACAGGCGTCCAGGTAGACCAGCGCCGAATCCCACAGTGACGGTTCGCTCATGCGTGCCTCTACCTTGGCTCGATGCTCGGATAGCAAGTGGGCGGCGAATCGGCGATCGCGGCGGCCCAGCACCGCCTCGAGTTCGCGGAATTGAGCTGACTGGAAGCCGCTTGCGCTTTCCAGTCGGTCGCGAAAAGTGTTGAACTGCAGGGGTGTCATCGTGACGAGGACATCGACCTGTCGAATGCAGACGGCGAGGATCACCTTGACGCGGTTGAGTGTCGCGAGCACGTCTTGGGTGCGCACCGCGTCCATTTCCCGCTGCGCCTGCTCAATCTCGTGCAGAAGTTGCTTGAACCACAATTCATACACCTGGTGGATCGTGATGAACAACAGTTCGTCGTGTTCGGGCCCGTCGGACACCGGACGCTGAAGGGACAGCAACTCGTCGACGGCGAGATAGTTCATGTAATTCAGGGCACGCTGCTGATCTGTCATGTCACTCCACCTTCGATCACGGCGACGTCTCGGTGCCGGCCTGCTAAGACAAGATCGGCCGTTCTTTCCAAGCCGATGTACATCTCTTCGAACGAGGTGTAGAGGGGCGCGACCGCCACCCGAATGGTGTTCGGCTTGCGGTAGTCCGGAATCACATTGGCGATCTGCCGCATAGCAACCGAAATCTCGGCGGCCTCCGGGTGCGTGAGCGACAGGTGCCCGCCTCGATGTTCCGCGGATCGGGGAGTGTCGAGACCGAATCCGAGCGGTTCGAGCCATTGATCGAACAGGTCGATCATGAAGGACGTCCCCTCCGCGCACTTGGCTTCTATTCGATCCATCCCTGCCTCGGCGATGATCGACATGGACTCATCCACGGCCGTCAGACCGACTATCGAAGGGCTCGCTATTTGGAAGCCGCGCATCCCCGAGGCTCGTTCGAACGTCGGCCCCATCGTGAATTGATCTTGCTGCCCGAACCAGCCGTCGATCGGCGTGCGAAGGGTGGCGTGAAGATCCGAGCGCACATACATCCAGGCGGGAGACCCCGGCCCTGAGTTGCAGTACTTGTAGGTGCACCCCACGGCGATGTCTACGCCCCACTCATCGAAACGAAGGTCGATCGAGCCAACAGCGTGCGAGGCATCCCACAACACATACGCGCCGTGATCGCGAGCCGCGGCTGTCAGCGCGGGCACGTCTTGGCGTGCCCCTGATCGGTAGTTGACGATCTGCACACACACGAAGGCGACGTCGTCGTCGAGATACTCGGCGAGGATCTCCGGGGTGATGCGCTCACACTCCGCGACGTCGGGGGACTCGTTGGGGATCGTCACCAGTCGCATCCCCAGATCCGCAGCGATCCCCTGCAGGATGTAGCGATCGGTGGGGAAGTTCGCTTCATCGACGACAATGGTTGACCGTCCCGGCCTGTCCTTGATGGCGGCCAACGCCAGTCGGTAGAGGTTCACCGAGGTGGTGTCGGTGACCAGCACCTGACCCGCTGCAGCACCGAGAACCGATGATCCGAGCTTGTCTCCGACGCGTTGCGCCATGTCGATCCAGCCACCCCATCCGGTCACGAGGTCTGAGCCCCACCCGGCGAGCGTCATCCGCTGAACAGCGTCGGCGGTGGCCGCGGGCAAGCGCCCGAGAGAGTTTCCATCCAAGTAGCACTGATCGGGGTCGGCAATGATGAAGCGGTTCCGAAAATCTCTCAAGGGGTCGGACGCGTCACGGGACCTGGCGTGCTCCAGGTCGATCATTAGTCGTCTCCGGAAGCGAGCAGCCGATCAAGGGTGGCTTGTGCTGCCGCACCGTCCGGGACGTATAGCGCGACCGTCTTTTGCCGGCCAGCATGACCGGCTCGAATATCGACCATGGATGGCGGAATCCCGAACTCGGTAGCGATGGCCGTTTCTATCGCGGCGTTGGCTCGCCCGGAGGCCGCCGTTTCGCGAACAGCCACGATCAGCTCCGGGGGTTCCCCGTGGGCACCACCGATGCGGGGACGTGACGCCCCCGGCTTGGCCCGCACAGTAATCGTGAATTCCGGCACGCGGTCATGGTAGAAGCCGTTGCGCTGTATTCGTTGCTCACGCGCGGTTGTGACCATGGCGATTGGGCAAGCAGGTACGCCGCAGTCCTCTAGTGGCGCCGGCTAGAAGGGCCAGTAGGGGTAGTTATCTGGGGGGGAGTCGGGGCAGATACCGGGCCCGCACTCGAAAATCACGGAAATCAGGTCGACGGCGATGACCCCGATGACGATAAGCAGAGCCACCAGGAGGAGTCGACCGATGGGCTTCGATAACGCGGTCTGGAGAGAAGGCGGAAGTGAGAATTGCCGCTCCCACAACAGCATGACTGCCACGCCTATCCCGGCGACGATAGAGATAATGAGTGACCAACTGTTCACGTGAAGGCCCAAGACAACGGGCCCCCAGCCGGCGGGACCAACGTTTTGGGCAACCCGCACCATCATGTCCAGTGACACGGTGCCCAGGAACATCGCTCCGGCCAGGCTGATTCCGTAGTGGCTGGGGCGGATGCCGAACCGGAGATTGAGCGCAGGGCCCAGAGCGAGGGTGAAGTACCCCAGACGCTCCATGTTGCAATGAGAGCAGGGCAGCTCACCTCCGGTGAGCTGAACAATGATGGCGGCGAAGACGACAAGTAGGGGCACGATGAGCCCGAAGTAGTTCAGCGCTCGAACCAGACCCGTGGCTCGGGGCCCTGAAAGCAACTCGAACCGCTCGTTGTCCCGAAAGAGCGCTTTCACACTGCGGCTGCCACCGGCTTCCGCGCCCTGCGCGTCCACTTGATCAGACATGGTCAGATCACCAGGGCCAATTCACGTGGTAGGAATGCGAGAAGTACAAGCCAAGGCACGCGAGTTGCAGAACAAGAGCGAGAGCGATAGCAGGTTTGCGCATACCGCGGAGAATCAGCAGATAGGCCACGAGAAAGCCGAGCACTACAAGAGCAAACATGCCCCTCCCTCCCAGGCCTCTATCGGCGAACTCCTGGGAACAATAGTCAAAGGCGGGTGGCTTAAGAACCTTCTTTCGGCATTTCGTATTGCTTCGTCCCTCAGCTAACGCGAATGCACGCAATGGCGGCTCCGGATCACAACGCACTCGAGTAGGTAAGCGATCCGTTGTTGCTTTCCAAAGGTGCGTTGATGAACCGAGACCTGCAGTGGAGTCCGGTCGGTATAGTTGCGGTTTAGCAAGGTCTTGCGGGGGCGGTAGCTCAGTTGGTCAGAGCCCCGGACTCATAATCTGGTAGTCGTCGGTTCGAGCCCGACCCGCCCCAC
>PBQQ01000087.1 GCA_002725095.1 Gammaproteobacteria bacterium
CGGCGCCTTGAACGAAAAGAGAGTCGGGATCGGTGGTGCGGCACGCCGCTCGCGCGGCCCAGTCGGTGTCCATGGACACAGGGTCTCCTCCTCCACATCGAACTGGACTTTCCCCCTAGTGGTGGCAGAAGGTACGCCCCACAGCCCCACTAGGGTAGGCTCGAAATGACTATTTTTAAATAGTTACTTTTTTGCACATTTGAACGCACCATCCGCCCCTAGGGGAATTCGAGCACCAAGGGCCCTTCCTGCTACACGACGGGTACGTTTCCGAGATACAACTGCGACACGTCGCACCATGTCTTGGCCTACTACTGAAGCGTTCGTGACCGCATTCCTCCTCGCTTTTTGGGCTCTTCGCTGACGCGTCATCGACGTATTCAGCACCGTGAATCGCCTATTGAGCATCGCCGGCCCGGCACCGCTACCGCCGTGATCGGAACCAGCGCGCATACCCTGGACGTCCCATGTCAGTGACCAGCGATCAACCACGGCGGCGAATCACACCCTTCGGGGTGGTCGGCCGCCTTCTGGCGTTCGCCGTCGGCTCCGTTATCGCCGGCGTCATCGTCGGCCTGATGCTCCTGCCCTTCGCCGGCGCCGCAGGAGTCGTCACCCGGGACGTCATATCCGACTTCGAGTCCCTACCGGTGTCTTTGAGTACTCCGCCGCTACCTGAACGGTCCGTCATTTTGGCCTCAGACGGCTCGCTCCTCGCGACGTTGTATTACCAAAACCGCGTCGAGGTGCCCTTGAACAGCATCGCCCCGGTTATGCGCCAGGCGATCATCGCTATCGAAGATGCGCGTTTCCTCGAGCACAACGGCGTCGATGCCCGGGGTGTCGTTCGCGCTCTTGCGCGCAACACAACTGCGGGGGGCATCGAGCAGGGGTCGTCGACCTTGACCATGCAGTACGTCAAGAACGTTCTCGTCAATCAGGCAACATCCGCCGAAGACCTCGAACAAGCCCGCGGCGACAGTTTCACCCGCAAGATCCGCGAAGCACGTCTGGCTCTCGCCTTGGAAAAGCGCTTCAGCAAGAGCGAGATCCTGGCTCGCTACCTAAACATCGCCTACTTCGGGTCCGGGGCGTACGGAGTCGAAGCAGCTGCTCGACGCTACTTCTCCAAACCGGCAGCAGATCTCAACTTGAGTGAAGCGGCCACCCTGGCCGGCATCGTGAAAGGACCAACGGCCTACGACCCGCTGCGCAATCCCGAGAACGCCACCCAGCGGCGGAACGTGATCCTGCAACGAATGGCGAGCGTCGGGTTCATCTCATTCGAGCAATCCGCGCGGGCGGCGGCGATACCGATGGAAGACGTGCTGAACCCAACCCGGACCTCCAACGGATGCACGTCTTCGTACGCCCCCTTCTTCTGCGACTACGTTCTGCAAACGATCCTGACCGACGAGGCATTTGGCGAGACCCCGGAGGAGCGAGAGGCCTTTCTCCGGCGCGGTGGTTACACCATCCGCACCACCCTCGACCCGAAGGTCCACCGGTCCGCTACCGACACCGTCAACGAGTTCATTCCACCGGACGACGACAGCCGCAAGGCGGTAGCCGTTTCGATGGTGGAGCCCGGGACCGGAAACATCATCGCCATGACGCAGAACCGAACGTGGGGTACGTCGGGCGTCGGCAAAACCACCTACAACTACAACACGGATCGCTCCATGGGCGGCACCATCGGCATGCAGGCCGGGTCGACCTTCAAGATCTTCACGCTGGCCGCTGCCCTCGAGGCTGGGATCTCCCCCTACGAGCCGATCAACTCTCCGAGCCCAGCAACGTTCGAAGGCTTCGTTAACTGCGACACCGGTGTTCCCTTCCCCACCGTGACCGTCAACAACTCCACCACGAGCGGCTTCTTGTCCATGGCGCAGGCAACCGCGTTCTCCACAAACACCTATTTCATGGCAATCGAAGAAAGAACAGGCATCTGCCGCGTCGCGGAGATCGCCGAGTCGATGGGGGTATACACCGGCAGCGGTGACGAACTTCCCCGCGTTCCCACACTCACTCTCGGGGTCGCCGAGGTCACTCCTTTGGCTATGGCCAACGCGTATGCCACTTTCGCCGCCCACGGCGCGCACTGCGAGCCGCGAAGCATCCTTGAAGTCCGCGACCGCGACCAGAAACGACTCCCCGTGCCCGAAGAGAAGTGCATCCAAGTCATCGACAGACCGGTCGCCGACTCGGTCACCGAACTCCTTTCCGGCGTGGTGGACGGTCCGATCGCCGGACGTACAGGCTCACGGATGTCCCTCGCGCCTCAGCCGGTCGCTGGGAAGACGGGAACGACCAACGAGTCGGCTGCAGTTTGGTTTGCCGGCTACACCCCACACGTGGCGGCGGCCGTCTGGATCGGGGACCCACGCGGCGGCTTCGCCCACCCGTTGAAGGACATCACCATCAACGGCACGTACTACCAACAGGTCTTCGGCGGCACCCTCGCCGGCCCCATTTGGAAAGCCAGCATGGAAGCGGCCCTGGCGGACAAGCCAATCGAAGAGTTCGTCTTGAGCACTGATCTACCTACGTCCGTCTTTGACGTGAACGAGATTCCCGACATCACCGGCATGGCGACACCGGAGGAGATATTCGCAGCCCTCACCAAGGTCAACCTCGAGCTCGGCGAGATAAGCGAGGAGGACTCTCCCGAACCCGCCGGCACCGTCATCGCCCAGACCCCAGAGCCGGGTGGTCCCGCCGTCCCTCAGACAGCTGTGGACATCGTCGTTTCCACAGGGTTGAACACCGTTCCCGAAAGTCGTGGCGCGCCGGTCCAAGACGCCACCACCATCATGGAGCGCTCCGGCTACACGGCCGAGATCGTTCTCCTCGAGACCGCGACGGTGACTCCCGGGCTCGTGCTGCAGCAATCGGTTCCCGCCGGAACGGTGGCACCGGTGGGCAGCGTCATCCTCTTGACGGTGTCGGCGCCCCCGACGCTCGTACCGCAGCCGGAAATCCCGCAGCCCGCACCTGATCCAGCTGCTCCTCCGGTGGAGGATCCTGCAGTGGCAGCACCGGCGCCGTAGCGACGCCGCGCCCACGCTTCTACATTCCCAGCGCCGCCTTGACGCGCGTCGCGACCACGCTTCCGTCGGCGCGACCCTTGACCTTGGGCTGGACGATCTTCATGACCGCGCCCATCGCTTTCCCGCCCTCGGCACCGCTGCCGGCAACTTCCGCAACTGCGGCGTCGATGATCGCGTTCAGTTCGTCATCAGACATCTGTTCGGGGAGGTACTCCTCGATGACCGCCAGTTCCGCGCGTTCGGTATTTGCCAACTCGCCACGTCCGGCGTCGTCATAGGCCTCGGCCGCTTCCCGTCGCTTCTTGGCTTCGCGACCGAGAACCGTCATCACGTCATCATCGGATAGTTCGCGGGCCTGCTTGCCCGAGACTTCCTCGTTCGTGATCGCCGCGAGAACCATGCGGATCGTTCCCGAGCGCAGCTCGTCGCGCGCCTTCATCGCTGTGGACAAATCCGACTGAAGCTGATCTTTGATTGTGGCCATGGGGGCATCTTGCCACCGCAGGCGCAAACCGCCCGTGTCATCATGGATGCGTGACGACCAGCACCCGCCTGCTCACCTCCGCCCTCGTTGCCGGGCTCGGAGCCGTGGCATACGCCCGTTGGGAGTCCGAGCGCTTCACCTTGCGCCGCGCCACCGTTCGCGCCCTCACGACACCGCAGCCGGATTTGCGCGTACTGCATCTGTCGGATCTGCACCTGGTCCCGGGACAAACGACGAAGAAGGCGTGGGTGTCCAGCCTGGTGGAACTTCGCCCCGACGCGGTGATCGCCACCGGTGACTTTCTCTCGCATCGGGATGCGATCGGTGAAGTCGTCGAAACACTTGAGCCGCTATTCGACATTCCCGGTGCTTTCGTCCTCGGTAGCAACGACTACTACGCCCCGAAGCCGATAAACCCTGCGCGCTACCTGACCGGTCCCTCAGGTTTGCAACCCAATCGTCCAATGCTGCCGTGGCAGGACCTGGTGGCCGGGCTTACGGCCGGCGGCTGGCTGGACTTGTCCAACACGGCATCGCGACTCAAGGCTGACGGTCGGGAGATCGACATCCGGGGCGTCGACGATCCGCATATTGGACGGGACGACTACGGCATGGTTGCCGGCCCCTTCGACCCAGGAGCCGACCTGGCGCTCGCTGTCGCCCACGCCCCCTACCGTCGAGTTCTCGACCCGATGGCGGCGGACGGCGCACACCTGATCATGGCCGGCCACACCCACGGCGGTCAGTTGCGCGTCCCCGGCTACGGCGCACTGGTAACTAATTGCGATCTCGATACTCGGCGCGCCCGCGGCCTGAGCGAACACCGAGGCAGCGCGTTGCACGTCAGCGCAGGGTTGGGCACCTCGCCGTATGCGCCGTTCCGCTTCGCCTGTCCGCCCGAGGCAACACTGTTGACGCTCACCTCATGACCTGAGTTTCTCCTTCCAGGGCACAACTCGGCGTGATCATGGCGCGAGGAGTGATCGGGCGATGTCTGTTCGGAACGCTCGGCTACACTCGCGTGGCCCTTCCAGGGCGCTCGGGGTGTGGCGCAGCTTGGTAGCGCGCTTCGTTCGGGACGAAGAGGTCGTGGGTTCAAATCCCGCCACCCCGACGCTGGATGGGGCAGGTGCTGCCGCACCTGCCCCATCGTTTTCCCGTCGTTTCCCCGAGGAGGCCCGATGAGTGTTCCCGACCGACGGCCGTCGCGCTCGGATCTCGGCCCCGTCACTCGCGAGTACGTCAAGGCCATGGGCTGGCGCTCGGTCAACATGCACACCCACATCTCACTCGTTCACTCCTACGTCTACGTAGAGGTACCCAAGGCCGGCTGCGGGACCATGAAGGCGACTCTCGGTGGTCTCGAAGCCGCACGCAAAGGTCCTGGGCTGGTGCGCCGGGTGCAGGAAGCGCCGCACAACCGCATCAACGCCACGCCCTTCGTCAAGCCGTTTCAGTTGCCACCGGATCTGCTGGAGGAAACCCTCGCGTCCTCGTCCTTCCGACGCTTCACGGTTGTGCGCGACCCGGCTACGCGCGTGTTGTCTTCTTATCTGGACAAGATCGTCCAGGGCTTGAGGCAAAGCGAGTCGATCGCTGTGACCTTAGGAATTTCGGCGTCCGAGATAACTTTCGAGCAATTTCTCGACGTGATCGACGAGCAGCCTTCACGTGAGCAGGACCCTCACTGGCGAAGGCAGGCAGACCACCTGGGTTGGGGCATCATCGACTACATCGCTGCCATTCATCTCGAGCATCTCGATTCATCATGGGTTCAGGTGGCAGACCTGACGGGCATTCCGGACCTTCGCGAGACCTTTTATTGCAAGAACTCCACTGGAGCCTCGGCCAAAATCGAGGAGTACTTCACGCCAGAACTTCGGACGAAGGTTGCACGCATCTATCAAGGCGACTATTTGGCCTTCGGGTACTAGTCAGAATCGCTCAAGCAGCAGCTCGGCGATCTGCACCGCATTCAGCGCCGCGCCTTTGCGGAGGTTGTCACCGCTGACAAACAGGGCAAGACCTCGCCCATCCGACACTGTGGAGTCCTGCCGGATGCGTCCGACATATGACGGATCTCTCCCCGCAGCCATCAACGGTGACGGCACGTCCGTCAGTGCCACTCCCGGGGCATCGGACAGCAGTTCACCGGCCCGCTCGACACTCAAAGGGGCGGCGAACTCGGCGTTGATGGCGAGGGAGTGGCCGGTGAACACTGGGACCCGTACGCACGTTCCACTGACTGCAAGATCGGGAATCGACAGGATCTTGCGTGTCTCGTTGCGCAGCTTGGCTTCTTCGTCAGTCTCCCCAGAACCATCGTCAAGGAAGCTGCCCGCCTGCGCCACAACGTTGAAAGCGATAGGCGAGACGTATTTGTTCGGCGCTGGGAACTCCACGGCATCGCCCGAATAAGTGAGTTCCTCGATGCCGTTCCCGGACACCGAGTGCACCTGAGAAGCAAGCTCCTCCACACCCGCCAAGCCGCTTCCCGACACCGCTTGATACGTCGTAGCGATCATCCGGCGCAGCCCAGCATCATCGTGCAGCGGCTTGAGCACCGGCATCGCAGCCATGGTGGTGCAGTTCGGGTTCGCGATGATTCCGCTACTCATGGCCTCGATGGCACCGGGATTGACCTCGCTGACGACCAGCGGTACTTGCGGATCCATCCGCCAGGCGGAGGAGTTATCGATCACGATCGCGCCAGCCTGCGCGAAAGACGGCGCCCACTCCTTGGACGCGGAGCCACCGGCGGAGAACAGCGCGATGTCGATACCGGTCAAGTCGGCCGTGGCGAGATCCTCGACCACGATCCCTTGATTACCCCAGTCGATTGTCGTACCTGCAGACCGCGCGCTGGCAAGGAAGCGCATGGTGTCGACGGGGAACTTTCGCTCGGCGAGCAATGTGCGCATCACACCGCCGACCTGGCCGGTCGCACCGACGACGGCGACGTTCACCTTCGCGGAGCTCACGCTCATCGCCCCGAACCCGCGTACACGACCGCCTCCCCATCAGCGTCCAGGCCGAATGCCGAATGCAGCGCCTGCACCGCCTTTGTCGAATCGTCTACACGTGTCACGACAGAGATACGAATCTCCGATGTCGAGATCATCTCGACATTGATGCCCATCTCAGCAAGAGCTTGGAAGAAATCGGCGGAGACTCCAGGGTGTGAACGCATGCCCGCACCGATCAATGAGACCTTCGCGATGTGCTCGTCGACCGTCAACGACTCGAACTCGATCGCCTCTTGCCGTGCGTTGATCGCCTCCATTGCTTGCTGCACCGACCCTTGTGGACAGGTGAAGGTGACATCCGTTCGACCCGTCGCCGCCGCCGACACGTTCTGAACGATCATGTCGATGTTGATGCTGGCGTCGGCCAGAGCGCGAAAGATCGCGGATGCCTGACCCGGCTTGTCAGGAACACCGACGACCGTCACTTTCGCGTCATTCACATCTGCCGCAACTCCGGAAATGATCGGCTGCTCCATAGCTCTTCCTTCTTCGATGGCGCGGGTGATCGCTTCAGGCGACATCACCCAGGTTCCCTCTTTCGACGAAAACGACGAACGAACGTGGATGGGTAGATTAAATCGACGGGCGTACTCGACACATCGCAGGTGCAGCACCTTGGCGCCCACGGCCGCAAGTTCCATCATCTCCTCGTACGTGATGAAGGGGACGCGGCGAGCGGCCGGTACCACTCGCGGGTCGGTGCTGAAGACACCGTCGACATCGGTGTAGATCTCGCAGACATCAGCGTTCAGCGCGGCTGCCAGCGCGACCGCCGTCGTATCGGAGCCACCTCGCCCGAGAGTGGTGATGTCCTTGGAATCCTGCGCAACACCCTGGAACCCCGCCACGATCGGGATGGCGCCCCCGGCGAGCGCCTCGCTGATGCGTCCGGGGGACACGTCGATGATGCGCGCGGCACCATGAGCGGAGTCTGTGATCAACCCCGCTTGCGATCCGGTGTAACTGCGCGCCTCGGCCCCCAAGTCATGAATCGCCATTGCGAGCACAGCCATGGAGATTCGCTCGCCAGCGGTCAAGAGCATGTCGAGTTCGCGACCCGGCGGCAGCGGCGAGACTTCGTTGGCGAGGTCGAGCAACTCGTCCGTGGTGTCCCCCATCGCAGAGACCACGACTACGACCTCGTCACCGGATTTTTTGGTGTCCACGATCCGTCGCGCCACCCGCTTCACGCTGGTGGCGTCGGTGACGGACGATCCGCCGTACTTTTGGACAATCAAGGACATAGCGCCACAGCCTACGGCCGGGCACCGGTGGCAGATCTAATGCTCCCGGAAGCCCCAGTACAAAAGCCAGGAGTAGGCGATGACGAAACTCGACCCAAACGCGAGGTACAGCCATCGCATGAAGGTCCACTGCTCTTCCGCGGGGAGGAAGACGGTGAGCAGCGTCATCAGACCGCCTCCGAGGATCATCACCGCGGCTGCCCCGCGAATCCCTGGGCGATCGGCTCGCCGCACCAACCACATCTGACCGGCGAGAGCCACCAAGCAGGCTCCCACCATCCGCAAGGCCCACTCGGCTTCGACCGACGCACGCATGCCTAGGGCCTCCGCAAACCAGGCGGGAAGCACCAGCAGCGCCACCGAGGAGAAAGCGAAGACGAGTGCGCCAGCGGTCAGAACGCCTCTGATGTAGCGAACGTCGTCCACAACCTCCACGCTAGCGAGGAACGACCCCTGAGGTGACACTTCGACGCGACGTCGGGAAGTATTCCCTTGTGAGTACTCGGGCTCTGGAAAGCGACGCTGCACCCGTCGACCGCTCCGGCAGCGCACGTAGGGGTGTGTGGCTCGCGATCGCGGTTGCTATCGGCTGGTTGATGATCTCGAGTTGGGCTGGACCCCTGGCTGGACAGTTATCCCAAGTACAGGAAAACGACAACGCCGCTTTCCTTCCCTCATCCGCCGAGTCAACGCTCGTCGCCGAGGAGCAGGCCCAGTTCGCCGACAGCACGGCCATTCCGCTTCTGGTCGTGGTGTCCAAGCCAGATGGCGGCCAGTTCACGGCGGCGGATCAACAGGCCGTCGGCGAGCTCGTTCAACAGATCCCCGATCTGCAGGTGCCCGACGGAGAACAGGTCTCGGCGTATCTCGATCCGGTCCCGCTCATTCCGATTCCCTCCGAAGACGGCGACGCCGTCTTGATCAACGTGCCCGTCAACGGCGATCGCGGATCCGCGCTTCTGAGCAACGGTGAGATTGCTTTCCTCGGCATTGTCGACGTGATTCGAGAAGCGGCCACCGCCTATCCCGACCTTCAGGTGAACGTCACAGGACCGGGTGGCTTCCTCGCCGATCTGATCGAAGTTTTCGGGGCCATAGACACCACATTGCTCATCGCAACCGCACTAGTGGTCGCAATCATCCTCATCTTCGTCTACCGCAGTCCATTCCTGTGGCTCATCCCACTCATTGCCGCGGGTATTGCGCTGTCGACGGCGAGCGCGCTCGTCTACATCCTCGCGGACAACGACGTCGTTGTTCTCAACGGTCAAAGTCAAGGGATCTTGACGGTGCTCGTCTTCGGCGCAGGAACCGACTATTCACTCCTCCTTGTCAGCCGCTATCGAGAAGAACTGCATCGGCATCGACTGCACACGACCGCTATTCGTCGTGCTCTTCGTGGAACCGTCGAGCCCATCGTTGCCTCGGGAGCAACGACCTCCATTGGGCTCATGTGCTTGCTGCTGAGTGAGCTGAACTCCAACAAGTCGACCGGGCCGGTAGCCGCGATCGGCATTGTTGCCGCGGTCATCGTGATGCTCACTTTCCTCCCGGCCCTTCTCGTGATTCCTAGTTTCGTGCTACCGATCCTCGCGTTCTTGGTGCCTACGATCATCGGTCTCGCTATCGGTTTCCTCGTCGATGTTTCACTGACCCCGTTCCTGGCAGCCGGAGGACTTTTCGCTGCGATAACGATCGTCGGCTGGGTCGTCTTCGGTATCGCTCGAGTCAAGGGCAAGGGACCCTTTACTCGCGAACGCTTCCCCTCGGGTAGCTGGGCGTTTTGGCCTCGCACGCCGCGTTTCGGACAAGAGGACATCAAGATGTCCGGTCTGTGGGCGAGGATCGCCTGCAGCGTGGGGCGTCGTCCGCGAGTCACCTGGATCGCAACGGCCCTGGTGCTGTTGTTCCTCGCGGGCTTCAGCAGCACGCTGAAAGCAGACGGCGTTGCCACCTCTGAATCGTTCGTCAACGCTGAAGAAGTGGACTCCGTTATCGGGCAAGAGATTCTGGTCGAAAACTTCGCCGCTGGGCTCGGGAGCGAGACGCTAATCACCGCCAACGTCGATGCCGCGATCGACGTCCTGGAAGCGGTCGAGGCGACTGAAGGAATCGACAGCGTCGTGTGGCAGACCGACCTACCACCGGGCGCCGAGGGTCAGATGATGGCCGAGCCCACCGTCGTAGATGGTCGGGTGCTCTTGCTAGCGACCCTGACCGATCCTCCCGATTCAGGCGATGCCGAGGTCCTCATCGGTGAATTGCGCGAGGACCTCGCGGGGATTCCAGGGGCCGACGCGCGCGTGGGCGGACCGACTGCAGTCGCCTACGACATCGACCAGGCGAACCTTCGCGATCGCAACGTCATCATTCCGCTGGTTCTGTTCGTCATCTCCATCATTTTGATCATCTTGCTTCGGTCCCTCGTCGCTCCTTTGCTCTTGATCGGCACCGTCATCCTGTCTTTCTTCGCGACGTTGGGTGCCTGCGCCATTGCCTTCAACCACATCTTCAATTTTCCGGGAGCCGATGCGTCGTTCCCGCTCTTCGCATTCGTCTTCCTCGTTGCTTTGGGCGTCGACTACAACATCTTCCTGATGACCCGGGTGCGCGAAGAGTCAAAGACGATCGGAACGCGACCCGGCATTCTGCGGGGACTAACGGCGACGGGCGGGGTCATCACGAGCGCCGGCATCGTTCTCGCCGCCACCTTTCTGGTACTCGGAGTTCTCCCGCTCGTCGCCCTACGTCAAGTCGGCTTCGCCGTCGCCCTCGGCGTGTTAATCGACGCATTTATCGTCCGGACCACCCTGGTGCCAGCTCTGGCCTACGACATCGGCCGCAAAGTGTGGTGGCCGAGCGCGTTGGCGCGGGCCGAAGAGCCGTCCGATCAGTCGGAGTCGCAACCGGTCGGCTGAGATCCGCGCTCGAGTCGTGAAACCAATTGACCCGACGACTCCTGCTCTTGACCATCCGTGAATATCAGCGCCACCTGGTCGTTGAGTCCGAAGAGATCGGGGACCGGTACCGCCCGGTAGAACGGCTCCTCGGCATCGAAGAAGGTTTGATTCACTAGTTGCTGAGGGGCCAAGAATTCCGAGGCGGACTCCGACGCGCGCGCCATGTACTCCTGCCAGGCATTGTTGTGGTCAAGGTATGCCTGCCGGGCACGTTCGATGTCCGTGTGCCATATGGCGATGGGCAGATCCGACACGTCGGCTCCCGCTGCGGCGATGTCTTGCTCTGCATCAGCGGCCAGGCTGCGCAGTTCGGCATCGAGCTTCTGCTGCTGGCCCTCGCCACCGTGATCCTCGAAGGCAGCCGCGGTCGAGTCCTGGAGATCCTGCATAGCCTGCTCTGAGGCCTCGACTCGTTCGAGGAAGTTCTGCATTTCGACGTTGCGCCACACCGCGTCCGCCAACACCACCATGCCGGCCAAGATCGTGAGCGTGAAGGCGACGGCGCCCGCCGCCCACGGAACCCACGGTCGGTGGATCCACGACTCGTGCCCAGTTCTGGCCGCCGAATCCGCCCCAGCGGCCTGCTCGAGTGCCCGATAGCCCTCCATATCGACCATTGTGCGTCACTTTGTTATCCATCTCGTGCCCGGCCCAGAGGACGGGGCATTACGGTAGTGCGCCGTGAGCGTGGAAACTTCCCTGGGATGGCGCGCGCGCTACGACGCGCTCGTCCTCAATCTGAGGCGCCAACTCTCGGCGCTCCCCCCTGGCCAGCCACTACGGCTCGCGAAATCCACCTCCAACCTGTTCCGTCCTCGCGAGAGTTCTGCGATGGGCCGTTTGGACGTGACGGCGTTCGACGGGGTGCTTCATGTGGATCCCGACACGAATACCGCCGAGGTGCTCGGCATGACCACCTACGAGCACCTCGTCCAGGCGACGCTTCCCTACTGCCTGATGCCCTTGTGCGTTCCGCAATTGAAGACGATCACGCTGGGTGGGGCCGTCACCGGCCTCGGTATCGAAAGCGCGAGCTTCCGCAGCGGCCTTCCGCATGAGTCCGTGATCGAGATGGACATCCTCACCGGTGACGGAGACGTACTGACCATCACGCCCCAGGCAGACGATGCCCACCGCGACCTCTTCTTCGGCTTCCCGAACTCCTACGGATCACTCGGGTACGCGCTCCGGCTGAAGATCGAACTTGAGCCAACCAAGCCCTTCGTTCACCTACGCCACTTGCGGTTCGATTCCGCGGAAGCGATGACGGCGGCGATGACCACCATCAGCGCCGCCATGGAGTACGACGGGACCCGAGTCGACTTTCTCGATGGGACGGTCTTCACCCCTTCGGAGCAGTATTTGACCCTCGGCGAGATGGTCAGTCGGCTTCCCGCCGGAATGTCGATCAGCGACTACACCGGCATGGACATCTACTACCGGTCCATCCAAGAGAAGTCACAGGACGTCGTCACCATTCACGATTACCTATGGCGCTGGGACACCGATTGGTTCTGGTGCTCGCGAGCGTTCGGTGCGCAGAAGCCGGCGATTCGACGTTGGTGGCCGAAGTCCAAACTCCGCAGTGACGTCTATTGGAAGTTCATCGCTCTCGATCGCAAGTACAACTTCTCGTCGCGCACCGATGCGCTCCGGGGTCGACCGCCTCGTGAGCACGTGGTGCAGGACATCGAGGTTCCGGTGGACGCACTGCCGGAGTTTCTCGACTTCTTCCACGCAGAAGTAGGGATCGAGCCGATCTGGGTTTGTCCTTTGCGGCAGCGCGACCCCGATGCTCGGTGGCCGTTGTACGAGCTTGACCCGCGCAAGCTCTACGTGAACGTCGGCTTCTGGTCCACTGTTCCGATCTCCGATGGTGGTGATCCGAGCGACGGTCGAGTGAACAGGCGAATCGAGCAGAAGGTCATAGAACTCGATGGACGCAAGTCCTTGTATTCGACGGCCTTCTACGACAGGGAAACGTTCTGGTCGATCTACGGCGGGCACGTCTACGAGCGCTTGAAGAAGGAGTACGACCCCCACGAGCGACTGTTGGGTCTTTACGAGAAAGTGGTGGAGCAGCGATGAAACTCGCGGACGTGTTTTCGAAAATCATCACCCCCGATCGAAGGGTGAGTTTTCGCGCATACGACGGATCAAGTGTGGGGCCGCAGGACAACGACGTCATCTTGGAGATCCGTAGCCCCCGCGCAGTGCAATTCCTCGCCGGGGCTCCCTCGCAACTCGGACTCGCGCGCGCCTACGTCAGCGGCGATCTCGAGATCATCGGCGACGCCTACACCGCTCTTAAGCGGCTCTATCCCCTGGATACGTCGCACCTGTCATGGCGAGACAAGCTCGATTTGGCCAAGGCATTCGGTACGCACGCGTTGAAGCGCCCCACACCCCCGCCCCAGGAGCGGCGATTGCGTGGACGCCGGCACTCCAAGGGCCGCGACGCGGAGGCGATTCATCACCACTACGACGTCTCCAATCGTTTCTACCG
The DNA here is from genome assembly GCA_002725095.1 of Gammaproteobacteria bacterium. Classification (GTDB taxonomy): domain Bacteria; phylum Pseudomonadota; class Gammaproteobacteria; order Pseudomonadales; family Azotimanducaceae; genus UBA4421. Next base: position 13,271 of record PBQQ01000087.1, read on the forward strand.
TTGGGTCCTGGGGCCATCCATGGCCTACACGTGCGCCGTGTTCCCCGATGCCGACGCCTCCCTCGAGGCTGCACAGGAGGAGAAGTTCGACCTCGTCTGCCGCAAGCTCGGACTCCGTCCGGGGATGCGTCTGCTGGATGTGGGCTGTGGCTGGGGAGGCATGGTCCTACACGCGGTGAAGAACTACGGGGTCAGCGCGATCGGCGTCACCCTCTCAGCCCAACAGGCGCAGTGGGGTCAGGAGGCGATTGCCGATGCAGGGCTGGAAGGGCAGGCCCAGATTCGTTTCAGCGACTACCGCGACGTGCCGGAGTCAGAATTCGACGCCGTCTCGTCCATCGGACTCACCGAGCACATCGGCCGCGCGAACTATCCGTCGTACTTCTCTTTCCTTTACGGCAAGATTCGTGAAGAGGGTCGGATGCTCAACCACACCATCACTCGACCCAACAACGACGAGCCGTCTCACTACCGAACGAGTTTCATCAACCGGTACGTCTTCCCGGACGGAGAACTGTCTGGGCCCGGCTACATCATGAGCGCAATGAACGACGCCGGTTTCGAGATACGACATGAGGAGAACCTCCGCGAGCACTACGCACTCACACTCAAGCACTGGTGCGAAAACCTCGAGGATCACTGGGATGAGTCCGTTGCCGAAGCAGGATTGGGTATCGCACGGGTCTGGCGCCTCTACCTGGCCGCCTCGCGGCTCGGTTTCGACCTCGACACCATCCAGCTGCACCAAACTCTTGGCGTCAAGTTGGGCCCCGGCGGATCATCCGGTATGCCCCTTCTTCCTGACTTCACCCGCGCAGCAAGCCTGGCCGGCGCCGGAATCTAGGAGGTCTGCGCGCCCGCCGTTTCCTCAGGCCTGCAGCGGTGACGGTGCGGATACGTTCAGACCACCGTCTGCCACCAGGGTCGTTCCGGTGATGTAGTCGCCGGCCGGTGCGGCGCAGAAAGCCACGAGTTCCGCCACCTCCTGGGGTGTTTGCAGACGACCCGCGGGTACGACGGTTGCCACCTGCGCCGGGTCGATGCCGTAGCGCTCCATGGCTTCTGTGTGAACGATTCCTGGCGCAACCGCGACGGTCCGGACCCCGCGTGATGCCCATTCTGCAGCCCAGGTGCGGACCAGTGACTCCACGGCCGCCCTCGATGCGCTCGAATGAGTCATGCCCGGCATTCCTCGGCTCGGAGTCATGGTGATGCACGCGACTTTGCCGTAGCCGTTCGCAAGCATCGACAGCGATGCCGCTTGTGTTGTCAGGTACCAGGTGGCGTCGAGATTCAACCGCATCACCGCTCGAAAGCCTTTGGGCGTGATCTGCTCGGCTGCAGAGATGAACTGACCACCCGCGTTGTTCACCAGGATGTCCAACGGGCCTTCCGCCAGGATGCGTTGCAACGCGTCGTCTACCTGATCGCTCTCGCGCACGTCGGCGACAACTGTCTGGATGGATCCTGGTGCAGCCATGCTCTGTGTCTGCAAAAGAGAGGCTTCCGTCCGACCGAGGACAAAGACTTTCGCTCCCCGGGCAGTCAATGTGAGGGCACACGCTCGTCCGATACCGGTCCCTCCGCCGGTCACCAATGCCGTCCGACCGGCAACGGACAGAGCCTCGGGCAGATCGGTCACGTTCCCGCCTCGACCAAAATGTGTCGCGCCTCTTCGACAGACATTTCGACGTACTCGCCTGCGCTCCCGATCGTCACCGAATCATCGAGGCGACGAGCCTCCACGTCGGCACCCGGCATGGCACCCACTCGTAGAAGCTTCGCCATCGACCCCTCATCGGTCTGCAGGGTCTCCGCCAACCGTCGGACCCGCACCCGCTTGAGATCTTCGGTCACAGCTTCGGGGAGCGGTAGTAGGCCCTGCAGCCCCGCCACAACCTTGCTCGCGCCTGGATCTAGTTCCGCAAGGCCAGGTATCGGATTTCCATACGGACTGACCGATGGGTGATCGAGCAACTCGAGGATTCGCCGCTCCACAGCGTCGCTCATCACGTGCTCCCAACGACAGGCTTCCGCATGAACGTCCTCCCAGGGCATGGCGAGGATTTCCACGAGCATGCATTCCGCAAGCCGATGTTTTCTCATGACCCGCACCGCCTGTTGTTCGCCCGTGCCCGTCAGTTCGAGATGTCGATCCTGGTCGACCGTGACTAAGCCGTCACGCTCCATTCGTCCCACCGTCTGCGAGACGGTGGGACCACTGTGACCGAGGCGTTCGGCAATCCGGGCCCGCATAGGAGTCATGCCTTCTTCTTGGAGCTCATAGATGGTCCGCAGATACATCTCGGTGGTATCGATGAGTTCACTCACGCCGCTCCCTGCGCTCTCTCCCGGGCCGACCACCAAGGGGGTTGCCCCAACCGTATCGGGGTAGAAGTCACCCGTCCTGCGATCGGGACGGCGACCACCTACGGTTTGTGTGTGCCATCTGTTTTGTGGTTTCGCCGCGACCTCCGGCTACTCGACAACCCCGCACTGCTGGCGGCCGTCGAGGCCGCCAGGGCTGATGGCGATGGCCGAGTCGTCCCACTTTTCGTCATTGATCCGCACCTATGGGAACCCGCCGGGCCTGTTCGCCAGGAGTACCTCGTGGACTCTCTGGACCATCTCGGTGCCGCCATCGGGCGTCAATTGCTCATCGTGCATGGAGACCCCGTCGATCTCGTCCCCCACGTTGCACGCACCGCGGGCGCGGACACCGTCCACATCGCTGCGGACTACGGCCCCTACGGGTCTGCCCGCGACACCGCTGTCCAGAACGCGCTAGAAGCCATTGATGTTCGTCTCGTCCGGACTGGCTCTTCCTACGCTGTCGCTGCCGGCCGCGTGACCAAACAAGACGGCACCGCCTACCGCGTCTTCACGCCCTTCTATCGAGCCTGGCTCTCCCATGGCTGGCGAGCACCGGCAGCCGAACCACCCGGCGACATCGACTGGTGGATGCCCCTGGAATGCGAGGGGCACCCGACGGTCGCAAGCACCGGGATCGACCTACCCGAAGCGGGTGAGGAAGCGGCATGGAAACGATGGGCGAACTTCCACGCCTCTGGCCTGTCCACCTACGACGAGGGCCGCAACCGACCCGATCTCGACGGCACCAGCGCCATGAGCCACCACCTCAAGTATGGGGAGATCCATCCGCGCTCGATCCTCGCCGAGCTGACGGACGCCGATGACGGCTTTCGTCGCGAGATCTGCTGGCGCGAGTTCTACGCCGACGTCCTGCATCAACGGCCGGACTCCGTTCGTGCATCGTTAGACGCGCGCTACGACTCGTCCATGCGGTGGGTAGAAGACGAGGAAGCCTTCGACGCCTGGGCACACGGGCGAACAGGATTCCCGTTCGTTGATGCTGGCATGCGCCAACTTCGGGCCGAAGGGTGGATGCACAACCGCGTTCGCATGGTGGTGGCAAGTTTTCTCGTCAAAGACCTCCACCAACCGTGGCAACGGGGTGCGGCTGAATTCATGCACTGGCTCCGCGATGGGGACGTCGCGAGCAACACCCACGGGTGGCAGTGGACGGCCGGGTGCGGCACCGACGCGTCCCCTTTCTACCGGGTGTTCAATCCGATCTCTCAGGGCTTGAAGTTCGATCCGCAGGGCGACTATGTGCGTCGATACATTCCCGAACTTCGCCACCTCACCGGCAAGACAGCCCACGAGCCTTGGGATGTTCTCGGGGGCTACGACCACGGCTATCCCGAGCCGATCGTCGATCACAAGGCCGAGCGCGAAGTCGCCCTCGCTGATTTTGCGGCGATCAAGAAGGGCTAGGCCTCAATACGCGACTGCCGATACTGCTCGGCGCGTATGGTTCCATCGTGCCAACGATCGCTGTGCTGTCGATGAAGGGTGGGGTGGGGAAAACCACCCTGACCCTCGGACTGGCCAGCGCTGCATGGAACCGCCATTGGCGCACACTCGTCGTCGACCTCGATCCGCAGGCAAACGCATCGATGGGCGTCGGGCTGATGGATCCGGCGTTGACCGCGGGCGACGCCCTCGCCGATGGCAGGCCGGGTGTCGCCGCGGAGGCCATCGTGCCGAGCACCTGGGGGCGGGGCACCGATGTCTTACCGTCCGAACCCGCCGTCGAGCACCGCGTCGCCGAAGCTGCGCCGGGATCCGAGCAGCGCCTGCGCACCGTGCTCGCAGGGGTCGGGCATCGCTACGAGCTTGTTGTGATCGACTGCCCTCCGTCCCTGGGTGAGATGACGCGAAACGCACTCCATGCTGCGTCGCAGGCATTGGTCGTCACCGAGCCTGGCTACTTCGCGCTCCGAGGCGCACAGCAGGCCGTCGAAGCGATCGATCTGGTGCGTGAATCCAGCAATCGCACCCTTGCGGCACCGACGATCGTGCTGAATCGGATGCGATCAACCGTTGCCGAGCACCGTCACCGCGCGCAAGAGCTCCGCGCGTACTTCGATCGACAGGTCAGCGACGTCGAGATCCCTGAGCGAAACGCCATTGCCCAGGCTGAGGGAGCTGGTATGCCGATTCACGAGTGGGACTCACCTGCTGGCCGTGAGCTATCCGAACGCTTCGACACTCTTCTCGATCGACTCTTTCCAGGAGGAATGCGATGAGTACGAATTTTGATCCTGCACCTCGGCCCGCACTGCACAAGGCGCCGGATGCGAAAGTTCATCCCACGACCCACGTAGCGTCGGCCCATACCGGCGATGCGGTTCTCGGGGGAAAGAAGGTAGCCATTCAGACAACCATCCCCAAGCAGTTGCGTAAACAGTTGCGCCGGTCCGCGAAGAGCGCGGGAGTATCGATCGACGAGTTCGTCACCATCGCTCTTGCGAACGAGATTCGACGCCGGTCCGACTAGCGCGTTACGGGGAGAGCCTCTCGATCCGCCAGTTTGCTGCCTCGGCAAGAGACCCTTGGCCGACGAAGCGCAGACGATCGTGCAGGCGCGAGGGCCGGCCCTGCCAGAACTCGATCGTCGTGGGAAGAATCAGCCAGCCACCCCACGATTCGGGCAGGGGGACCTCACTGCCCGGGGGGTACTTCTCGTGCAGAGCCGTCCACTGCTCGTCGAGCACCCGGCGGGACTCGATAAGCGTCGACTGATCGCTCGCCCACGCACCCAACTGCGATTCGTGCGGACGTGACGTGAAGTACTCGAGCGTTTCTTCTCGGGGAATCTCTTCTGCTCGTCCGCAGACAACGACCTGCCGGTGCTGGGCAAACCAGGGGAAGGTCACCGACGCGTTCGGGTTGACATGCAGCTCTCGAGATTTCCGGGAGGTCAGGTTGGAAAAGAAGACAAACCCGCGCTCATCGACCCCCTTCAACAGCACTGTTCGAGTACTGGGAACCGAATCGGCATCCGCTGTCGCCAACACCATCGCGTTAGCTTCGGTGACTCTCTGGTCGTGTGTGGCGGCGCCGAACCACTCCCGAAATTGCTCCAGCGGCGTGGATGCCAGGTCGGAGACGTCGAGGGTGCCTTCGCTGTAGGAAACTCGCATGTCCGCCGGGCTGACCGGCGAATCGGAGGATCCGTGCATACGGGCATCCCATCATGGAATCGTCGGTGTTGAATAGGGCCCTCGACTCAGGAGGAAGAAATGCGAGAGTTCGTCCCGGGCTTGGAGGGCGTGGTTGCCTTCGAGACGCAAATTGCCGAGCCCGATCCCGATGGCGGCGCCCTGCGGTACCGCGGTGTCGATGTCGCCGACCTCGTGGGCTGCGTGTCTTTCGGCAATGTCTGGGGGCTGCTGGTCGATGGAGAGTTCAACCCGGGGATACCACCGGCGGAACCATTCCCGATACCGATTCATTCCGGGGACGTTCGCGTGGATGTTCAATCCGCCATCGCGATGCTCGCTCCCGCCTGGGGTTTGCAACCAATTCTCGATATCGATGACGACACCGCGCGCGAGAATCTCGCTCACGTGTCGGTGATGGCGCTGTCCTTCGTCGCGCAATCTGCGCGGGGTCTGGGACAGCCGATGGTCCCGCAAGCCGAAATCGATCAAGCGAACACCGTTGTCGAGCGATTCATGATCCGTTGGCGGGGAGACCCAGATCCCCGTCATGTCGAGGCGATCGACTCATACTTCGTTGTCGCCGCCGAGCACGGCTTGAACTCATCCACCCTCACCGCCCGGGTCAGCGCATCGACCCGAGCCGACGTAGCGGCGGCGATTTCCGGAGCTATCGGAACCATGAGTGGCCCACTCCACGGCGGAGCACCGGCACGCGTGCTCTCGATGATCGAGGAGGTAGAGAACAGTGATGACGCCGCCACCTTCGTTCGACAAACCCTGGACGCAGATAAGCGTCTGATGGGCTTCGGTCACCGCGTGTACCGCGCAGAGGATCCCCGCGCGCGAATTTTGCGCAACGTGGCTCGGGACCTGGGAGCCCCTCGGTACGAGGTTGCGGCGGCGCTCGAGCGCGAAGCTCTGACACAACTCCGGGAGCGACGGCCCGACCGGGCACTCGCGACGAACGTCGAGTTCTGGTCCGCCGTGATTTTGGACTTCGCCGAAGTTCCCCCGGAGATGTTCACCTCGATGTTCACCTGCGCCCGCATCGCCGGCTGGAGCGCCCACATTCTCGAGCAGAAGAGAACCGGACGACTGATCCGGCCATCTGCACGCTACATAGGGCCCAAGCCCCGGCGGCCCGATCAGGTCGAGGGGTGGGACCCGGTCATGGTGCGGCCATCCTGGCTGGTCCCCGACGACGACTCGTAGACGCAGCAAGGGATACTTACGCCCCATCTCTCTACTTTCGAAAGAAGGACCAGTGTCTGACGGCATTCGCATCCCCACCGAACTTCTGCCCGCCGATGGGCGCTTCGGAGCCGGCCCCTCCAAGGTGCGCCAAGCCCAAATGGACGCGCTTGCCGGGGTATGGCAGACCTACCTGGGGACGTCGCATCGTCAAAAGGCCGTCAAATCCGAAGTTGGCCGACTGCGGTCGGGGCTGAGAGATCTGTTCGACCTCCCCGACGGCTACGAGGTGATCCTCGGAAACGGCGGCTCGACGGCGTTTTGGGACATTGCGACGTTCGGGCTGCTCGACAACCGAGCGCAGTTTCTCTCGTTCGGGGAATTCGGCGCGAAGTTCGCCTCAGGCGCCGCGAAGGCGCCTCACCTCGGCGAACCGACGATCCTCACCGCTGATCCCGGCACCGCTCCAGCGTTCAAGGCTGAAACCGGAATCGACGCGTACTGCTCTCCGCACAACGAGACCTCGACCGGAGTCATCGTGACTCCACGCCGAGTCGCAGGGGCAGACACCGATGCGCTCCTGATCGTCGACGCGACATCGGGGGCTGGCGGACTTGATGTCGAAGCGGCCGAGTTCGACGTCTACTACTTCGCTCCCCAAAAGTCGTTCGGCTCCGACGGGGGGCTCTGGCTCGCTCTGATGTCCCCGGCGGCTTTGTCGCGGTCAGAGCGCATCAAGGCCTCCGGACGCTGGATTCCCGACTTCCTCGACCTCGAAACCGCAGTCGATAACTCGCGCAAAGACCAGACGTACAACACACCCGCACTCGCAACGATTTTCCTGATGGCCGAGCAGATTGACTGGTTCAACGACAACGGTGGTCTTGCGTGGTGCACGGGTCGCACGGCTGAGTCGTCGGGAGTCCTCTACGACTGGGCAGAGAACACCGATATCGCCACTCCCTTTGTGAGCGAGCCAGAGCATCGCTCCTCCGTCGTCGTGACGATCGATATCGATGACACTATCGACGCCACCGCCATCACCAGTGCTCTTCGCGCGAACGGCATTCTCGACACCGAGCCCTACCGCAAACTCGGCCGAAATCAACTCCGGATTGCGGTCTTCCCGGCCGTCGAGCCCGATGATGTTCGCGCCCTGACGGGTTGCCTCGACTACATCATCTCACAACTCGCGTGACATCGTCGCCCGCTACCGGGCGTCGGCCGAACCTCGATCGGATCACGTGGATCACGTATCTGCAATTGTCGCTGTTCGC
>PBQQ01000088.1 GCA_002725095.1 Gammaproteobacteria bacterium
GCTAAACCCTGCCGATCCGCTGGTTGAATATGCCTATTACCTGAAGGCCTTGAGCTATTACGAACAGATTGTCGATGTTGAGCGCGATGCGGAAATGACCAATTTGTCACTTGCCGCCTTTGAAGAACTGGTTCGCCGCTTTCCCAAAGGCACCTATGCCCGTGATGGACAGTTGAAAATCGACCTGACAAAATCGCACCTTGCTGGCAAGGAAATGGCGGTTGGCCGGTTTTATCTTGAGCGCGAGCATTATACCGCCGCGATCCGCCGGTTTAATATAGTTATCAAGATCTACGATACCACCAATCAGTTGCCTGAAGCCCTGTACCGGACTGCTGAAGCTTATTATGCCCTTGGCCTTTCTAATCAATCCGAGCGTCTTTATCAAGTTGCTCAATATAACTATCCGGAATCCGTCTGGACAGAACGGCTGGCCAGTTTGCGAGCCGACCCAGAACAGCCCCCTGAAAAGGGTATGTTTGAGCGATCCATTGACGTGATTACCAGTATTTTTAACTGACCATGCTGAAAAGCCTTACTGTTTCCAACATTGTCCTGATCGAGCAATTAACTTTGCAATTCGCACCGGGGTTGACGGTATTGACTGGCGAAACCGGTGCTGGCAAATCGATTCTGCTTGATGCGTTGGGGCTGGCGCTTGGCAGCCGCGCTGATTTTGGCCTGATCCGGCAGGGGCATGATCAAGCTCATGTCAGCGCCAAGTTTACGCTTCCAACAAATCATCCAGCATGGCAGCTTGTCGAAGAGGCCGGCATCATACAAGAAGATGAGATGATCCTGCGCCGTCGCCTGAAAAGTGACGGCAAATCATCAGCCAGCATTAATGACATCGCCGTATCGGTTGGGCTATTGCGGCAGGCTGGTGATTTACTGGTTGAAATTCAAGGCCAGTTCGAAGGGCGCGGCCTTTTGGATATTTCGACACACATGACGCTTCTTGATCGCGCCGCAGGGCATCATGATTTACTGGCTAAAACCAAAAACGGCTGGGAGCAATTGGATATCGCCCGCAAGGCACTCGAGGCGGCGCGTGATGAGCTTGTTAAAGCCAAGGCCGAAGAAGAGTGGCTTTGTGACGCGGTTGACACACTTGACCGACTTGCCCCCAAAATTGGAGAAGAAGAAAGCCTGGTCGCCCAGCGCACCCTCTTGGCCAATGTCTCAAAAATTGGTGAAAGCCTGTCACTTGCTGAAGAGGCTGTTTTTGGCGAAGTTGGCGCACAAGCAGGGCTTGGCCGTGCCCTAGCTGTATTGGAAAAGGTCGCACCGCTTGCTGGCGGCAAGCTTGATCAGGCGCTTGACGCATTGGCACGTGCTGATGCCGAACTTAGCGAAGCGAACAGCGCCATTCAATCTGCCGGACATGCGCTCGAGGCCGATCCTAACCTGCTGCAACAGCTTGATGACCGGCTTCATGAATTGCGTCAACAGGCGCGCAAACATAATTGTGGCCTCGATGATTTGCCAGCAATCCACCAAATATTGGCAAGTAGGCTTGCCGCCATTGACGATTCATCCAGCGTGCTTGGCAAGCTTGGTGAGACAGCACAAAAATGGCAGGAATACTATCTGGATACGTCTAGCCAGCTTGATGCCAGCCGTAAAAAGGCGGCCGTCAATCTTGATCAGGCCTTGCTTGCCGAATTGCCGCCACTCAAACTTGATGGTGCACGATTTACCACTGCCATCACCCCGCTCGATGATACGCAATGGGGGCCGCGTGGTACTACCGCTGTCCGCTTTGAAGCCAGCACCAATGAAGGCATGAATGCGGGGCCAATTGACCGCATTGCCTCAGGTGGTGAATTAGCCCGCTTCTTACTTGCGCTCAAAGTCTGTTTGGAAGAGAGCAGTCATCCGCGAAGCCTGATTTTTGATGAGGTCGACTCAGGTGTTGGCGGTGCTGTTGCCGCTGCGGTCGGTGATCGGTTAGCCCGCCTTGGTGCCAACACACAAACCCTTGTCATCACGCATTCACCGCAAGTGGCCGCCCGCGCCAACCAACATTTGCGTATTGCAAAAACCGCCACTGATAGCGGCGTTGTTAGCGCCACACGCGCGTTAAGTGACGATGAAAGAACCGAAGAAATCGCCCGTATGCTGGCCGGAGAAACCATCACTGTTGAAGCACGAGCCGCCGCTGTGGCTCTGCTGGAGAGTTAGGCGATGACAAAACCCACTTTCAGCCTTGGCACCGAAGATCCGGCAACAATGGACCTGGCGTCGGCAGCCACTGAACTGACCGCCCTTGCCGCCGAAATTGCCCACCATGACAGGCTGTATCATGGGCAGGATGCCCCTGAAATATCCGATGCCGACTATGACCGGCTGGTGACGCGCAATCGCGCCATTGAGGCCGCCTTTCCGCTGCTTATCCGATCCGACAGCCCAAGCAGGCGCGTTGGCACTGATCTGCGAGCCCAAGGCCAGTTGGGCAAAATTCGCCATGCCCGCCCAATGCTATCGCTTAGCAATGGCTTTAGCGATGACGATATTGAAGATTTTGTCACAAGGGTACGCAAATTTCTGTCACTGTCCGACGCTGATACTGCGCAATTTGTTGCCGAATCCAAAATTGACGGCCTGTCGCTAAGCCTTCGTTATGAAGATGGCATGCTGGTTCAAGCAGCAACGCGCGGCGACGGTGCCGAAGGTGAAGATGTCACGGCTAATGTCATGCAGATTGCCAGCTTGCCAAAACAGCTTTCCGGTTCACCGCCTGCGATTTTCGAGGTGCGTGGCGAAATGTATATGGATCGCCATGATTTTCTGGAGCTCAACACAGCGCAGGAAAAGGATGGGAAAAAGATTTTTGCCAATCCGCGCAATGCGGCCGCAGGATCACTTCGGCAAAAAGATGCCAGCATCACCGGCAAGCGCAATTTGCAATTTTTTGCCTATTCGGTGGGCGAGACAAGCGCCCCCATTGCCGAAACCCATTGGGAGTTTCTGTCAGCGCTCCGTGATTTTGGATTTTCGGTCAATGATTTATCGCGCCGATGTGATGATGTTGCTGATTTGCTGGCCACCTATCAAATGATTAGCCGTCGACGCGTTAATTTGGCATATGATATTGACGGTGTGGTGTATAAAATTGACCGGCATGATTACCAGCAACGCCTTGGTCAGGTTGCCCGCGCCCCGCGTTGGGCAATGGCGCATAAATTCCCCGCTGAACAGGCCGAAACCGTGATTGACGCCATTGATATTCAGGTTGGCCGCACTGGCGCGCTTACGCCTGTGGCACGGCTTGCCCCCATTTCGGTTGGCGGGGTCATTGTGTCAAACGCAACTTTGCATAATGAAGATGAAATTGCGCGCAAAGATATCCGTATTGGCGACCGCGTTGTGATCCAGCGGGCTGGTGATGTGATCCCGCAAATTGTCAGGGTGCTAAGTGACGCCCGCACAGGCAATGAAACCATCTTTAACTTTCCTGGATCATGTCCGGTTTGCCAGGCTGCCGCAATCCGGCCTGAAGGCGAAGCGGTCCGGCGATGCAGTGGCGGGTTGAATTGCGCCGCCCAGCTTTTTGAAGGGCTGAAACATTTTGTTGCACGTGATGCCTTTGATATCGAAGGGCTTGGCGCCCGTCAGATTGAACAATTTATCGACCTTGGCTGGGTTCAGACACCGGCTGATATCTTCCGCCTTGACGGCAAATCAACGGCAATGGCCAAGCTTGATGGCTATGGCGATTTATCAATCAAGAAACTGCTGTCAGCCATTGCGGTTCGGCGCGAAATTGGTCTTGAACGCTTTATCTATGCGCTTGGCATAAGACAGGTTGGACAGGCAACAGCACGTCTGTTGGCGCTTCATTACGGATCTGTTGAGGCAATGCTGGCAGTGCTGAATCCCGATGCCAATCTTGACGCCGCGTATCAGGCGCTTGTTGAAATCGACCAAATTGGCGCGGCAATGGCTAGTGACGTCACCACCTTTTTTGGCAATCCTGACCTGTATCAATTGATTGTTGATCTTGTCTTAGAATTGACCATTTTACCGGCTGAGCGCCCTGCTCAAAACAGCGCGATTACCGGGAAAAAAATCGTATTTACCGGCACCTTGACCCGCATGTCGCGTGCTGAAGCCAAAGCTAAAGCCGAATCTCTTGGTGCCAAGGTATCAGGCACTATTTCAGCAAAAACTGATTTTCTGGTCGCGGGTGCAGATGCCGGATCAAAAGCCCGCAAAGCAGCCGAACTTGGCATTAACGTTCTTGATGAATATGGCTATTTGGTGCTGATTGACAACTAATAACATCTTGGCAATGGCGTTACTATAGCTGGCGGCAGGCGGCTTCTAACCATGATTTGGCCATTGGCGATAGATGCGTGTGCAATTGTTCGTCAACCGCGCGATGATAGCGGTCAATCCAGTCTATCTCGCGAGCATCAAGAAGCGTTTTATCAATCAGGCGGCGATCAAGCGGGCAAAGGGTAATTGTTTCAAATTCCAAAAACCCAGTTTGTTTTGCTGGTGTCACGACGACCAGATTTTCAATCCGAATGCCCCAATCATCTGTTTGGTAATAACCCGGTTCATTTGATAAAACCATGCCCGCTTCAAGCGCTGCTTCACCACGTTTGGAAATGCTGGCGGGCCCTTCATGAACCGATAGAACATGACCAACACCATGACCGGTGCCATGCGCAAAATCCAGTCCCACCGCCCATAGTGGCGCGCGCGCAATCGCATCTAGCTGTTTGCCGTTCGTGCCTGCAGGAAATTTTGCCATGGCCAGGTGAATATGGCTTTGTAGAACATGGCTATAGGCGGCAACTGCACCTTTGGGCGGCGTTCCAATAGCGATGGTGCGGGTAATATCTGTTGTGCCGTCACGGTAGTGGCCGCCCGAATCCAACAATAAAATATCATCTTTTGCCAGTTTACGATCCGCCCCCGCAATGGCCCGATAATGCACAATGGCACCATTTGGGCCCGATCCAGAAATGGTGTTAAAGCTTGGTACCAGAAATCCGTCTTGCTGTTGGCGAAACGCCAGTAATTTATCAACAAGATCACTTTCGGCAATGCTGGCAAACGGAGCGGATGCCGCCTGATCAAGCCAGCATAAAAATTCAACCATCGCCACACCATCACGCTGATGCGCGGCGCGAAACCCACGCAATTCAGCTTGTGTCTTGCGGGCTTTTTCGGTGGTCAGTGGACAATCAGCCTCAAATGTTTGCACACCGCTTACTGCAATCTGTTCAAACAGCATTTTGGGAAGGCTTGCGGCCTCAATCATCAAACGGCCATCGCCCATATCATTAAGCATTGCCGGTAATTGGGCCAAAGGCGCAACGGTGATATCGCGCGTTAAAACCGGCTGGAGGCGTGATTGATCACCAAAAAGGCAAAGGCCAGTTTCGCGGTGATAAAGCGCAAAACACAGATTGACCAGCGTAAAAGGCAGATCCCCGCCCCGCATATTCGCCAGCCAGTTCACAGAATCCACCCGCGTCAGCAGAACCGCAGCGCAATCCTTGGCAACAAGATAGGCAGCAAGATCATCGATCTTTTCGGCAAGTGACTTACCGGCATTTTCAACCGGCATCTGCCAGCTTGCGGCCAGCGGCAAAGCCGGCCGATCATGCCATTGCTGGTCAAGCAGATTTTCATGGTGGCAAACAAGCATTCCACCTGCCGCACAAACCGATTTTTCAAAGCGTCTAAAGCCTGAAACCGTGACCAGCCTTCCGTCAATGGCGATAATAGCACCGCTCACTAGCCCCGCTGTTTTCAGCCAAGCTTCGCATGTCACATCGGGAGTCGTGTTGCAATCCCACTCGGCCGAATTGGTTTGTGCGGGCATTTGCAAACTATAGCGGCCATCACTAAACAGCCCTGCCCGATCGCCAAGTACCACCGCAAAGCCAGCCGATCCGGTAAATCCGGATAAATAGCCAAGCCGTTCATCACCAGCCGGCACTTCTTCGCCCTGATGCATATCTTCGCGGCCAATAATCCAGCCGTCAAACCCAGCCGCTGCCATCGCACCGCGAAGCGTTTCTAAACGCTTGGAGCGGGTTTGATCCTGCTGGCTCACCGTCCACCCCATAATTGTGGCATTGTGCCTACCGCTGATGGCCGCATGATGATTGTTGTCCAATCGCCAATACGAATTTGGTGCCACACACGAAGCGATTGTTGCCGATAGGCCGCCTCAACCGCGCTTGCCTGCCCATTTAGAATACCTGATAAAACAAGCCAGCCGCCCTTTGCCAATCGCGGTGCAAAATCGGGTGCCATTCGGCATAGCGGGCCTGCCAAAATATTTGCAAGCACCAAATCATGAGGTGCATGATTGCAAACAATGCGGCTGCCAAATCCATGCGAAACGGCCAGCCGCATTTTGCCTGGTGCAATGGCATTCAGCGCCCGATTACGCGCCGCAACCCTAACCGCAACCGGATCATTGTCAGCGGCAATAGTTTGGCAGGATGGCCAAAGCCGCAATGCCGCCATTGCCAGAATTGCGGATCCACAGCCCATATCGAGAACCCGCCGCGGGGCAACCCGCCGGATCATCTGAATCGCGCGCAAACAGCCTTCGGTTGTCGGATGCGTTCCCGAACCAAAAGCCAATGAGGCATCAATCAATAAAGGCAGGCTTGCCGCCGGTCGGCGCGTGGTGACATGACTTCCGTAAACCCAGAAACGGCCAATGTGCAATGGCGGAAAAGCGGCACGATTTTCAGCAAGCCAATCGCGCTGTTCAACTAGTGATATAGAGATTGGAACCGGGGCAATCGATTCATACTGATAAAGCGGTGCCAGCATTTGATCAATAATGGCCGCATCAGGGGTGAAGGTGAACAGAGCCTCGATCTGCCAATCACCAGTAACATCGCGCTGGAATGATGTGGTGGCGCTGTCCAAAAGCTCGCTAAAAACACTTTCAAAGGAAGCTACTGCCCGATCATCCAGCCGCGATGGCAGGGTTAAAACGACTGATTGAAGTGCGGTCATGGCTTGCTCACAAATCCTGATACCACTTTTTTATGGCCTGCTTTA
>PBQQ01000080.1 GCA_002725095.1 Gammaproteobacteria bacterium
CTCAGTCACTATTGTTCGCCTGGCTTTTCGTCTTCACGATATTGCAGCGCACGTTTCAAACTTTCTATGTGGTGCCGCACCTCGCTTTAGGAGCTGAATTGTCAACGGATTATATCGAGCGCACGCGAGTTATGGCCTTCAATAATCTGTTCACCCTATATGGCGGCATGCTAATGCACGTGATGGTCTGGTTTGTGATCTTTGGGTTTTTCTTCGCAGATCAGGGCGGCCAGCTTCATCCTCCAGCATATACTTGGACTATCTTGCTGGCTTGCACGATCATCCTCGTGTCGATTTTCGCATGCGCTTGGGGCACTCGGGATCAGATTCCGAGGCTGCTGGAAAATAGGATAGATGATGGCAAGGGGTTTTCTTTACTTTCTTTATATTCCGACATTTGGGCGGTTTTAAAGAACAAAAATTATTTGTATCTCCTACTAGGGCTGTTTTTCCTTTCTTTAACTATCGGCACACACGAGACCTTGGCAATTTTCATGGGAACGTTCTTCTGGGAGCTAACACCTTACCAAATCGGGTGGTTGATCGTCGGCAGCATAGTTGGAACTCATATTGGTTTCTTTTTGGCTTCGCGACTTCATGAACGCTTCGATAAACGCCGAACTATTGCCGTTTCTGCCATTGGTCTCAGTTTTTTTTGGTCGATGGTTGTGAATTTGACCTTACTTGGATTGGCCCCAGCCAACTCTTCTTGGGCGTTGGTGGGTATGATCATATTTTTCGGTGTCTTCTCCTCAGGTTTTGGCGCGATTTTGAACATCAGTGTGATGTCTGCGCTCGCAGATATTGCGGACCAGCACGAACTCGATACAGGACTGAGGCTGGAAGGAATTTTCTACTCTGCTCGGGCTTTTTTTGCGAAAGCCATGAACGCAGTGGGGCATGTAGTAGCGGGGTTTGCGTTGGAGTTCTACGTCAAGCTCCCGCCCGCTTCTGTGCCAGGAGAGGTGGCTGAAGACGTTATATTCCGACTCGGAGTTGTGGACGGCCCGCTCGCCATGATTGGCGGCGTGATCGCGGGCTTCGTTTATCTGGGGTATCGACTGGATAAGTCGACGCACCAAGAAATCAGACGATTGCTAGAGACTCGCGCGGGCACCGGAGAGCCTTCATAAGATTGCTTCATTGAGCTCACATTTCAGTCCTCTGCCCTCAAGCTTTTCCGGTGTTGCTGGTGTATTATGCCGCGCTCATTTTAGGTGTCCTTATGAGTAGGATTGCCTTTCTTTTACCGTATTAGCTCTCGAACAATAAGTATGAATGTATCCATCGAAACAATGACCGGTCTCGAACGCCGTTTGACCATAGCCGTTGCCAGCGAAGAATTTGAAACACAAATTACCCAGCGCCTGAAGGATGCGCGCGGACGGGTAAGTATTCCCGGATTTCGTGCCGGTAAGGTGCCATTGAAAGAGGTTCGGCGTCGCTACGGCGGTGCCGTGCGGGCAGAAGTGGCCAGCGAATTGATGCAGAGCAGTTTTGTGCAGGCTGTGCAGCAGGAGCAAATGAATCCAGCGGGATCGCCAAAGCTTGACGTGGTGAAAATGGACCCGGGTATTGATTTTGAATTCACGGCAACTTTTGACGTTTACCCGACAATCGAGCTTGCGGACTTCAGCAAAATCAACATTAAACGGCCGAGCGCAGAGATTGGCGAAGACGACATCGAAACCATGATAGGTAAGCTGCAAGAACAGCACACAAGCTTTGAAGTAGCGGAACGCGCAGCTGCAAGTGGGGATCAACTTAAGATTGACTTTACCGGTACTTTAGACGGCGAGCGCATAGAGTCGGCATGCGGTGAAGACTTCACCTTTAAAGTCGGCGAAGGACAGATGATCGAAGACTTCGATCAGGCGATATTAGGTATGGCGGCGGGGGAAGAAAAATCTTTCGATGCCACCTTCCCCGAAGATTACCGAGCAGAAGAGTTACAGAATAAGACAGTGCAGTTTTCCGCCACTGTTCACGAGGTCAGTGAGGCGGTAGCGCCTGAGCTGAACGATGAGTTTTTTGAGAAATTTGGTGTGACCGAAGGCGGTGAGGCGAGTTTCCGAGAAGAAGTTAAAAAGAATATGGGCCGAGAACTCGATTCTGCGATAAAAAATCAAACTAAACAACAGGTTATGGATGGTTTGTCTAAAGTGCATGAGTTTTTGATCCCGCAGGATGTGGTGCTGAGAGAGATCGGTGCCCTTAAAGAGCAAATGCTTAGCCAGTTTCAGATGCCACAGGGCCAAGCGCCACAATTGGATCTCCCCGACGCGCTGTTTCAGGATCAGGCGGAACAGCGGGTGAAAGTGGGCCTAGTGGTCAACGAAATTATCGTCAAGCACGAGATGAAGGCGGACGCAGCCTTAGTCGATGAACAACTTAAGACGATCGCGGAGCCCTATGATGAGCCTGATCAAGTGATCAGTTGGTATCGAAGTAATCCAGAGCAGATGCAGAATGTTGAAATGGGTGTACTTGAAGATCAGGTTGTGGACCTCATATTAGCCCAATCGACGGTTGAAGAGGTCGTCGCGAGCTACGCCGATGTCTTGAGTGGAGCGGCGATTGCCGAACCCGAAGCAGAAGCAAACTCGGAGGGCTCTGAGTCGGAAGTTGCGGATGCTCAAGATGTAGAGCAGCCCTAACCATTGAATAAGTATTCACACCCGAGAATGCAAACACGATGCAGCGATTTTATATCGCCAGAATGAGGTAAAAGAATGTCTTACGATCATGATCGACTGGCGCAGCCAGTGAACAACCTGGGCATGGTTCCTATGGTAGTGGAGCAAACAGCGCGCGGTGAGCGTGCGTATGACATCTACTCGCGCCTTCTCAAAGATCGGATTATTTTCCTAGTCGGCCCTGTTGAGGATCACATGGCGAACTTAGTTGTGGCCCAAATGCTGTTTTTAGAATCGGAAAACCCAGACAAAGACATTCATCTGTACATAAACTCCCCGGGCGGCTCGGTGACTGCGGGCATGTCCATTTACGATACCATGCAGTTTATTCGACCTGACGTTAGCACGTTATGTGTAGGCCAAGCGGCCAGCATGGGCGCGTTTTTGTTGGCTGCGGGCACTGCTGGGAAACGGTACGCGCTGCCCAATTCGCGCATGATGCTGCATCAGCCTTCTGGCGGTTCCAGAGGTGTTGCCGCAGATATTGAGATTCAGGCGCAGGAAATACTGCTGATGCGCGAGCGTTTAAACAAGCTTATTGCAGAGCACACGGGTAAGGACGAAGCAACCGTCGCTAAAGATACTGATCGCGACTTCTGGATGAGTCCCGATGCAGCCTTAGAGTACGGTTTGGTGGACAAAGTTCAGAAAACGCGCAGCGAACTTGCCACCAAGAGTGAATAACGGGCGCGACTCGGTGACTTGCAATCCATGTGGAGGTTACGCAATCTACACGGTGTGGGTACGGGAAAGATTTACAGATAGAGGGAAATATGTCCGACGATAGTGGCAAAAGCGACGACTCTGGCAAGCTGCTGTACTGTTCTTTTTGTGGCAAGAGCCAACACGAAGTACGTAAGCTAATCGCTGGACCCTCAGTCTTCATATGCGATGAATGTGTTGAGCTATGCAACGACATTATTCGTGAGGAAGTCGCAGAAGCAGCAGAGTCAACGGAGTCGAATAAACTCCCTGTGCCTACCGAAATTAATAAAATATTGGATGAGTACGTTATTGGCCAAGAGCACGCAAAAAAGGTGCTGTCTGTTGCGGTTTATAACCACTACAAACGTCTGAACTATGGGGCTAAAAAAGACGATGTAGAATTGTCGAAGTCTAATATTCTGCTGATTGGGCCGACTGGTTGCGGTAAGACACTGCTCGCGGAAACTCTGGCGCGGTTACTCGATGTGCCGTTCACAATTGCCGACGCAACCACGCTAACGGAAGCGGGTTATGTTGGCGAAGACGTTGAAAACATTATTCAAAAGTTGCTGCAAAAGTGCGATTACGACGTTGATCGTGCCCAAGTTGGTATCGTATACATCGACGAAATCGACAAGATTTCTCGCAAGTCGGATAACCCGTCCATTACTCGGGATGTGTCTGGCGAAGGGGTTCAGCAGGCGCTGCTTAAACTGATTGAAGGGACGGTCGCTTCGGTTCCTCCCCAAGGCGGACGCAAACATCCACAACAAGAATTTTTGCAAGTGGATACCTCAAAAATCCTGTTTATTTGTGGAGGCGCTTTCGCTGGGCTTGACCGAGTGATCCTCGATCGCTCGGATAAGTCTGGCATCGGTTTCGGTGCAGAGGTTAAAAGTGAGGCCGATCGCGGCACCATTGGCGAGACGTTGCGTGCTGTCGAGCCGGAAGACTTGGTGCGGTATGGCCTGATTCCCGAATTTGTAGGTCGACTGCCGGTTGTTGCAACGCTCAGCGAACTCGACAACGACGCGTTGATTCGTATTCTGACCGAGCCTAAGAATTCGCTGACCAAGCAGTACACCAAATTGTTCGAAATGGAAGGTGTTGAAGTAGATTTTCGCGAAGATGCACTTCGAGCTGTCGCTGAAAAAGCGACGGAGCGCAAGACTGGCGCCCGCGGATTACGCTCCATACTTGAAGCTGTGTTATTAGACACCATGTATGAACTACCGTCGTCGGAGTCGGTAAGCAAAGTAGTGATCGATGAAAGCGCCATTAAAGGCGATAGCGAACCAATGCTTATCTATGAAAACGTAGACAAGGCCAAAGCAGCGCCCGAAGAGTAGCGATCGGCGCCCCGCGTGGCGCACCCACAGTGGCGTTCATGCACGGCCTGTTCACAACGCGAATGCCGCGAGCCGGTGTCTGCAACAGTGTTACTCAAATGAGAGCGAATATGGCCAAAACTCCTTTAGAACTGCTTCCGGTACTGCCCCTTCGCGATATGGTGGTCTTTCCGCATGGGGTGCATCCGCTATTTGTAGGGACCGAGAGTTCTATTCGCGCGCTTGAAGCCGCCATGGCCGATAGCAAAAAAATCTTCTTGATTGCAAAACGAGATTCTGACAAGACAGATTTAGAGGCCGACGACCTTTACTCACTGGGTACGGTCGCCACCATATTGCAACTGCTTAAGTTGCCAGATGGCACTGTGAAAGTCCTGGTCGAAGGTGGGCAGCGAGCGGAAATTGCCAGTGTTGAATTCGCTGAAGAGTATATCAGCGCTGAGATTAAGCTCTGTAAAGAAGAGGTTATGGACGGCCCCGAAGCGGAGGCCCTAGTGCGCACTTTGCTGTCTCAGTTCGAGCAATTCGCTCAAAGCAACAAAAAGATTCCCCAGGAAGTGCTGGCCTCGCTGTCTGGTATTGACGACCCGTCACGGTTGATGGATACCATCGCGGCGCAGATTTCTTTGGAACTCGAAGATCGACAACGCATTCTAGAAATATTAGAGCCGGGTAAGCGTATGGAGCTCTTGCTTGGTTTAATGGACGCCGAGATTGACGTTCAGGAAATGGAAAAGCGCATTCGCGGTCGAGTTAAGAAGCAGATGGAGCAAAGCCAGCGCGATTACTATCTGAATGAGCAGATGAAAGCGATCCAAAAAGAAATGGGCGACGATTCGCAAACCGAAGTGGATGAACTGCAGCAGCGGATAGACGATTTGGGTATGCCGCTAGAGGCTAAGGAGAAGGCTCAAGGCGAGCTTAATAAACTGAAAAATATGGCGCCCATGTCTGCGGAAGCTACCGTAGTCCGAAGTTTCATCGATTGGATGGTCAACATTCCTTGGAGCAAGAAGAGTCGTGTGCGCAAGGACTTGTTGGCGGCGCAGCGTATTCTTGATGAAGATCATTATGGGCTCGAGGAAGTTAAAGACCGAATAATCGAATATTTGGCCGTGCAAAATCGAGTCAAGCGTTCGAAAGGCCCGGTCCTATGCCTCGTGGGTCCTCCGGGCGTTGGTAAAACCAGTTTAGGTGAGAGCATTGCTCGCGCAACAAATCGCAAGTTTGTGCGTATGGCGCTTGGTGGGGTGCGTGACGAAGCGGAAATCCGTGGCCATAGAAGAACCTATATTGGTTCCATGCCTGGGAAAGTGCTGCAGAAAATGGCCAAGGCAGCCGTGGTGAACCCGCTGTTTTTACTGGATGAAATCGACAAGATGGGTATGGACATGCGCGGTGATCCAGCCAGTGCGCTTTTAGAAGTGTTGGATCCAGAGCAGAACAATTCGTTTAACGACCATTATTTGGAAGTGGACTACGATTTGTCGAATGTATTTTTCATTTGCACATCGAACTCTATGAACATCCCCGCGCCGTTGTTGGATCGAATGGAGATCATTCGGTTGCCTGGATACACCGAGGACGAAAAACTGAACATTGCTCGACGTTACTTGGTGCCCAAGCAAGTGACAAATAATGGCCTTGCTAAGAATGAGCTGGAGATAACCGACGAAGCTCTGCTTAACCTGATTCGCTATTACACCAAAGAGGCGGGCGTTCGCGGCTTGGAGCGAGAGATTGCCAAACTCGCGCGCAAGGTTGTCAAACAGCAAGCCTTAGCGGACGTAACGAAAGGATCGGACAAAAAGACCGCAAAGAAGGCCAAAAGCTTAAAGCCGAAGACTGTTGTTGTGACGGCAGAAGATCTCGAAGATTACAATGGCGTTGCGAAGTTCACTTATGGGCTTGCCGAAGCAGAAAACAAAATCGGTATTGTCACTGGCTTGGCTTGGACGCAGGTCGGCGGCGAGTTGTTGAATATTGAAGCGGGTGCAATGCCGGGCAAAGGCCAGCAGATAAAAACTGGATCGCTTGGTGATGTTATGCAGGAATCCATCCAAGCGGCGCTTACGGTTGTTCGAAGCCGTAGTGAATCTCTCGGTATCGATAACGAATTCTTCGAGGCATCTGACCTACATATACACGTTCCCGAAGGTGCAACACCGAAAGACGGCCCGAGTGCGGGTATCGGTATGTGCACAGCGATGATTTCGGTAATCACTGGTGTTCCAGTCAAGGCTGAAGTGGCTATGACCGGAGAGATTAATCTGCGGGGGCAGGTGTTGCCGATCGGCGGTTTAAAAGAAAAGCTTTTAGCGGCGCACCGCGGCGGCGTTAAACAGGTCATCATACCTGCCGAGAATGAAAAGGATTTGAAGGAAATTCCAGACAACGTTAAATCCAAATTGCATATCCACGCTGTTAAATGGATTGAAGAGGTGTTGCATATTGCTTTGGAAGAAATGCCGAAACCGTTGGTGAAAAAGACACGGCGATTAGCGGAAGAAACAGAGATTCCGGCAAAGACCCGTAGGAAAAGTAAATCTCAGCCCTTAAATCCGCATTAATGCAGGGTTGGAATACCTTGCGTCCGCAAATCGGTGTTGGTATAAAAAGCTCGGGCCTCTAGGGGTCAGTACTTCAATAAGCGAAGCCTAAGTCTTGGGGCGGAATTCATTAAGACGGGCGCGCGCATCAGCTAAGGGACTAAAGTGAATAAAAGCGAACTGATTGATCAAATTGCCGAATCGGCGGACATTTCTAAAACGGCGGCCAGCAGAGCGCTGGATGCGACCATCAATGCCGTAACAGGCTCATTGAAGAACGGCGAGTCCGTTGCATTGGTTGGATTCGGTACTTTTCTGGTGCGAGAGCGCGCTGCGCGTGCAGGGCGAAACCCGAAAACCGGTGCGACCATTCAGATTGCAGCGGCAAAAGTTCCAGCATTTAAGCCAGGCAAGGCGCTTAAAGACGCCTTAAACTAGGGGTTAACCGTGCAGGGAAAGGGCGCGAAATTCGCGCCCTTTTTATTTGGGCGGTATGATTTCATTACGCTCGTAAGAGCTGCTCTATTAATGACAAAGATACGGACACATTTAGATGTTGCAACAGCTTCGCGATCAAACTCAAAGCACCGGCTTCAAGGTGTTGGTCATCGCCATAATCGCAGTTTTAGTGTTATTTGGTTTTGGTGCCACCAATGTCTTTTCGGGAGGCGATCCAGAGGTGGCAGAGGTTGGCAGTTTTGCTATTACCGAAAGAGTGCTTGGTGTTGAAACCGAGCGTGAACGTCGCCGCATACTTGGGCAAATGGGCCCGGACTTTGATCCAAATGATATTGATCGGCTGCAGTTGCAACAGTTCGCGCTGTCGCAGCTGATTAATAGACAGGTGCTGTATCAAACGGCAGCAAATCTTGGTCTAAAAGTCTCGGCCAAAGCTGTAAATCATGAGCTATTGCAAAACCCAGCGTATCAGCGAGACGGTGAGTTTGATGAAGCGCTGTATCTGCAGCAGGTTCAGATGTTGGGTTATAGACCTGAAGAGTTCATGCAGGAATATGCGAGCGCAATGGGTTCCAACCGATTGCGAGGCGGAATTCAAAGCAGCGCGCTAGTTGCGGACTGGGAAGTTGCGGAAGTGTATAGCGTTTTAGAGCAGCGTCGCGACGTCGCTTACCTGCCTTTGTTAATAGCCGATTATGCGAATTCCGTAAGTGTGAGTGATGAGGAAATCGCGGCCCGCTATGACGCTGATCAGAGCGCCTACATGAAAGAACGCAGCGTGGATGTTGAGTATTTAGAGTTTTCAGTCGCAGCGATCGCGGCCACTAGCAACGTAGAGATCGGCGAAGAAGAGCTGCGTTTGATGTATGAAAGCGATCGAGACGCGGCATTGCAAACGACCGAACGCGACAGCGCACACATTCTATTTGAGGTATCAAGCGGTCGGGATGATGGGGCGACACTGGATCTCGCGCGTTCAGTCAAGGAGCGGATCGATGCGGGTGAGGATTTTGCAGAGTTAGCCAAAGAATTGTCGGATGATTTAGGTTCGGCCGCAACAGGTGGCGCGCTGGGTTTATCGGGCAAGGGTGTTTTCGATCCGATGTTTGAGCAGGCTCTTTGGGCATTAGCGAAGCCTAATGATGTGTCTGAACCGATACGTACGGAATTTGGTTATCACCTTATAAAATTGGTGGGAATTTCGGCGGCAGCGTACCCAAGTTTTGCGCTGGAACGAGACGCACTTATACAACGCCTACGGCGGGAAGCTGCACTTGATGCTTTTGCCGAGTTACAGGAAGAAATCGAGCGCAGTGCCTATGACGAACGCTATGCGCTGTCTGAAACAGCATCTAAATTTGCGCTGAGCCTTAGGCGGGTAGACGGTGTTAGCCAGAGTGGTGAAGTGAGCGAGGATGCTCAAGTGCTTAACGCTGATATGGTTAAGGCGGCTTTATTCTCTGACGAATTGATTGAAGGCGAGAACAGTTCAGTTATTAACTTGGATGATGAAACCAGCATTGTGGTTCGAGTGGCGCAAAATTATCCCTCTGAAGCCATTCCTCTCGAACAAGTGCGCTCGCAAATCAGCGGAGAGGTCCGACGAGAAAAGTCACTGAACTTAATTGATGAAGCTAAAGCCGATGCGTTGAGTAAGTTAGAGCAGGGTGAGGGAGTAAGTCAGGTTGCGTCGGGTTTGGGCAAGCGCTGGACCACTTTGGATTCGGTTAATAGAACCCAAGGCGATGATGAGGTTGCACGTGAAGTCATTCAGCATGCGTTCACTTTGCCGAGACCAGCCGAAAACGGCCGATCCGTTGGTAGCGTGTTGCTTACAAATGGCAGTAGTGCGGTGGTTGCGGTAACCCGAGTTGTTATGGGCGACATCAGTTCGGCCTCAGATGAGGAGCGTGAGCAGTTGCACCAAGCTCTGGCACGACGTAACAGCCAAGCGGAGTTTGCCGCCTTTTATCAAGGTGCAGAGGAATTCGTGGGCGTCACGCGTAGTGTCCAATTCTAGGCCGCTGGTTCACGTATTAACCGCGTCTATGTAGACGGTTAACCGTTGCCCCGGTTGAAGATACTTCTTTAAATCCAAACGATTCCATCTTGCAAGGTCATTAACGCCTACGGCGAAACGTTTGGCGATCCGCGCTAGCGAATCCCCCTTCCTAACGGTATAGGCGATTTTTCGGGTTACCTCAGCGGCATCTGGCATTACCGGTGGAATGAGTAGTTTCGCTGTGGGTATTTTGAGCATGCGGCCGCTGCGCAACACATCATTCGGAGCGATTTGGTTGGTTTTTACCAATGTTGCGATGGACACATTGTGTGCTTTAGCGATCGACCAAAGCGAGTCGCCAGGTTTGACGGTGTAAGGTATGGCGTTGTCGTACTGATGAGAGACCGCAGACTGGGCGCTTTGATGAATAGGCACCAGTAAAGCCGCGCCAGTGCGGATCATGGAGCCGCGTAAGTTGTTGGCGACTCTCAGCGCGGCGATGTCGGTGTTGTGACGTTGCGCGATGACGCTCAGTGAATCGCCGTCGCGCACAACAATCTCTTTCCAGTGCATGCGTTGATCTGACGGTGTGCTCTGCACAATCTTCTGTAGTCTTTCGATGTCCAGCCAAGTGTTCAGATGTCCAGGTTTTTGGACCGGTACGATGAGATGATGTGGAGCAATAGCAGCAGTTGCCCAACGTTTGAATGCTGGATTCCAGGCTCGTAATTCTGCAACCGTAAGACCAGTCAGTGTGCTAACGATTTGTATATCAAATTGACTGGGAAGAGCCAAGGTGCCGAAGCTTTGTTCTTTGCTGACGTTGGGTAGGGACACCGAATAGGTATCGGGCGCGGCTATCAGCGCAGCTAAGGCTAAGACCTTAGGCAAGTAATATTGCGTTTCTCTTGGTAGTTTAAGCTCAAAAAAATCGGTGCTACCGGCTTGTTTGACGGCTCGCCGTACGCGCGCGCCGCCGCCGTTGTAGGCTGCAATGGCAAGTGGCCAGTGCTGTAAACGTGAATTTAAGGCTTCTAGATAGTCGAGTGCCGCCTCGGTGGCCGCAACGATGTCGCGTCGTCCGTCGTACCACCGATCAATCGTCAAACCATACTGCAGCGCGGTTGGTCGCATAAATTGCCACAGACCGCCGGCTCCGCCAGGTGAGAATGCGTAGGGGTCAAGGGCGCTCTCGACGATCGGAATTAATGCCAGTTCCCCAGGCAAGCCTCGTTCTACTGTTCTTTTCAGTAAATAGGGTAGATATTTTTGCAGTCTGGGTTGTAATCGCTCTAAATAACGGGGATTCGAGCGCAGCCACTTGATTTCTTGCTGCACGCGTTTTTGCTGCAACGCGTGAGTCAGGCTCATTGCTTCGCGTAAGCTAGGCCAAATGCTGTTGTCAGCTTCGGCAGGCGGGATGGGTGCAGCGGCAAGTTGTGCGTCAAAGTTTGCCGAGTTCTCATCAGCATTAGCTGTGACGTCTGTTGTAACGGATGCTGGATTAATGATGACAGCTGGGGCAGCGCCAGAGTCGCTGGGTTCAATGCCAGTCGGCGAGTTGCGAGTTTGGCAACCGCTGAGCAAAAATAGGATGACGCCTAAAATAATTGAGGCAGAATTTCTTAACGGCATAGGAGCTAAGGCTTGTTGCTACGATGACAAAGCTCGTAAACTTAAACGCATCATGCTCGCGGAGCAACTGTAAGGGGTATCGCCTCGTTGAATACTCGCAAGATTTTTCGTAGTCCTGCAAAAGATTTTTGGGAAAGTGATCTCGGTCGTCGAGTACTCGACGCGCAACTCGCAACTGTAGCGACCCACGTGCGTCGGTTGCATGGTAATACGGCGCTCTGGGTGGGCGAAACGCAAGAACCTGCGCATCTGTTGCAGCAATGTATGGTGCGAGATCCTTTATATCTGAGGGCCGGCGCGCAGCTTGAATTAAATCCAGATACCACGCCCGCGTTTTCCCCGGTGCTTGAAATGCCCTACCTAAAGGGCCAATTGGAAGGGCTGCCGTTTGCCAAGCATCAATTTGACGGGTTGGTCTTACACCATGCCTTGGAGCGCTCGGCGGATCCTCGAGCAGGATTGCGCGAAGCCGCACGGGTGCTGGCACCTGGCGGCCGAATCGTCATTGTGGGATTCAATCCGGTTAGCCTGTTTGGGTTGCGTCGCGCCTATGCTAAATGGGTTCCCGATTTCTTCAGCGACAGGCAATTTGTAAATCCGCTGCGGCTTTTTGATTGGCTCGAGCTTCTAGGGTTCGAGTTAGATGCACGGCCTACTTATACGGATTATCGACTGCCGCTTGTGCCGCCTCAGAGCTTTGATAGCGCGGCTGCATGGTTTGCTGATCGAAATGTTGTATGGCCTTCTATGCAGTGGTTTAAACGTGCGCCTTTGGGGGCAGTGTTGATCGTGAGTGCAGTCAAGCGCGCGCTCCCGTTGTCGCTGACGCGGACGACTAATAATTCTCGCAGTAGGCTGGCGCCTATTGGTTACTCTAAGGTTACAGATTTGCGCTTATCCACAAAGGAAAGGAACTGATGCCGGAGGTAGAGATCTTTACCGACGGGGCTTGTCGGGGTAATCCCGGCCCGGGAGGGTGGGCTGCGTTGCTGCGCAGTCAAGGCGTGGAAAAAATGTTATCCGGAGCGGAGCAAGAAACCACAAACAACCAAATGGAACTCATGGCAGCCATTCAGGGTTTGGAGGCGCTGACGCGCGCCTCTTCGGTGGTGCTCACGACGGACTCGCAATACGTGCGTCAAGGCATCACGCAATGGATCCATGGTTGGAAGCGTAATGGCTGGAAAACCTCGCAAAAACAAGCGGTAAAAAATAAGACGCTGTGGCAGAGGCTGGACGTTGCGGTTGAAAAGCATCAGGTGGCATGGCATTGGGTAAAGGGCCATAGTGGCCATGAAGAAAATGAGCGCGTGGATACGGCGGCAAACGATGCGATAGATGTAATGCAGGCGCGGGCATGAGACAGGTTGTCCTTGATACTGAAACGACCGGACTGGAAACCGAGCGTGGTCATCGGATTATCGAAATTGGCGCTGTGGAACTGCTTGATCGACGCCACAGTGGCAGACGTTTTCACAAATATGTCAATCCGCAACGAGACATAGACGAGGGCGCACAAGAAGTTCACGGCATAAGTGCCGAGTTCCTAGAGGACAAGCCTCGCATCGGGGATATCTGGACAGAATTCCTTGAGTTTATTGATGGTGCGGAGTTGATTATTCATAACGCACCCTTCGATATCGGGTTTTTGAACGCTGAGATTCGTCACGTTGCGGCGGCGGGCGTAGAGACGCCTCAGACTATTGAGCAGATCTGTCAAATAACAGACTCGTTAGCGTTAGCGCGGCATAAACATCCGGGGCAGAAAAACAGCCTTGATGCATTATGTCGGCGTTACATGGTGGACAATTCGCAACGACAGTTGCACGGCGCATTGCTTGACGCAGAAATTCTTGCTGACGTGTTTTTGCTGATGACCGGCGGGCAAACCCAATTGTTTGGTTCTACCGATGCGCGAGACAAGGGACCAGATGGCGGGATCGATCAGCAGAATTTGCAAGCTGTTGACGCTTCTGGGTTGCACGTCATCTATGCTGACGTTCAGGAACTTAAAGCCCATGAGGCATTTATTGCGCTGCTCGCCGAAAAGAGCGGTACGACCCCAGTATGGCGGAAAATGGGGTCTGAGGTTGAGTCTAATAGTCAGTAAGTGAGGAAGATGCTCACTAAAGCAGGTATTGAACACCCAGCCAGCCGGTGATGCCCATGACCACGGTATAAGGCAG
>PBQQ01000079.1 GCA_002725095.1 Gammaproteobacteria bacterium
AGGACTTGGGCCAATAGTCCAGGGCCGTCAGGCGCACACTTGCTTCGGCGAGTTCATCGTCGCTGGCCGATGGAAGATACTCCTCGCGCGCAACAGCGACAACCTCATCGCGGGCGTCGGCGTCGGTAAACAGGTCGACGTCGATGAGGCCGACGTGCACCGCATCCTCAACGTCGTGCACGGAGTAGGCGACGTCGTCGCTCCAATCCATCACCTGCTCCTCCAAGCAGGTGCGTCTCTCCGGTGCGCCGCGGCGCACCCATGCGTAGACGTCTGCATCGTCGGCGTAGTAGCCGAACTTTCCTTCCAGGCCGGCGCCGCCATCACCGCGTGGCCACGGGTACTTGCACGAAGCGTCCAGACAGGCGCGGGTCAGGTTCAAGCCGACGCTTCGGTCACCATCGTCGTCGTGGACTTTCGCCTCCAGGCAAGTCAGGACCCGAAGGGTCTGGGCATTTCCTTCGAACCCGCCGATGGAATCGGCGAGTCGATTGAGTTCTTCTTCCCCGTTGTGACCGAAGGGTGGATGGCCGAGATCGTGAGCCAGGCCGGCGACTTCGACAACGTCGGGGTCGCACCCGAGGGCTTCTCCGAGCTCGCGCGCGATCTGCGCGACCTCGAGGGTGTGGGTCAGTCGGGTTCTCGGGAAGTCGTCCTGGCCGGCGACCATCACCTGGGTCTTCGCTGCGAGCCGGCGAAGCCCCGCCGAGTGAAGCACCCGCGCCCGATCCCGAGCGAAGGGACTCCGAACAGTCTCCTTGACCGGTTCCTCGGCCAGTCGTGCTGTGTCATCGGCCAAGTAGCCGGGGACAACGGGAGTCGAACTCACGGATCGACCTTAACGAGCAGCGTCCACGCTGCGTGGTGATCTGACTGGAGATCTGCGAGGCGATCGGTGTTGCTGCACTACCCACCGCTGACGGATAGTTCGGCTTCCGCCACCGCACACGCAGATTGCTCGTCGATGAAGGGCGTATCGAGCCATCCCTCGGGCAGTGTGGGAGCACGTCCGCCGGACGTTCGACCGCGCGGACCAGAACCCACTTCAGTGTTGAACTCCTGATCCCCGTCGATTTGAGCGAGCAGCGAGTCGAGTTCGGACAAGCTCGCCACCGTGCCCAACGCTTGACGAACGGGTTGCGCGACGCGGAAGCCTTTCAGGTACCACGCCATGTGTTTGCGGATATCGCGACATCCCTTGATCTCGCCGTAGTCCACGCACAGCAGTTCCGCGTGCCGCCGAAGAGTTCGCAGCACCTCATCCAGCCTGGGTTCGGTGGGCAGCCGATCACTGCGGAAAGCAGCCGCCAAGTGACCGAACAGCCACGGACGGCCGAGGCAACCGCGACCGACGACCACGCCGTCCGCACCGGTCTGCTCCATCATCCGCATGGCGTCCGACGCCGTCCAGATATCTCCGTTGCCCAACACCGGGACACCGAGCGGGTCGAGCTCTTCCTTCAGGCGCGCGATCGCCGACCAGTCCGCGTGACCGGAGTACATCTCCTGGGTCGTTCGTGCGTGCAACGCCACCCACGAGACTCCTGCCGCGGCCGCGGTTCGCCCCGCCTGAAGATACGTGAGGTGGTCATCGTCGATGCCCTTGCGCATCTTCACCGACACCGGGACGCGACCGTCCGCAGCGTCGACGGCCGCATCGACGATCGATGCGAACAGGTCCTTCTTCCACGGCAGGGCGCTCCCCCCTCCCTTGCGGGTCACCTTCGGGACGGGGCATCCGAAATTCATGTCAATGTGGTCGGCACGATCTTCGGACACGATGATGCGCACGGCAGCAGCCATCACCTGCGGGTCCACTCCATACAACTGAACGGAGCGCGGGTATTCGTCGTCCGCGAAGGACACCATGTCCATCGTGGCGGCGTTGCCCTCCACCAACGCCCGACTAGTGGTCATTTCCGAGACGTACAGCCCAGCCCCAGATTCCCTGCACAGGCGGCGAAACGCGCGGTTAGTGATGCCGGCCATGGGCGCGAGCACGACGGGTGGTTCCACCACGAAATCACCGACGCGAATCGGCAAACGCTGGGCGATCGACGCGACATTCATGCGCCTGATTGTTCCAGGTGCCCTAAAATACGGCAGACTTCGGCCGCCGACCCGAAGTTGGCACGATGCGAACGGGAGCGCAGTCATGAGCAACGCCCCCGATCAGGTCGCTTTGCAGGGCAAGCGGCGCTGGATAGCTCTACTCTTCCTCGCCCTCGGTGTCTCGATGATTATCTTGGACGCCACCGTCGTGAACGTGGCCATTCCCACGATGGTTCGCGATCTGAACCTGACCACGAACGAAGCCGAATGGGTCAACGCCGCCTACTCCCTGACGTTCGCGTCACTTCTGATCTTCTTCGGTCGCTTGGCCGATCGCTTTGGCCGCAAGCGACTGTTCATCATCGGCGTGATCGTCTTCGTCCTGGCCAGCGTCCTGGTCGCCAGCTCCAATGACTCGATCTCACTGATCGCAGCCCGCGCGCTGCAGGGCATCGGCGGCGCGATGATTCTGCCGAGTTCGCTATCGGTGATCAACGCCGTATTTGTCGGCAAAGCCCGCGCCGTGGCGTTCGCCGTCTGGGGCGGCACGATCGGGGGAATGGCGGCTCTCGGCCCACTGGTGGGAGGTTGGCTCACGACCTACTACTCCTGGCACTGGGCCTTCTTGATTAACGTCCCCATCGGCGTCATCGTGCTCATCGGCGTTGTTCTCGTCGTACCGGAAACACGCGATGCGCTCGGTCGCAAGGGAATCGACCTGGTCGGAACCGTGCTGGTCACCATCGGCCTGCTCGGCATTGTCTTCGCTCTCATCGAAGGTCAGCGATACGGCTGGCTCGTGCCCACAGAACAGTTCAGCATCGGGTCCTGGACGTGGCCTTCGGACAGCATCTCCGTTGTTCCCGTCGCAGGCATTCTTGGAATTCTGTCCATCGTGGCGATGCTGTTCATCGAGAACGCGCGGGCACAGGCCGGCAAGGTCGTGGTGCTGGACCTCCGGCTGTTCAGGATCCGCTCGTTCGGCGCCGGCAATGCCGTGGCGGTCATCGTCAGTCTCGGTGAATTTGGGTTGCTCTTCGCCATTCCACTTTTCTTGCAGGCCACTCGCGGGTATGACGCTTTGCAAACCGGCGTCATCTTGCTCGCGCTGGCCCTTGGATCCTTCGCTGCATCTGGACTCGGTGCTGCACTTTCCCAACGCTTCGGGCCCGTTCGGGTGCTACAACTGGGCATGGTGCTCGAGGTCATCGGCATCTTCGGCCTGGGCTTGATGCTCTCCACGACCATCACCGGATGGCAAATGGCACCGTGGCTGTTCATCTACGGCATGGGCGTCGGCTTTGCGACCGCGCAGCTCACCGGGGTGATCTTGTCCGAGGTCCCGGTGGAGGAATCGGGAACTGCCAGCGCCGTGCAATCCACGTCCCGCCAGGTCGGTGCAGCCATCGGCACAGCCATCATCGGCACCACCTTGATCATCGGGCTCGGTACGACGACAACCGAACTCGAGGACCGAGGGGTCCCGACTGAGCAAGCCCAACAGATCGGAGACGCGGTCGCCGGCTCCGCTGGCCAGGCCATACCCGCCCTGGCGCAGCAACCCGACGGAGACGTCTTGGTCGAGGCCGCGTCTCAGGGATTCGCGAACGCGATCAAGTCGGTGGCGTGGGTGGCCGGCGCTCTGGTCTTCCTCGGGCTCTTGACGTCCCTCACGTTGCCGAAGAACACGGCACGTGTGGAGTCCGAGGGCTACGAATCCCCCACGGAAAGCGAGGAAGGATCTGCTTCGCCCTGAAACACCCCCTAGCCTGATTACATGAGCGGTCGAATCCTCGTCGTCGGCAAAACGCCGGTGGGTCGGCGGGTATGTGGACTTCTCCAGGAGTCGGGGCTGAACACCATCCACCTCGACGAGCCCAGTGACGCAGAACTGCGCGAGGCCTTGACCCCCGACGTCGACGGAATTGCGGTGCTCCTGCACGACGACATCAAGGTGTTGCGCTACTCCCTCGCCGCCCATCACATTCAACCCTCGGCCCGGCTTTTCGCAGCGATGTTCGATCGCACTGCTCGCGAGCAACTTCGTGGCCACGTCCCCGATTCCGTTGTCTTGTCCCCGGCGGCGATCAGCGTTCCGAGTCTGGTCGCCGCCGCCATCCACCCCGAAGCGGCGGCAATCCGGCGACGCGGAACCCAGGACGAGAGTCGCTGGGTGTCGGTGACCCCGACCGATGACAATGACGTCACCATCGCGGACTACTTCACCCCTGATGGCGTCAAGCGATACGGACGACTTGGACGCATGTCAGGACAACTGCGCGCGTACGACGCCGGCACCAAAGTTCTCTTAACCGGGATCATCGGCTTGATTTCGATCATCATTCTGGACACGATCGTGGGTCTCCAGCACGCGCATTTCCTGCGGGCCGTGTATGACGCGACACGAACCACGGCGACGATTTCCTCTCCTGCCTTGTCTGACGACGAGCCGTGGGTTCTGGTCTGGGCAACCATCGCCGCGCTCTCCGTGCTCACCTTCACCGCGATGTTCGCTGCCGGCATCGTCAACTATCTTCTCTCCGGTCGACACGTCGCTTTGCTCGGACGACGGGTCGCTCCGCGCTTCGGCCACGTGGTTGTGGCCGGCATGGGCCAGGTGGGGTTGCGGTTGGCCGAGGAACTACGCGCCCTTGGTGTCGCTGTCATCGGCATCGAAGTCAAGCCCGACGCTCGAACCCTTCAGCTCGCCCGGGCCGGCAGCATCCCGGTCATCGTGGGGGACGCTGCATCGCGGTCCACTCTCAAGGCTGCTCGCGTGGATGAGGCCGAGGCTCTGATTGCGGCAGGGTCCGCAGAATGGGACAACATCGCCGTCGCCGTCTCGTCGCTGG
The DNA here is from genome assembly GCA_002725095.1 of Gammaproteobacteria bacterium. Classification (GTDB taxonomy): domain Bacteria; phylum Pseudomonadota; class Gammaproteobacteria; order Pseudomonadales; family Azotimanducaceae; genus UBA4421. The sequence goes on from PBQQ01000079.1 coordinate 4,905, forward strand.
CGATCGCCCCGGACACCCGACTGGTCATTCGCGCCGGAACCGGTGACGCAATCGCTGAGACTCGATCCCTCTTCGCGATCGGAGCGGTGGTCGATGTCAACGGGCTTACTGCCTCCTTCGTGACCAGCGCGATGACCGGACTCGAGCCGTACTCGGTGGTCTCCTCGGGGGAAGCGGATCTGGCAGTGGATAGCTCGGGCCGGGTCGCGCAGGTACTCAGCGCCGACACCGACCGGTGCGAGTGCTTGTAACGACCCCACGGGCGCAAGATCTGCCGTCAACCACGCCGCCGTTTCGGCGGCCGCTTCCGCCGAATTCCCCTATTTCTCTGCTATTTTCGGCCTCGCTGACAATCGTTTTCATTAAAGGAGAGACATGAATCGATCTGAACTAGTGTCCGCTGCCGCAGAGCGCGCCGGAACGTCCGCCTCGGCGATGGACGCGGCGCTCCACGCCATTCAAGATGTGGTGACGGACGCCCTGACCAAGGGTGAGAAGGTGACCATTCCCGGCTTCGCCACCCTGGAGACGGTGCAAAGAAGCGCCCGCGAGGGCCGGAACCCTGCAACCGGCGAGAAGATGCAGATCCCTGCACGCACCGCCGTGAAGATTTCCGCAGGAACAGCGCTGAAGCGAGCCGTCAGCTAGCTCGAATCACAACGTGATGGGGGCCGCCTTGCTGGACAGGGCGGCCCTTCTCTTGTCTCCGGGCAATTCATGTCGTCAGGCGATTCGCGCCTTCCGGCAATCTACGAGTCCGGCACCGATACGCCGGCTGGGTTACTGCGCCGGCAGCCTTTCGCTCAGCCACGAAGAGATCTGGTCAAGTCCGACGCGCTCTTGCGCCATCGAATCGCGGTCGCGAACGGTGACGGCCTGATCCTCAAGTGAGTCGAAATCGACCGTCACGCAGAACGGAGTGCCGATTTCGTCCTGACGTCGGTAGCGGCGACCGATCGCCCCGGCATCGTCGAAATCGACATTCCACGTCTTCCTCAACATTGCCGCGAGGTCCTTCGCTTTCGGCGAAAGGTCGGTGTTGCGAGACAGGGGAAGCACCGCCACCTTCACCGGCGCCAATCGCCGATCAAGCCGCAGCACCGTTCGCTTGTCCACTCCCCCCTTGGAGTTCGGAGCTTCGTCCTCGTCGTAGGAATCGAGCAGGAACGCAAGAACCGCCCGGGTCAGGCCCGCCGCCGGCTCGATGACGTAGGGCGTCCAGCGCTCGTCAAGTTCCTGGTCGAAATAAGACAGGTCCGTTCCCGAACTCTCGGCGTGGGTCTTGAGGTCGTAGTCGGTGCGGTTAGCGATGCCCTCAAGCTCCGCCCACTCGCCTCCGGCAAAGAGGAATCGATACTCGATATCCACGGTTCGCTTCGCGTAGTGCGAGAGTTTTTCTTTCGGGTGCTCGAAGAATCGCAGGTTGTCCGGATTCAAGCCGAGGTCGATGTACCAATTCCAGCGGTTCTGCAGCCAGTACTCATGCCATTCTTCGTCCGTCCCAGGCTTGACGAAGAATTCCATTTCCATCTGCTCGAATTCACGGGTTCGGAAAATGAAATTGCCCGGCGTTATTTCGTTGCGGAAACTCTTCCCGGTTTGCCCGATACCGAAAGGCGGCTTCTTGCGTGCGGAGTTCATCACATTGAGGTAATTCACGAAGATGCCCTGCGCGGTCTCCGGGCGCAGGTAATGAACAGCGCCCTCGTCCTCGACGGGACCGACCATCGTGCGGAGCATGCCGTTGAAGTTCTGCGGCTCGGTGAAGTTGCCCTTGGTTCCGCAGTTGGTACATACGATCTCCGCGAGACCCTCGGGTGGTTCGTGACCGTTCTTCTCGGCGAACGCTTCGATCAGTTGATCCGCCCGCCAACGCTTGTGGCATTGCTTGCACTCGGTCAGCGGATCGACGAACGCATCGACATGACCCGATGCGATCCACACCTGCGGGGCAAGGATAACCGACGAATCAATGCCGACCACATCGTCGCGCCCACGCACCATGTGTTGCCACCACTGCCGGCGCACGTTCTCTTTGAGCTCGACTCCCAGCGGGCCGTAGTCCCAGGCCGAGCGGGTGCCGCCGTAGATCTCCGACGACGGGAAAACAAATCCCCGACGCTTGGAGAGATTGACGACGGAATCGACGCGGGAAGCCACAAAACGCTCCATTTCCGAAGCGCCTTGCGCGCTTCCACTCCGGCTGGCTGTCGGCGGACGGAACTGAGTGTACGAGTCAGCGCTCAATCACACACCTGACGGTGCGCTTGAGTGCCTGCCCTCAGCGTCCGTCGTGAACGTCCGCACCGGTGACAGGCGGGACGAAAGCCGCCGACGCCGATCCCAGCCCGACGGCGTCGTGGTCGGCGGCGAGCCCGCTCGCGAACGATTTCACCTCACCGGCTTCCTGCACAACAACGGCTTCGTATGCCGTTGGCTCATCGATCGCGGTGGACAGCAAGGGAATGACCTCGGCCTTCACCTCGAAGCGGGACAGCGCCTTTCGATACGCACCGATCCCCTCCCACTGGGTGGTGAGTGTCACGAGTTCGGCGTCGTCCGTCGCCTGTCCAATCCAGCCACGGTGGAAACCTGTCGATTCAGCCAGCACCGCGAACGCGGCGCGCATCCGGGTAAACCACCCGTCGCGATCATGCGTGACACGAAATCGGGATTGAACGAGCAAAGGGGCCATGTCCCCCAGCGCACTAGGCTCCTTCACGAAGATGACGCTAGTCCAGGCGTCCGGTATCTGCGAGGGAAGAGATGGCCGATAAGAAGCGCCGAAAGAAGGGAGACCTGCCGCCCGGCGTCCAAGGCCCGAATCAGCCACCCGCACAACAACCTCCGGCACGCCCATCCTCGGGTCAATCCCGAGAGTCGCTCGAGCGTGCCAGCATCCCCATCCTTACCAAGCTCATGGCTGTGCCCCGGTGGCTGATCGTGGTGTTGATGGGCGCCTTTCTCTTCCTCGGGCTGATCCAAACCGGCTCGCTGGCCTGGCTCGGCGGGATTTTCCTGCTGATCGTCGGCGGTTTTCTCGGCTGGCTACTCGTGCTGTCCTGGCCGGTACTGACGCCCGGTCGGCGGGCCACGCGGCTGATCATCGTCGTCGCCGTCCTCGGGCTTGCCGTGCTGAAGTTTCTCGGCCGCTTCTGAACTTGACAATCATTTTCATTAAGGGCACCATGCCTACATGACCTCACACAAACTTGCCCTCTTGACCGCAGCCGCTTTGGCCTCCGCTGGATCTCTCGTCGCATGTTCGAGTTCGGACGATTCCACGTCCTCTGAGGCCACTGCCTCGCAGAGCGCGACCGAGGAAGAAACTTCATCGGTGGAGGAGGAAGCCGATCCCTCCTCCACCGATGATGCATCTACTGCCGATGCAAGTGAGTCGGAGTCGAGCGCACCATCCGTATCGGTGGTGTCGACCACCACCATGCTGGGCAGCGTCGTCGGCGACATCGTCGCCTGCGCCAGCCCCGACTCCACGGCGATAACGCTCATGCCGGTTGGCGTTGATCCGCACGACTTCTCCCCTTCATCGGCCCAGGTCGCTGACCTGGTTACCTCGGATCTGGTCGTCGCTAACGGCCTCATGCTGGAGGAAGGTCTGGAGGACGCTCTCGAGAAAGCCGAGTCGGACGGAGCCACCGTCCTGGAGGTCGCTCCCCTCCTTGACCCGATTCCCTACGGTGGAAAGCACAGTGACGAGCACAGTGACGAAATGACTGCGGAACATGCTCTAGAGATGTTTGATACAAATAACGACAGCCATCTTTCATGGGATGAATTCTGGGCCGGATGGATGAGCCAAGATGATGACCACGATGATCATGATGACCACGGCGATGACCACGGCGATGACCACGGCGATGACCACTCTCATTCAGTGTCAGTACTGTATCCAGACA
>PBQQ01000081.1 GCA_002725095.1 Gammaproteobacteria bacterium
AGAATATTAGCTCTGAGGTCGTCGCCTACGGCCTTAGTCACGCGCACGACGTCACAATCTTGCAACTGTGGTAGCGAAACAATGTGCTTTTGAGCGGCTATGGGCACGGCGTTAGCGGTTCTGCAAATTAATGACGCGCGGATGCTACCAGCCTGACTATAAATATCAAAATATTTTGATGTTTAGTTGCGTGCGACCCTATGCGACCATATTGGCTCACTTACAAACACGTTGTTTATGCAAACTCTCTCGCCAGTCAGCAAGCTAGCTGACGTGGAAACTACGATCTTTACGGTGATGAGTGCCCTAGCCGAGCGCCACAGCGCTATTAACTTGTCGCAAGGGTTCCCTGATTTCGATGGCCCGCCCGAGTTATTGGCGCGTGTGCAGCACTATTTGACCCATGGTTTTAATCAATACCCACCAATGGCAGGGGTAGCGGCATTGCGCGAAGCCATTGCGCACAAAGTTGCTGATCTCTACAGCTTAAGGTGTTCGCCTGTTGATGAAGTTACGGTAACCGCAGGTGCCACCGAAGCGTTATTTTGTGCGATCGCTGCGGTGGTTAATCAAGGCGATGAAGTCATTTTGTTCGACCCCTGTTACGACAGTTACGATCCGGTGATTCGTTTGCAGGGCGGCGTGCCCGTGCACTTGCCATTGTTAGCACCGGCGTATCGAGTCGATTGGGACATGGTGAGCGACGCAATTTCAGATCGCACACGCTTGATCATCATCAACACACCGCACAACCCGACGGGATCGGTCTGGGATGCAGACGATATGCGGGCGCTGCAGATGTTGATCGAGGACAAGCCCATCTTTTTGCTCGGCGACGAAGTGTACGAGCACATTATTTTCGACAACGTGGCCCATGTAAGCCTTTGCCGATACCCCGATCTGTATCAACGCAGTTTTGTCGTGTCGTCCTTTGGCAAAACCTATCACGTGACCGGTTGGAAAGTCGGCTATTGCGTGGCACCGCCAGAGCTGACTAAGGAATTTAGGCGCATTCACCAATTTGTAACCTTCACGGTCAATACCCCAGTACAGCATGGCCTTGCTGATTTTCTGGTCGCTGATCCCGATCATCACAACGAATTAGGCAGGTTTTATCAAACCAAGCGCGACTACTTTTGCGGTTTGCTCGCAGAGTCTAAATTTCAATTTACGCCGAGTCCCGGCACCTACTTTCAGTTGTTGGATTACTCGCAGCTCAGTGCCGAAGGCGACGTGGCATTGGCGCGCCGATGGACCGAGGAATTGGGCATTGCGGCTATTCCGGTATCGGTATTTTATCAGCAGGCCGGTCCTGAACCGCTGTCGGTTTTGCGCTTCTGCTTCGCCAAGGACAACGCCACTTTAGAACGTGCGGCCGAGATCTTATGCAGCCTCTAGTCGTTAGTTTGCTGCAGACCCATACCCATTGGCACGATGCTCAGGCCAACCGCGCGCTGTTTGATCAGTTGCTTGCTGAGATCCCTCACGACTCGCAAATAGTGGTTTTGCCGGAGATGTTTAGCACTGGATTTACTATGGATTCTGCGCAGGTGGCCGAGCCAATGGACGGTGTCACGGTGTCATGGATGCGCGAACGCGCGCTGGCGTTAAAAAAAGTGCTTTGCGGCAGCGTGGTCATCAGCGATGCAGGGCAATATTTCAATCGGTTCATATGGGCCGCTCCCAGTGGTGAGCTGAGTTTCTACGATAAGCGTCATCTGTTTCGCATGGCGAATGAGCATGCTCATTATGCCGCCGGCCACGACCGACTGATTGTAGAGTTGAACGGATGGCGGATCTGTCTGGCGGTCTGCTATGACCTGCGGTTTCCGGTTTGGCTGCGCAATCGGGGTGACTACGATGTGTTGCTGGTGGTTGCCAACTGGCCCGCCGCACGTCAAATGGCTTGGCAGACCTTGCTCCGCGCTCGGGCGATAGAGAACCAAGCGTATTGTGTCGGTGTAAATATTGTGGGGAGCGACGGCAATGCGCTGCGCTATGACGGCGGCACGGCGGTATATGGGCATGATGGCGCAGTTCTGTCCGAGTGTGGAGATAAGCCTGCGGTTATCACCGAAGCTCTGGATTGGCAAAGTCTCAGCGTCGCGCGCGAGCAGTTTCCAGTTAGCCTAGACGCGGATACGTTCACCTTGCCCGCTTAGGTTTGTTGAGGCAGATATCATGAAACAAGGTATGGCTGTGAGGCGGTTTACTGTTTGGCATATCGGCGCATTGGCCGTCGCGTTAGTCATGATGTCTGGTTGCGGCGGCAATGCGGATACCGCAGAAGCTGCGAGCGCAGCGGCAGAGGCATCTCCAGGCCAAGAAATTTACGATCAATATTGTTACAGCTGCCATAACCCAGGGTTGAGCGGTGCTCCTCGTTTGGGCGATGCAGAGGCATGGGGTCCGCGCATCGCGCAAGGCCGTGCGGTTTTGCTGGCTTCGACGATGGAGGGCATAGCCCCTGCAATGCCCCAGCGTGGATTGTGTTTTAGTTGCAGCGATGAGGATTTAGCGGCGGCAGTGGACTATATGATTGAGCGCGGCCAATAGCACAAAGATCACTTTGCGGTGTGGGCTTACGTAATGGATTTTTGTGTGACTTCAAATTTTCTGTCGCTATAGCGGCATACTTTCCGGCCTTACTGGTCAGATTTGGTGTGGTTGTCTGACCGATAAGGTATTGTGCGTGCGCACAGGGCAACTAGGGGATCTTTAACATCACTGCTCAGCGCAATCTTGCCGAAATCCAGCAATTGGTTCGCCTTGCCGGCCCGCTGGTGTTTACCCAGCTGGCGCAAATGGGTATGGGTGTGGTCGATACGGTTATGGCCGGTCGTCTGGGTGCGGTGAATCTGGCGGGCGTGGCGCTGGGTGGGGTGGTGTTCTGGCCATTGTTGTTGTTGGTGGCCGGTATTGTCATGGCGCTCACACCCACGGTGTCACAGTTGCACGGCTCTGGCCGCAGCCACGAGGCGGGCGAGGCGGTGCGCCAGGTGTTGTGGATCGCTCTGGCCTCTGGACTCGTATTGATCCTGCTGCTGCGGAACATTGAACCCCTCTATCACATGATCGGGGTCGATCCTCAGGCGATTCCTATTACGGTGAGTTATCTCTCAGCGATCAGTTGGGGGGTGTTGCCCGTGCTCGGATATTTTGCGCTGCGCTACCTCTGTGAGGGTTTATCTTGGACCGCGCCAGCCATGGTGATTTCTGGTGTCGGGTTGTTGTTAAAGGTGCCGCTTAATTATTGGTTCATATACGGGGGCTGGGGGATTCCGGCTCTGGGTGGTGAAGGCTGCGGTTGGGCCTCGGCGACGGTTATGGCGTTTCAGCTCATCGCTATTTGTGTTGTGGTGCGCTCGTCGCGGGTTGCCGTTGCGCGGGTCTTTAGCCAGTTTTCGTGGCCGGATACCGAGGCAATGTGGCGCTATGTGAAATTAGGTTTGCCCATAGGCATGTCGACCTTCGCTGAATTCGGCATATTTTCTTTAATGACGTTGTTGATCGGGCGTCTGGGCGCAGAGACGGTCGCCGCCCATCAAATTGTCAACAACATCAGTGGGCTCGTGTTTATGGTGCCTTTAGGGTTGGGAATGGCCGCCTCTATCCGTGTGGGGTTTAATGTCGGCGCTAACGATTTCTCTGCTGCGCGGCGCAGTGGCTGGGTGGCTATCGGGGCGAGTTTCGGTTTTGCATTAGTCGCGGTCACTGCCTTGTTGACGCTAGGGCCGTGGGCTGTAAGCCTGTATTCCACAGAACCGCAGGTGGTGGCTGTAGCCACGAGTCTGTTGCTGATCGTAGCGGTGTATCAGATTTTTGATGACGTACAGGTTATCGCCATGGGGGCTTTACGCGGTTACAAAGACACCACTGGGCCGTTTTTCATTGCCGTTGTTTGTTATTGGTTTGTCAGTTTGCCGGTGGCTCTGGTGTTCGGCTATGGGTTCTTCGAGGGCTTTAACCTCGGAGTGACCGGCTATTGGATCGGTTTAGCGTGTGGCTTGGTGTGCGCGGCGGTGGTTCTGGTGACGCGTTTTGACCGAGTGTCGAAAAAATACGCCCGAGCTCAGCGCGGCCAGTCAGAGGCAGCGTTGTGACGGTGAGAGGATAGCGCATGGAATGGTGGATCGGGCTAACGGTTGCCGGAGCGTTTTTGCAAAATCTGCGCTCGCTATTGCAGCGCCGACTTACGCTTACTCTTTCGGTCAATGGTTCGTCATATGTGCGTTTTTTGTATGCCCTGCCATTTGCTTGGCTGCTTGTGGTTTGGCTGGGTGAAATAAATCTTCCGCTCTCAAACTTTGCGTTTTGGGGTTACGTTGGTGCTGGCGGTATTACCCAGATTGTCGCGACGTCGGCTCTTGTCGCGGCGGTAAGCAATGGCCAATTTGCGGTAGGCACTGCGATGAGCAAAACCGAAGCGATGCAGGCCGCTGCCTTTGGTTTGATATTGCTTGGTGACCAATTGTCTTGGTTTGCGTTACTTGGCATTGCGATCAGTCTCGTGGGTGTCTTTTTGTTGACGGGTGGAGTCAACCCGCAGCAATTTTTCCGGCGTGGCCCGGCACTCTGGTTAGGGCTGCTGGCGGGCAGCAGTTTCGCGCTGTGCTCGGTGTGTTTTCGTGGTGCCAGCTTGGCACTGGGTACAGACGAGGGCGATGCGCTGCAACGAGCGGCTCTGACGCTTGCCGTCAACCTTACATTTCAGACTTTGATTATGGGCGTCTATCTGATCGCGCGGGAACCTCAGCAACTGCAGCGGGTTATGCGCAGTTGGCGCGTTGCTATTTGGGTTGGTCTGATTGGTACGACCAGTTCCCTTTGTTGGTTTACCGCAATGGCGCTCGTCAACGCTGCTCTCGTCCGGGCGATGGGCCAGATTGAGTTATTGTTCACATTGATTACCTCGGTATGGTTGCTTGGCGAGCGAGTGCGCCGTCGTGAAGTGTTAGGTATGTTGTTGCTGGTATTGGGCATTGTATTGTTGATTTAGGGGGAATTATGGCTGAGGTGGAATGGCGTACGCAGCACACAGAGTCAGGTGGCTGTTGGGGCGAGGTCATGCTCAACCGGCCCGAGCGAAAAAATGCCATTACCGGTCCGTTTGGCGACGCGTTGGCGGAAGCTTTAGAAGCCTTACAAGACGATCCTCAGGTACAGGCTATTTTGCTCTACGGTGCGGGAGGAGCGTTTTGTTCTGGTCTCGATCTTAAGGCGTTTAATGCGGAACCCGAGCCCGCCTGGGTTGCTGGTTTTCAAACCACTTGGCGCCGTGCTCATAAGGCGTTGTTTAATTGCACCAAGCCCGTGGTTGGGGCGCTGGAGCGCTATGCAATCAATGGTGGCGCAGCTTTAGCGATTGCCTGTGACTATTTGATTGCTGCCGAGCAAGCCTTTTTGCAAGTGGGCGAAGTGCAAATTGGCATGGCCGCACCGTACAACATGGCGTGGCTTAATCTGCGCCATAGCGAACGTGTCATTGCGGAAGTGACGTTAATCGGAGATCGGTTGAACGCGTCCGAGTTGATGCGTCTGGGTTTGGCGAACGAGTCGGTAGCGGATGATCAAGTGGTGGCCACCGCGCGGGCTCTGTGTCAGCGTTTTGCGGATTTCCCTGCCGGCACACCGCAAAAGATCAAGTTAGGCATGCGCGCACGTCTCAGCGACTCTGCCGACGCGTGGTTCGACCGTCATACTGCGGTGGCAGGCCCTAGGGTGAAACCCAGCGCGATGCAGTGACGCGGATTTTCGTGCCGGTGGTGTGTGTTTTAGTGTCCAGCCTAGCCGTCTGGTGGCACTAAAGCGCTATCGTGGCACAGCGATAAGTTCGGAGAAATCTTGATTCAGAGTTTGCCACTCAAGTTTTAACCAAGGCGTGAATAACGACGTTGGATCCGCAAGCTCTTGGTTCAGGTCGTCGGGCTTGATCCAGCGCCACGCGCTGATCTCTGTCGCGTTGATGTTGGGCTCGCCATCGAACTCGCCGACGTATACAGAGCACAGCTCATGCTCGCTGCCTAGATCTGCAAACTCCGCCTGGTATTTGAATTTATAGACGAAGCTCAGATCGGTGCTGAAGCCCAGTTCCTGTTCGCTGCGCCGCTTTACCGCTTGTGCCATGGTTTCGTTTTTGCGTGGGTGCGAACAGCATGAATTTGACCAATAGCCGCCCCACAGCCGCTTTTCGGGGGAGCGCTGTTGCAACAGTAGCTCGCCGTTTGTGTTGAATATAAACAGCGAAAACGCGCGATGTAGGATGCCTGAATCGTTGTGGCAGGCCGCCTTATCCAGATGGCCCAGTTCGCGATCCTCTTCATCTACGAGGATCAGCAATTCCGAATCATCCGAAACTATTTCTGAACGTTGCAGTTCTGCCATGGTGCTGAGTGATGCCGATTTGAGGCTCAAGTGTAACGCTTCGTCGCTATTTCGCCTAAACTGTGCGGCTTAGAATTTATTCAGTCTACGGGCGGGCTAATGCGCGAATCTCCTAAGCAACTCACGGTATCCATTGATGGTTGTGACCTCGCTGTCTTCGAATGGCCGGGTCAATCGCGCGGAACCCAGCAAGTTTTATTGGTTCACGCTACTGGGTTTCACGCGCGGTGCTGGGATCAGGTGGTGGCGCGGCTGCCCGAAGATTGGCAGATCTTTGCGGTGGATATGCGCGGTCATGGACGCTCGGCCAACGTTGCACCATTCACTTGGCAGCGCTTTGGCGATGACCTATTGCAGCTTTGCAGCGCCTTGCAAATATCTGATGCCATTGGTGTTGGCCACTCGATGGGCGGACATTGCGTCACTCATACGTGTGGCCATAACGAAAATTTTTTTCGGCAACTGCTCTTGATCGATCCAGTGATTATGGACCCAGAGCTCTATCAGAGCGCTGCGCGTCAGCAGTACGATGATGTTTCAGAGCATCCGGTCGCGCGACGGCGCGGTCACTTCGCAGATGCTCAAGCCATGTTCGATCGCTATGTGGAGCGCTCGCCTTATTCTCTGTGGAACCCGCATGTGTTTAAGGACTATTGCGACTTTGGGGTGGTGCCCAGCGAGCAGGGTGAGGGCATGGAGCTGGCGTGCCCGCCAGAGGTAGAGGCCTCTATTTATATGGGCAACTTCGATTCGGATCTGTACGAACTGATTCCTAAGATTGAAACACCGGTTGTTTTCACGGCGGTTTTGGAAAAAATTAGATGTGAAGCGAATGCAAAATATTGATTTCACTTACCAAATCTCTGATCCGTCA